>NZ_CP007440.1:7886439-8193889 GCF_001579845.1 Rhodoplanes sp. Z2-YC6860
AGCGCCCTGGCCATCACCTGCTCGCAGCGCAGGTTTTCCTCTTCGACCAGATCACCGCCCATCGCCTTGCGGGCGAACTCCGACGGCGCGCCGGCCATCTGCCAGCGGCACGGGAACACGTTCTGCGCCTTCCACCAGTCGGCGTCATGGGCGACGTAGCTGTCGTCGACCTGCTCGACCTCGGTGGTGTATTCGGTGACGAAGCCGTTCGGCTCGACGAAATACGAGAACACGTTGCTGCCCGGGCCGTGGCGGCCGACGCCCCACATGATCTCGTAGCCGCTCTTGCGGACGCGGCCGGCGCCGCGCATCAGCCCGTCGATGTCGGGCATCTCGTAGGCCATGTGGTTGAGCGACGGGCCCTTGCCGCGCGCGAGCGCGATGCTGTGATGGTCCGAGCAGCAGCGCACGAAGTCCATCATCATCGTCGAGTCGGCCCATTTGAAGCCGAGCACATCGAGGAAGAATTTGGTCTGGTTCTCGATGTCGGCGCTGTTGAGCACCACGTGGGTGAGCTTGGTCGGCCGGGTCTTGTCGTCGATCGCGCTGCCGTGGTCGGCGACGTCCGCCGAGATCACGATCGGATGGCCCTCCGGCGTCGAGACACGGAAGCCGTAGCCGCCGCCGGCGCTCTTTTCGAGCTCGCCCGCGGGACCCGACAGCTTCATGCCCATGGCCTTCGCCTTGCCGTGGAGGCCGTCGATCGCGGCGCGGTCGGGCGCCGAGAAGTGCACGCCGAGGAGACCGGCGCGGGGACGTTCACGAAGGGTCAGCACGTGATGATCGCGGCTGGTTCCGCGCAGGTGCAGCGTATCGCCCTCGCCCGAGACGTCTTCGAGCGCCCAGACATTGCGGTAGAACTCGGCGGACTTCTGCAGGTCGTGGACGCCGAGCTCGACGCTGCGCAGGCCATTGATCCGGGGTTCGCTCATGGTTTCCGTCTCCTCGCTCGAATGTTCTGCCGGGGAATCGCTGTTTCCGGCTTGTTGCGGGGGAGATTAGCGCAAAAGCCGGCGGCTGGCAGCCGTTGCGCGGCGCTCCTTGCATCCCTCCCCGGCACGGGCGCTTGTTGCTTTCGCAACCGGAACGGCGCAAATTCGTGAGCTGAGAACCGGTCCAAAGTGCCGGCCGCCCGATGGGGAAAAGCCGCACCGCGGCTTCGGGTCGGCCCAAGGATCGCCCGAGGAACGCTTAAGAATTGCCCAGGGAAAAGGCAGAGAACCAACATGCCCGAGAAGTTTGTCGCAAAGGCCTCCGAGTTCACCAACGGCGACCGCCGTATCGTTTTCGTCGGCGATAACGAGATCGGTGTCTTCAAGCACGAAGGCCAGTACTACGCTTACAGCAACTTCTGCCTGCACCAGGGCGGACCGGCCTGCGAAGGCCTGACCATCGCCAAGGTCGAGGAGCGGCTGCGCCCCGACAAGACCTCCCAGGGCCTCTACTTCTCCGAAAAGGACATGAACTTCGTCTGCCCGTGGCACGGCATGGAATACGACATGAAGACCGGTGAGTGCATCTCGAGCCGGAAGATGAAACTGAAGAAATACCAGGTGGTGGAAAAGGGAGACGAGGTTTATGTCGTCGCCTAAGGCCGCCAAATCGATGGCAGCCAAAGCCGCGGCGGCGACCAAGTCGTCACGCAAGCCTGCGGTGGTGGCCAAGCTGAAAGAGACGGCCACCCGGACCGTGGCGCCGAAGATCAAGACCCCGCAGACGGGACTCTCGGCCGATGCCATCAAGCTCGCCTCCGAGATCGAGCAGGCGTTCAAGAAGAGCGACGACGCGATCTCCGAAGAGGCGATGCAGGCGCTGATGAGTGCGCTGTGCCGGGTCTACGCGGCGCAGATCGAGAACGGCAGACAGTACACGCCGATCCCGGAAGGCCAGGTGGTCAGCCCAACCGGCGTGATGGTGACGGCGAGCGGCCTCTTGAAGGCCGCCAACCTCGCGGTGTTCGAACTCGGAATGTGGCAGAGCTGGACGGGACGCTGACCCTAAGGCCTGCTGGAACAAGACTTGAGCTAGAAAGAACTGGACTTTCAGGAGAAACGCCATGGACCTTATTGCTGATCGCGGCCGGCGCGTCACAGTCGAAGAGCTGAACACCAGCCAGTTGCTGTCTCATGCCCGCAAACAGGCGGTGCAGCGCAAGTTCGACGACATGCTGATCGTCGACGTCGACGCCCACCACTACGAGAACGAGCACTTCGCCGACATCCTGCCGTTCATGGAAAACGACGTGCTCAAGCAGCTCGCTCTGTCGGGCCGCGCCAGCACCCGGGCGCGCCCCAACCTGACGCCGCAGAGCATCGGCTTCCAGGACATGGGCGGCCGCGTCACGCGTTATCCGCTGCGTGGCACCGAGAAGACCAAGGACGGCTACGCCCGCGACGTCGAACTCGGCCACCGCTGGATGGACGCCATGAGCGTCGACTACTCGTGCCTGTTCCCGACCGGCATGCTCTCGATCGGACTGCATCCGCAGGCCGAGATGGAGGCCGATCTGTGCTGGGCCTACAACCGCTGGCTTACCGAGAAGGTGCTGCCGGATTCCGGCGATCGCTTCTTCTCGATGCTGACCTTGCCGTTCTCCGATCCCGACGAATGCCTGCGCCACGTCGAGAAGTTCGGCGACCGCAAGCATGTCGGCGGCTTCATGGTCACGACTGTGCGCAACAACCTCGCGGTCAACGACAACCGCTACATGAAAGTCTATCGCGCCATCGAAGAGCGCGGCCTGGTGCTGTCGTTCCACTCCGGCCCGAACTGGGGCGAGCCGATCTTCAAGAGCTGCAACCGCTTCCTGGTGGCGCACGCGCTCGGCTTCAGCTGGTACAACATCGTCAACCTGTCGAACTGGGTCATCAACGGCATGGGCGAGCGCTTCCCCAAGCTGCCGGTGATCTGGATCGAGTCCGGCCTCGCCTGGGTGCCGTTCCTGATGCAGAAGCTCGACCACGAGTACATGCTGCGTCCGTCGGAGGCGCCGCTGCTGAAGAAGAAGCCGTCGGACTACATGCGCGACATGTACTACTCGTCGCAGCCGATGGAGATCCAGGACATGGGCGCGCTGGAGACGACGTTCCGCATGATGAACGCCGAGACCCAGCTGATGTACTCCTCGGACTATCCGCACTGGGACTTCGACCTGCCCTCGACCATCAGCGACCTGCCGTTCCTCACCGACAAGGCCAAGCACAACATTCTCGGCGGCACCGCGGCGCGGCTGTTCAAGCTCAAGCCGCGCAACGAGAAGCAGAAAGAGAACCTGGTGAAGTTCGGCAACCACACCGCGGCGGCCTGATTTCAGGCGCAGCGTTTCAATCAGCCGGGGCGGCACTGAGTGCCGCCCCGTTTCCTTTTGCGGAAGCTGCAACATGCCGCGTTTATTGCCGCGTCGGCGGTGCGCTCCCTCTCCCGTGGGGAGAGGGTTGGGGAGAGGGCGTACGGTCTATCGATAGACCTTACCCCCTCACCCGCCTCGCTTCGCGAGGCGACCTCTCCCCATGGGAGAGGTGAAGAGCTGTTGCACCACCGATTCAATTTCGGACGATTGTGCGCTAGGCTTCTTCCCAAAGAAAAATACCGCTGGGAGAAACGCCATGCTGCATCGAATGCAGATTGTTCTCGCCGCTGCGAGCCTCGCATTTGCCGCGATGATCACCACCGCACACGCCACTGAGATCCAGCTTCTCGCTTCGACCGCGATGCGCGAGGCGCTCGATGCGCTGGTGCCGCAGTTCGAGAAGGAAAGCGGCCACAAGGTCACGATCAGCTTCTACCCGGCGGCGACGCTGGTGCTGAAGGTCAAGGACGGCGCGCCGGCCGACATCGTGATGACGACGCCGGACAATCTCACGGCGCTCACGAACACCAAGCATCTGGTCGACGGCACGCGCGTCGATTTCGCGCATTCTCGCGTCGGCGTCGCCGTGAAGGCTGGTGCGCCGAAGCCCGACATCGGCACGCCGGAGGCGCTGAAGGCTACGTTCCTTGCGGCGAAGTCGATCGGGGTGAGCCGCGGGCCGAGCGGCGTACATCTGCTCGGCCAGATGGCCAAGCTCGGCATCGCCGATCAGGTGAAGGCCAAGATGGTGCAGCCCGATCTCGGCGTGCGAGTCGGCACTCTTGTGGCCGAGGGCAAGGCGGAGATCGGCGTGCAGCAGGTCGGCGAACTGTTGCCGATCAAGGGCATCGTGTTTCTCGGGCCCCTGCCGAGCGAACTGCAGACCGTGATCGTCTACGGCATGGCGCGCTCGGCCAATGCCCGGCAATGGGACGCGGCAAGCATGCTGGTGAAGTATCTCACCGCGCCCACCGTCGGCCCAACGCTGAAGACGATCGGTCTCGACCCGGCATAAGCCCAAGGGCCGGTTCAAGGCTAAGGACCAGGGCAACCACCGCCGTTTTCTGTAATTATTCCAGTTACTTGATGGTGATTTGATACCGCCTCACGTGGGCGTGATGGCGCGCGACAATCCGCGCAGATGCGGATGCATTCCGCATCGCAATATAAATGAATGTTCATTTTAGAGGGGCGCCCTGGAATGCCGTCACGTCGTCAGCTTGAGCCGTTCTGGCCTCCGGCGTCCGCCCTGCCCTGATCGGGAATATCCCCCTCCACTGGAATCTGGAACGCCCATGACCCCGTTTCGCGCTGTGCGGCTCTCGTCGATGGCTGCGCTCGCCTCCCTTGCACTCGCCGCCTGCTCCGAGGGCCCTGCCGCCCCGAGCGACAAGGCGCCGCCGCAGGAGGTGAGCGTCGTGGCGCTTGAGCCCACGCCGCGGCCGGTGATCCGTGAGCTGCCCGGGCGCATCGCACCCACGCGCATCGCCGAGGTGCGGGCCCGCGTCTCCGGCATCGTCGTCAGCCGCAACTTCGAACAGGGCACCGACGTCAAGGAAGGCGACGTGCTGTACGAGCTCGACGCCAAGCCGTTCGAGATCGACCTTCAGGCCCAGCAGGCCGCGCTGGACCGCGCCACCGCGGTGCTGCAGCAGGAAGGCCAAAACGCCAAGCGCGCGCAGGCGCTGCTGCCATCGCGCGCGATCGCGCAGGCGCAATACGACACCGCGATTGCGACCTTGCGCCAGGCCGAGGCCGATGTCGCGGCCCGCCAGGCCGACGTCGCGCGCGCCAGGCTCAATCTCGACTACACGAAGGTCCGCGCGCCGATCAGCGGCCGCATCGGCCGCGCTCTCGTCACCGAAGGCGCGCTGATCAACTCGGCCGATGCCACCAACATGGCGACGATCCAGCGGCTCGATCCGATCTATGCCGACTTCACCCAGTCGGTCGCAGAGCTCAACCAGCTGCGCCGCGAGTTCGCGCGCGGCGATCTGGAGGAGGTGGCGCCGGGCGCCGCGAAGGTGCGGCTCGTGCTCGATAACGGCGAGCTCTATCCCTACCACGGCCGGCTGCTGTTCTCGGAAGCCACGGTCGATCCCGGCACCGGCCAGGTGACGCTGCGCGGCGAGTTTCCGAATCCCAAGATGGAGTTGCTGCCCGGCACCTACGTCCGGGTGCAGATCGAGCAAGGCATCGATCCCGACGCTCTCTCGGTGCCGCAGCAGGCGGTGCGACGGAACGATGCCGGCGGCAGCGAACTGTTTCTGGTTCGCGACGACAACCGCGCCACGATGGCTCCGGTGCGGCTCGGCCGCGTGGTCGACAACCAATGGCTGGTGCTCGATGGCGTGAAACCCGGCGACCGCGTGATCGTCGACGGCTTCCAGAAGTTCGTCGCCGGCGACGTGATCAATCCGAAGCCCTGGCAAGCGGCGGTGACGCGGCGCGCCGAGACTGAGGCGCCCCGTCGCGAAGCCAACGCCGACGAGAACATCTCGACGCGCTGACGAGGACCGATGCCCGCATTCTTCATCAACCGGCCCATCTTCGCGTGGGTCGTGGCGCTCTTGATCTGTCTTGGCGGATTGCTGGCGATTCCGTTCCTCGCGGTCGCGCAATATCCGATCATCGCGCCGCCGTCGATCTCGATCAGCACCAGCTATCCGGGCGCCTCGCCGGAGAACCTCTACAACAGCGTCACGCGGCTGATCGAAGAGGAGCTGAACGGCGCGGGCGGCATCCTCAACTTCGAATCGACCAGCGACTCGCTCGGCCAGGTCGAGATCACGGCGAACTTCGTGCCGGGCACCCGCACCGAGCAGGCCTCGGTCGAGGTGCAGAACCGCATCAAGCGCGTCGAGGCGCGGCTGCCGCGCTCGGTGATCCAGCAGGGCATCCTGATCGAGGAAGCCTCCAGCGCGGTGCTGCAGATCATCACGCTGCGCTCGACCGACGGCAGCCTCGACGAGGTCGGCCTCGGCGACTTCCTGGTGCGCAATATCCTCGGCGAAATCCGCCGCATCCCGGGCGTCGGCCGCGCCACGCTCTACTCGACCGAACGCGCGCTGCGCATCTGGATCGATCCCAACCGCCTCGTCGGCTACAACCTGACAACCGACGACGTGACCAAGGCCATCAACGCGCAGAACGCCCAGGTCGCCTCGGGCAGCATCGGCGTGGAGCCCAGCCAGTCGAGCCAGCAGATCTCAGCGCTGGTGATGGTGAAGGGGCAGTTCGACGCGCCGGACGAATTCGGCTCCATCGTGCTGCGCGCCAATGCCGACGGCTCGACGGTGCGGCTGCGCGACGTCGCCCGCATCGAAGTCGGCGGCATGAGCTATCAGTTCAGCACGCGGGTGGACGGCCAGCCGACCGCGGGCCTGACGGTGCTGCTCGCGCCCGGCGCCAACGCGCTCGCCACGGCGAAGGCCGTCAAGGCGAAGATGGACGAGCTGTCGAACGTCTTCCCGGCCAACATCAAGCACAACATTTCCTATGACATCACCCCGGTGGTGGTGGCCTCGATCAACAAGGTGCTGACCACGCTCGGCGAGGCCGTGGTGCTGGTGTTCCTGGTGATGCTGCTGTTCCTGCAGAACATCCGCTACACGCTGATTCCGACCATCGTCGTGCCGGTGGCGCTGCTCGGCACCTGCGCCACGCTTTTGATGCTCGACCTCTCGATCAACATGCTGACGCTGTTCGGCATGGTGCTCGCCATCGGCATCCTGGTCGACGACGCCATCGTCGTGGTCGAGAACGTCGAGCGCATCATGTCCGAGGAAGGGCTGTCGCCGAAGGAAGCAACGCGCAAAGCGATGGGCCAGATCACCGGCGCCATCATCGGCATCACGCTGGTGCTGATGTCGGTGTTCGTCCCGATGGCGTTCTTCCCGGGCTCGGTCGGCATCATCTACCGCCAGTTCTCAGTGACGATGATCGCCGCGATCGGCTTCTCGGCGCTGCTGGCGCTGTCATTGACGCCCGCGCTGTGTGCGACGCTGCTCAAGCCCGTCGAGGCCGGGCACCATCACGCCAAGCGCGGCCTGTTCGGCTGGTTCAACCGCCGCATGGAGCAGGCGAAGCAAGGCTACGGCGGACTGGTGAGCTGGTCGATCCTGCGCGCCGGCCGCTTCATGGCGATCTACGCGGTCATGCTGGTCGTGATCGGCTTCGCCTTCACCCGGCTGCCGGGCGGCTTCCTGCCGGTCGACGACCAGGGCTTCTTCACCACCGACGTGCAGACGCCGTCCGACGCGGCGTTCCCACGCACGCTGGAGGCCGTCAAACGCGTCGAGGAGGCTCTCGCCAAACGCCAAGGCGTCGAAACGGTGACGTTCCTCACCGGCTTCAGCTTTCTCGGCCAGGGCGCCAACACCGCGCAGGCGTTCGTGACGCTGAAGGACTGGTCCGAGCGCGGCGAGAATGACACGGTCGAACAGATCGCCGCCGACATCAACCGGCAGTTCGCGACGTTCCGCGACGCCAAGGTCTCGGCGCTCGAGCCGCCGCCGATCGACAATCTCGGCAATTCGTCCGGCTTCAGCTTCCGCCTGCAGGACCGCGGCCAGCGCGGCTATGCGGAGTTGATGCGTGCAAAAGACCAGTTGCTCGCCGCCGCGGCGCGGAGCCCGGTCCTGGCAGGCGTCTACGTCGAAGGCCTGCCTCCCGCGCCGCAGATCGAGCTCCTGATCGACCGCGAGAAGGCCGCGGCGTTCGGCGTGACCTTCGAGGAGATCAACAACACCGTCTCGACCAATCTCGGCTCGGCCTACATCAACGATTATCCGAACCGCGGCCGCATGCAGCGCGTCATCGTGCAGGCCGACCGCGCGGCGCGGATGCAGCCCGACGAGATCCTGACCTACAACGTGCGCAATGCGCGCGCTCAGCTCGTGCCGATGTCGTCGTTCGCCACCGTGCAGTGGTCCACCGGGCCATCGCAGATCGTGGGCTTCAACTACTATCCGTCGGTTCGCATCTCCGGCGAGGCCAAGCCGGGCTACACCTCGGGCGACGCGATCCGCGAGATGGAGCGCCTTTCCGCACAACTGCCGCGCGGCTTTGGCTATGAATGGACCGGTCAGTCGCTGCAGGAGAAGCAGTCCGGCTCGCAGGCGCCGTTCCTGCTGGCGCTGTCGGTGCTGCTGGTGTTCCTGGTGCTGGCAGCGCTCTACGAGAGCTGGACCATTCCGCTTTCGGTGCTGCTGACGGTGCCGCTCGGCGTTCTCGGCGCGGTCGTCGCGGCGACGCTGCGCGGCTTGCCGAACGACGTCTACTTCACGGTCGGCATCATCACCATCATCGGCCTCGCCGCGAAAGACGGCATCCTGATCATCGAGTTCGCCAAGGCGCTGCGCGAGCAGGGCAAGACCGTCCGAGACGCCATCATCGAAGCCTGCCGGATGCGCTTCCGGCCGATCCTGATGACGGGCTTAGCCTTCGTCATGGGCGTCGCGCCGATGGTGATCGCGCACGGCGCCAGCGCCAAGAGCCAGCAGGCACTCGGCACCGGCGTGATGGGCGGCATGATCGCGGTCGTGGCACTGGCGCTGCTGATGGTGCCGGTGTTCTTCGTCGCCGTGCAGTGGGCGTTCAACCGTGAGGCACGGCAGGAGATGCGCGAGGCGGCGAAGGCGTCGGGCGATGCAGCGACCGTGTCGCACACTGCGGCGGAGCCCAGCGCGTAGCTATTTTTGGTGGCACCGGCCCCACCCTCCCCTGGAGGGGGAGGGTCGACCGCCGAAGGCGGGCGGGGTGGGGTGAACCTAGCGGCGAGGAAGATCACCCACCCCGCGAGCTTCGCTCGCGACCCTCCCCCTCCAGGGGAGGGTGAAGTAGCGCCACCGCCTCAAACGCAAACAGCCGCGATCACTCCGCAGCGGCTGACGTCGCAGCAAACCGGTTCGGCGGCCGCGGCAATCCCAGATTCTCTCGCAAGGTCGCGCCTTCGTAGCGCGTGCGGAACAGGCCGCGTCGCTGCAATTCCGGAATGACCTCGTCGACGAACGTGTTCAACTCATGCGGTAGAGTCTGCGGCATGATGTTGAAGCCGTCGGCCGCGCCGCCGCGGTACCATTCCTCCAGCGCGTCGGCGATGTCCAACGCGGTGCCGAACACGACGCGGTGACCGCGCGCGGTGGCGACGCGGATATAGAGCTGGCGGATCGTCATGTTCTCGGCGCGCGCCATGTCCATGACGACCTTCTGGCGGCCCTGCTGCGTATTCGTCAGCGGCACGTCCGGCACCGGGCCGTCGAGCGGATATTTCGACAGATCGAGGCCGACGATGTCGGACAACATCGCGACGCCCAGCTCGGGATGAATCAGCGTCTGGAGCTGCTCGAATTTTTCCCTGGCCTCGTCGCGGCTCTTGCCGACCACCGTCAGCACGCCGGGCATGACCTTGATGGAATCCGGCGAGCGGCCGCACTTCGCGGTGCGCGCTTTGAGCTCGGCATAGAATTTCTTCGAAGCTTCGAGGTTCTGCGACACCGTGAACAGCACCTCGGCGGTGCGCGCCGCAAGCTCGAGCCCCGCCTCCGACTGCCCGGCCTGCACGATCACCGGCTGGCCCTGCGGTGAGCGCGGCACCATCAAGGGCCCGCGCACCGAGAAGTGCGTGCCCTTGTGATGCAGCATGTGGAGTTTTTCAGGGTGGAAGAACAGCCCGCCGTTCTTGTCCAGGACGTGGGCGTCGTCCTCCCACGTGTCCCAAAGCCCCTGCGCCACGTCGATGAACTCGGCGGCGCGCTCGTAGCGTTGGTCGTGCGGCACGTGGGCCGCATGGCTGAAGTTCAGCGCTTCGGACGCCGCCGACGAGGTGACCACGTTCCAGCCGACGCGGCCCTCGCTCAACTGGTCCAACGTGGCGAACATGCGCGCCACATGGAACGGATCGAGATAGGTGGTGGTGGCGGTCGAGATCAGGCCGATGCGGCTCGTCACCGCCGCGAGCGCGCCGAGCAACGTCAGCGGTTCGAGCCGCATCGACACCGTCGTGCGCTTCCAGATGTCCGGGTCGTCAGGGCCGAAGGTCGAATTGCTGTCGGCGTTGAAGACGAAATCGAACAGCCCGCGCTCGGCGATCTGCGTGATGTTGACGTAGTGCTTCAGGCTCTGGTTGGCGTTCGGCATGACGCCGGGATCGCGCCATGACGCGATGTGGTGGCCGGTTCCATAAAGGAAAAAGCCGAGTTTCATCATGGCGGCACGTGCTCCATTCTCTCAGCTCGGTCATTCCGGGACCGCGCGCAGCGCGGGACCCGGAATCCAGTACGGGGCTCCGAATCCGCGTCTGGATTCCGGGTTCCGGCCTTCGGCCGGCCCCGGAATGACCGCGGGGAGAGAGCTTACTCCTAGCCGAGGTGCTTTTTGAAGAAGTCGACCGTCAACGCCAGCGCGCGGTCGGCTTCGGGTTTCGAATAGGTCTTGCCGCCGTGGCGCGCAAAGGCGTGGTCGGCGCCGGGATATTTGTGGATCGTCACCAGCGGATTGGGCGACAGGCGCCGCTCCAGCATGTCGTTGACTTCGGCCTGCACCCAGCGGTCCTTCATCGCCATGTGCAGCACGAACGGCCGGTGGAGGTTCTTTACCTCCTTGATGCGGTGCTCGATATAGGTGCCGTAATAGGCCACCGCACAATCGATGTCGGTGCGGCAGCACATCAGGTAGCAGAGCTTGCCGCCGAGACAGTAGCCGACCGCGCCGACCTTGCCGTTGCACTCCAGAATCTTCTCCAGATAGTGCCAGACGTCTTCCATGTCGCGGACACCGAGGTCGTAGTCGAACTCGTAATAGAGATCGAACGCCTTCTGCACGTGATCCGGATTCTTGTCAGAGAGTTCGACGCCCGGCTCCTGCCGCCAGAACAGGTCCGGCACGAGACACACGAAACCCGCTTCGGCGAACTCGTGGGCGTGGTGGCGCATGGTGTCGTTGACGCCCCAGATCTCCATGATGGCGATGACGGCACCCACCGGCTTCTTGTCCGGATAGGCGATGTAGGCGCCCATCTCGCCGTCGCGGAGTTTGACCCGGATGTTCTCGGTTCGCATTTCCCTGCCTGTTCCCTCTCGTCCTTGGCGCTGCTCTCTCCGCTGTCATGCGCGGGCTTGACCCGCGCATCCATGATGCACCAGCAGCCTATTCAACTCTTACGACTGCCTTCGTTGCACCTCGTCATGGATTGCCGGGTCAAGCCCGGCAATGACTCGTGGAAAGTTCAGAGCTTTAAAAGCTGCTTCGCGTTGCCGGAGAATATCGCGTCCTTCTCCGACTGCGGAATCTCCAGCGCGTTCACGGCGGCGATGGTGTTGCGAATGAGCCCGCGGCCGAGTTCGAAATCGAACGGCGCGTCGGTCGCGAACACACTGTGCGCGGTGCCGAAGAAATCGTGGCCGCAGCGCGTCGGCCCCACCTCTCCCAACGCCGTGTCGGCATAGAGCATCTTGAAGTAGTCGAGCGGCGGCTTCCGGAGGCCCGCCTGCAGCGCCTCCGGATTGTGGTCCGGCGCGCCGAAGAAGATCTGCTTGAAGCCGAGCTTAATCTTGCCGGCGAAATACGGGATCATGCCGCCCATGTGATGGCTGACGATCTTCAAGGTCGGCAATTCGTCGAAGATGCCGGAGTAAATCAGCCGCGTCATGCAGGCGGTGGTCTCATAAGGCCAGCCGAAGCTGAACCAGATCTCGTTCTGCGATTCCTTTTCGCTCGCGTAGTCGGAGAACTGCGCGGTGCGCATCGGATGCACGAAGACCGGCAGATCGTGGGCCACCATCGCGGCGAACACCGGCCGGAATTTCGGCGCCGACAGCGGCTCGCCAGCCACGTTGGTAAAGACCTGAACGCCGCGCGCGCCCAAATCTTTGATCGCGCGTTCCGCCTCGACCACCGACGCGTCCGGATTGTTCATCGGCAGCGAGGCGATGAAGGTCGGGAAATGGTCGGGGTGCTTGCGGCAGGTTTCGGCCAGCAGATCGTTCGCCATCCGCACCAGATCCGGCACCTTGTCGGGCGGGCCAATCAGCTCCGGCGGCGGATTGGCGAGCGACAGCACATGCTGCGTGCCGGGAAACTCGTCGAGCAGCGCGCGGCGCGCATCAACGTCCCAGAGCGGTTTGAGCCGCGGGAACGCCGTGAGCACCGGATGGCCCGGGATGAGGCTGCCGAGCCGCTCCAGATAAGCCTGCGGCATGAAGTGGTTGAAGATGTCGATCATCATGGGGCACGCAATCTAGCGCAAAACCTGCCGCGGCAAACAGCGTCCGGCCGGGCGACGCTCTGCAATGGAAACATACGGGTGCGTCATGTCGTGCCGTTGACGCAGAGCCTCTGAGGAGGCATTTTCGTAGATAGAAAAATATTTTCGCAATCCGAAAACTTGGATTGCCCACGGGTGGAAGCGTCGCGTTGAGTCTCAATCGCACCCCATCGAACGGAAATCCCCGCGGCAAGGCGGCCGCCGCGCGCCCCCGTGCGCTGCCGCGTCCGCGCAAGACGGCGGACGCCGAAAGCACCACCACCGAAGACCCGCGCAACCTCGTCAACTCGCTGTCCAAGGGGCTGCGGGTGCTGGAATCCTTCAGCGCCGAGCGCACCGAAATGACCTTGAGCGAGGTGGCGCGCGCCGCCGGCATCGATCCGGGCACCGCGTTCCGCATGCTCAACACCCTGGTGATGCTCGGCTACGTGGCCCGCGTCCCGGACAGCAAGCGCTTCCGGCTGACCATGAAGGTGGTCGATCTCGGCCTGCACGCCATCGGGCGCTCTGATCTGCGCGAGCTGGCACGACCGATCCTGCGCTCTCTCGTTGGCGAAATCAGCGAGGCGGCAAGCCTCGGCGTGATGGATGGCGGAGACGTGCTCTATGTCGAGCGGGTGCGCGCGGGGCTGACGCGGCTCGGCGTCGACATCCGCATCGGCACGCAGATTCCGGCAAGCGTCGGCATCATAGGCCACGCCATCCTGGCGTTCCTGCCGCCGCGCGACCGCGAACGCGTGCTGGCGATGCCGACGCGCCGCGGCGAGACGGCATCGCATGCGCTGACGCGGGCGGAGCTCGACCGCACGCTCGAAACGATCCGTCAGCGCGGCTATGCGCTGCATGACTCCCTGTTCGGCAACGGGCTGCGCGTTCTCGCGGTGCCGGTGCTCGACACCGACGGTTATCCGGTCGCCTCGATCAGCGTCGCGGCGCCGATCGTGCGCATGCCGATGGACGAATTCCTCAAGCTGGCGCTGGCGCCCCTGCAGCACGCCGCGCGCGAGGTCGCCCGCGCCGTGCAGGCGAGCGGCACCATCTCGACGGCGGTTTAGAGCATGATCCCGAAAAGTGTGAAGCGGTTTTCGGAAAAGATCATGCTCGGACAAGAGCGACGGGCGGAGAAGTGTCGATGACGGCGGTGGGAACGATGACAATGCCGGGCCGCGCCGCAGCCTCCGGTGCACTGGCGCGCAGCGGCGCCCTGATCGAAGCGAAAGCCATCGTCAAAATCTATCCCACCGTATCGGGCGAGCCGGTGCTGGCGCTCGACCGGGTCGACATGTCGGTCGAGGACGGCGAATTCGTCTGCCTGGTCGGCCCTTCGGGCTGCGGCAAGAGCACCTTGATGCGGCTGCTCGCAGGCCTCGACCGTGCCGACGCCGGCACGTTCTCACTCGGCGGCACCGCGATCGACGGGCCGTCGTCCGAAGTGGGCGTGGTGTTTCAGCAGGCGACGCTGCTGCCGTGGCTCACGGTCTGGCAGAACGTCACGCTGCCGCTGCGTGTCGGCGGTCACGGGATCGGCGAGCGTGAAGGCCCGGTGCGCGAACTTCTGAAGATCGCGGCGCTGCAGGGTTTCGAGAACAAGTATCCATACGAGCTATCCGGCGGCATGCAACAGCGCGTCGCCATCGTCCGCGCGCTGGCGCGCGATCCCAAGCTGCTTCTGATGGACGAGCCGTTCGGCGCGCTCGATGCGCTCACCCGCGAGAAGATGAACGCCGAGCTGCAGCGCATCTGGCTCGCGAGCCGTAAGACCGTGGTGCTGATCACGCACTCGATCGACGAGGCGATTTTCCTCGGCGACCGTGTGGTGGTGATGTCGCCGCGACCCGGCCGCATCGTCCGCGAGCTCAAGGTCGACCTGCCGCGTCCCCGCGTTGCCGCCGAGACCTTCGGCCATCCCGAACACGTCAAGCTGTCGCGCGAGATCCGCGTGCTGCTCGAAGGCTGACCGTCATGACCGACCTCTCGCACGAACCTTCCGCGCTCGATCTCGTCTCGGCTTCGGCCGCCAACGCGCAGTCGCGCCGCCGCAGGGAGCGCTTCGCCAACGTCGGCATCGCCATCGCCGGTGCATTGGCGTTGCTGCTGATCTGGAAGCTTGCCGTGATGGCGCTCAACGTGCCGCCCTACATCCTGCCGGCGCCGGAGGGCGTGTTCACGGCGCTGTGGAGCGGCATCGCGGTTTCGCCGGCCAGCCCGCTCGGCTTCTATCTGCCGCTGTGGAGCACGCTGTCGAACGCGCTGTTCGGCTTTCTGATCGGCGCAGGCCTTGGATTGATCGTCGGTTCGCTGATGGCGGAATTCCGTCCGGTCGAAACGGCGCTGATGCCTTACGCCTTCGCGCTGCAGAGCCTGCCCAAGGTCGCCATCGCGCCGCTGATCGTGATCTGGTGCGGTTTCGGCGACGGCTCGAAGATCGCGATGGCGGCGCTGCTCGCGTTCTTCCCGATGCTGGTGAACAGCTTCGCCGGCATGCGCTCGGCCGACGTCGAACGGATCGAGTTGATGAAGGTGCTCTCGGCGTCGCGGTTCGAGACCTACCGGCTGGTCAAGCTTCCCTCGGCCGCGCCTTACATCTTTGCCGGTCTGGACATGGGCATCGTCTATGCGCTCCTTGGCACCATCGTCGCGGAATTTCTCGGTGCCCAGGAGGGCATGGGTGTCGTCATCACCAAGGCGCAGGCGGTGACGGACGTCGCCGGCGTGTTTGCGGTGCTCACCGTCCTCGGCGCCACCGGCATCATCCTGCACCTCGTCGTCAGCCGGACCCAGCGCAAGCTGATCCACTGGATGGACCGCGGGCAGCATTAAGAAACAGCATTCGGGAGAAACACATGATCAATCGACGCAAGGTCGTTCAAGGAATGGGTGCCGGTGTCGGCTTGTTCGCCATGCCGTCCATCGTGCGGGCGCAGGAGCTGCGCAAGATCCGCATGGGCTTCGGCATCAAGTCGGTCAATCCGATCATCATCAACATCCTGATCTCGGAGGGGCTCGGCTACACCAAGGAAGAAGGCCTGCAATTCACGCCGCTCGCGCTCGGCACCAACTCCAACGCGCAGATCGCGGTCGACAAGGGCGACACCGAGTTCGCGGTCGGCACGCCGAGCTTCCAGTTCCCGCTGTTCGCCAAGGGCCAGCTGCCGCCGATCGTGAACTTCTACGAATACACCTATCCGTATAAGTGGGACGTCGCGGTGAAGCCGGACTCGGCGGTCCAGAAATACGAAGACCTCAAGGGCAAGAAGATCGGCGTCAGCGACTTGGGCACCACCGACTATCCGGTGACCCGCGCGGTGCTGCAGAACATCGGCGTCGATCCGGACAAGGACGTGCAGTGGCTCGCGGTCGGCGCCGGCGTCACCGCGGGTGTCGCGCTTCAGCGCGGCGTGATCGATGCGCTGGCTTATTTCGACACCGGCTTCGGCCAGATCGACGCCGCAGGCATCGGCATGCGCATGCTGCCGCGGCCGAAGAACATCCCGCTGATCGGCGGGCTGTTCCTCAGCGCGAAGGAAGGCTTCCTCAAGGAGAACCGCAAGGTCGCGGTGGGCTTCGGCCGCGCCGTGAACAAGGCCTCGGAGTTCCTGCTGGCCAATCCGGAGGCCGGCGCCCGCGTGTTCCTGAAGATGTATCCCGAGACCGCGCCGCGCGGCGCGAGCGAAGCCGACGCGGTGAAGTCGGTGCTGCTCGCCGCTCAGCGCCGCATCCCGCTGTACCGGCCGCCCTACGAAAATACCAAAATGGGCTTCATCCGTGAGGACGAGCTGCTGACGGATGCCAAGTTCCAGGGGCTCGACATCAAGAACATCAAGCCGCTCTACACCAACGAGTTTATCGACGAGATCAACGATTACGATCACGGCAAGATTATCGAGCAGGCAAAGTCGTATAAGACCTGATCGTCAACGCGAATGCGGCTCCAGGCGGAATTCGCCGCCGGGAGCCGCCGCATTTTCCGGACCAGACTGTGAGCAAAGGCGCCCATTTTCCGAAAGAAAGCCGCGAGAGCACCGACCCGCAATCGGGGCGGCGCATCCGGCAGGTGACGAATCATCCGTCGATCCATCACCATCCGTTCTTCTTCGTGCCGGCCTACGACCGCGCCATGAAGCGGCTGATCTTCGTGTCGTATCGCACAGGGAAGCCACAGATCTTCTTCGAGGACCGTTCGAGCGGCCAGCTCGTGCAGGTCACCGACCGGGCTGATCTGGCCGACTGGTCGATCATCCCGTCGGGCGATGGGCGCTACGTCTATTACACGGCGGGCACCGGGGGCTTCCGGATCAACCTCGACACCTTCGAGGAAGAGCAGCTTGCCGATTTCGGCGCGGTCGAGATGCGCGAGAAGGGCATGGTCGGCGCCGCGATGGGCACGACGGCGCTGTCTGCCAGCGGAAAGTGGTGGGCGGTGCCGGTCAAGGCCGGTCCGGTGACGCGGTTCATGCTGATCGACACCGAGAGGAAAACCTCGTCGGTGATCATCGAGCGCGACACCATCGGGCATCCGCAGTTCTGCCCCGACGACGAGGACCTGATCCTCTACGCCGGGCCGATGACCGACCGTGTCTGGGTGACGGACCGCAGCGGGCAGAAGAACCGGCGCATCTATCAGCGCGAGAACGACATGCAGTGGGTCACCCATGAGGTGTGGGTGCCGGGCCGCCGCACCGTGGCGTTCGTCGACTGGCCGCGCGGTATGAAGATGGTCGATGTCGACCGCGGCGTGGTGCGCCAGATCACTTATTCGCCGGCCTGGCACGCGGCGCCGGACGATGCCGGCGACACCTTCGTCTGCGACACCAACTTTCCCGATCTCGGGCTGCACACCTTCCACCTCGACGACGATCCGGCCGACGAGGCGCAGCCGCTCTGCGCCAGCGAGGCTTCGTCCGAGGGCAAGCACTGGGCCGAGCCGTTTCCCTACAACAACGGACCGGTCGCGGTCGAAGCCGCGCAGCACACGCATCCGCATCCGCGCTTTGCGCCGGACAATTCGCGCGTGGTGTTCACGTCGGACAGGACCGGCCACGCGCAGATTTACGAAGTCATGCTTGAGGACCGCGCATGACCCCGGAAAGTGGGAACCGGTTTCCGGACCAGGTCATGCGCCAGGAGAAAGCTCGATGACGGGCCCTGCCCTGCTCGAAAGCCAACGCGTTCGCCAGGAGATTCGTGCCGGCCGTATCACCGGCACGAGCCGTGGCCTCGCGCATGGCTTCGTGCAGTGCAATCTCGCCATCCTGCCCAGGGAGTACGCGTTCGACTTCCTGCTCTACTGCCAGCGCAACCAGCGCGCCTGTCCGGTGCTGGAAGTCACTGATCCCGGCAGCGTGACGCCGAAGAAGCTCGCGCCGACCGCCGACCTGCGCACCGACTGCGCGCGCTATGCGATCTACCGCGACGGCGTCCGCACCGAGGATCGCACCGACATCGCTGAACTCTGGTGCGACGATCTCGTCACCTTCCTGATCGGCTCCGGCATCAGCATCGACGGCGCACTGGAGAATGCCGGCGTGCCGACCCACAAGGACCGCTGGGTGCTGCGCACCACCCTGCCGACCGAACCGGCCGGACCGTTTCGCGGCGACATGATCGTGACCATGCGCTGGCTCACCGGTCCGCAGGCGATCACGGCGACGCAGGTGACGTCGCGATTTCCGTTCAACCACGGCGCGCCGATTCATCTCGGCGATCCCGCCGCGATCGGCGCAGACCTCGCAAACCCACTGTTCGGCGGCACGGTGCCGCCGACGCCGCCCGGTATCGTGCCGGCGTTCTGGGCCTGCGGTGTCACGCCGCAAAGCGCCGCCGAGAACGCCAAGTTGCCGTTCTTCATCTCGCATGCGCCCGCACACAGCTTCATCACCGACCTGCCGGCGCAAGCTTTGATGAGTGCGTGAGATGAGGTGGGCAACACATCCTCCGCTGTCATTCCGGGGCGGCCCGCAGGGCCGAACCCGGAATCCAGACAAGGAGGCAGTCCCTGCTGTTCTGGATTCCGGGTTCGCGCGTTCCGCGCGCCCCGGAATGACTCGTGGATAGATTGGAGTAACAACCCGTGAATGCTCCCGTGCGTGATTCCGCCATCCGCCTGTCCGCCGACGTCGGCGGGACCTTTACCGACGTCGCGGCCTTCGACGAGACCACCGGCGCGCTCAGGCTCGGCAAGACGCTGACCACGCCGCAGCGGCTCGTCACCGGCATCGAGAACGGCGTCGGCAAGGCCGGCTCGCGATTCCAGGCGGCGGGGCTGTTCCTTCATGGCACCACGGTCGCGATCAACACCATCCTGGAGCGGAGCGGCGCGCGCTGCGCGCTGCTCACCACGCAGGGCTTCCGCGACATCTACGAGATCGGCCGCGTCAACCGGCCGGAGTCCTACAACCTGTTCTTCGAGAAGCACACGCCGCTGATCGACCGCGATCTGCGTTTCGAGATCATGGAGCGGATGGATGCCCAGGGCGCGGTGCTGATCCCGCTCGACGAGGATCAGGTGCGCAAGACGGTGCGCGAGGCCGTCAAGGATGGCGTGCAGGCGATTGCGATCCTGTTCCTGCATTCCTACCGAAATCCGGCGCACGAGCAGCGCGCCAAACAGATCGTCGAGCAGGAATTCCCGCAGCTGTTCGTCACCGCGTCGCACGAACTGAGCCAGGAGTATCGCGAATACGAGCGCACCTCGACGGCCGCGGCCAATGCCTATGTCGGCCCGCGGGTGCAGCGCTATCTCACCGAGATGGAAGCGCATCTTGGTGACGCAGGCTTCGGCGGCAATTTCCTGATCGTGCAATCGACCGGCGGGCTGTTCGACGTCAACGACGCGCGGCGCTCCTGCATCCGCATGCTGGAGTCAGGTCCCGCCGCGGGCGTGGTCGGCACCAAGGTGCTGTGCGACGCGCTTGGGATGCAAAACGCCATCGCGTTCGACATGGGCGGCACCACTGCGAAGGCCGGCGTGATCCATGAAGGCCACGTGCTGATGACCGGCGCGGCGTTGATCGGCGGCTATGCCACCGGGCTTCCCGTGCAGATGCCGATGATCGACATCCAGGAGGTCGGCACCGGCGGCGGCAGCATCGCCCGTGTCGAGGTCGGCAATGCGTTGCGCGTGGGCCCCGAAAGCGCCGGCGCCTCGCCCGGCCCGGTGTGTTACGGGCTCGGCGGCACCGAACCGACCATCACCGACGCCAATCTCATTCTCGGCCGGCTCGGCGCCGACCGCTTCCTCGGCGGCGAGATGCCGCTAGATCTCGAAGCCGCAAAGAAGGCAATGGCCGAAAAGGTCGCGGACCCGCTCGGCCTCGATCCGGTCAAGGCGGCGGAAGGCATCCTGCGCATCGCGACCACCAAAATGGCGCACGTCGTGCGCTGGGTGACCACCGAGCGCGGGCTCGACGCTGCGGACTTCGCGCTCGTCGCCTATGGCGGCGCGGGGCCGCTCCATGCCGCAGCCGTCGGCCGTGAGCTTTCCATTGCGACCGTGATCATTCCCCGCGCGCCGGGGCACTTCTCGGCCTGCGGCATGCTGGTCGCGGACCTGCGCCGCGACTTCGTCAACACCTGGTTCAAGCCGCTCGCCGATGCGTCGTTCCCGGAGATGGAGACAATCTTCGCCGAGATGGAGCGGCAAGGCCGCGACACCGTCGGCCGCGGCCAAAGCCTGACCGGCGTCGAAGTGCGGCGCTCGGCCGACATGCGCTACGTCGGCCAGGAGCACGCCGTCACGGTCGAGCTGCCGACGGAGCTGTTCCAGAAGCAGGATCGCGCCGGCATCAAGGCGCTGTTCGATGCCGTGCACCAGACGCGCTACGGCTTCTCGGTCGCGCACGAGAAAGCCGAGATCGTGAGCCTGCGCAGCGCCGTCATCGGCCAGCTCCGCAAGCCGCCGTTCGAGCACATCGCCAAGGGCGGCGTGGAACCGGACAAAGAAGCGTTCCGCGGCAAGCGGCCGGTGTATTTCGCCAGCACCGGCTTCGTCGACACACCCACTTATGACCGCCCGGCGCTGAAGGCCGGCAATAGGATCGCGGGACCCGCGCTGATCGAGGAGCATGCCTCGACCACCGTCGTGCATCCCGGCGACAGCGTCGAAATCGACGCGTTCGGCGATCTGGTCATCACGCTTCGGAGAGGCTGATCATGGACGACATCACCAAGACCGCTCCGGCGAGCAAGCCGGCTGCCAAGAAGGCGGCCGATCCGGTCATTACCGAAATCGTCCGCAACAGCCTCGTCGCCGTGACCGAGGAAATGAAGATCAACCTTATGCGCACGGCCTACAACATGATCATCTACGAGGCCCTCGACTTCACGGTCGGCGTGTTCGACGCGCGCGGCAATATCGTGTCGATCGGGCTCGGCCTGCCGATGTTCATCCGCGGCATGAGCGAAACCGTGAAGGCCAAGCTCGAGCACTACGGCGCAGAGAACATCGAGCCCGGCGACATCCTGCTCACCAACGACGCCTACATCACCGGCTCGCACCTCAACCACATGACCTTCACGGCGCCGGTGTTCCACGACGGCGAGCTGGTCGGCTTCTCGTGCTGCATGGCGCACTGGCCGGACGTCGGCGGCACGATCGTCGAGGGCACCACCGACATCTATTCCGAGGGGCTGCAGATGCCCATCGTGAAGATCTATCGCAAGGGCGTGCCGAACGAAGAGCTGATCGACCTGATCAAGATGAACGTCCGCCTGCCCGAACGCGCGATGGGCGATTTCCGGGCCCAGCTCGCCGCGGTGAAGACCGGCGAGAAGCGCTTCGCCGAGATGGTCAAGAAATACGGCCGCGATGACGTGCTGAACGGCATCGAGGCGATCATGGATCAGAGCGAGGCCGCGGCGCGCGCCCGCGTCCGCGCCATGCCGGACGGCGTCTACGAGGCCGAGTCCTTCATGGACGACGACGGCATCAATGTCGGCCAGCGCGTGCCGATCAAGGTGCGCGTCGAGATCAAGGGCGAAAAGATGACCGTCGATCTGTCGGGCGTCTCGACGCAGGTGCAGGGCTTCTACAACTCCGGCAAGACCGCCGGCTATTCCTGCTGCCAGGTGGCGTTCAAGTGCCTCACCTCGTCGCTCGACCTGCCGATCAACGAAGGCCAGTTCCGCGCGCTCGACATCGTGCTGCCGCCGGGCCGTGTGGTCAGCGCCGTGAAGCCCGCCGCGATGCGCATGTGGATGACCTATCCGATGACAATCGTCGACACGATCTTCAAGGCGCTGGCGCCGGCGCTCCCCGAGCAGGTAATCGCCGGCCACCATGCCGACCTTTGCGTCGGCCGTATCAACGGCCGGCGGCCGAAGGACGACAGCTTCTACATCTATCTCGGCGGACTCATCGGCGGCGGCTGGGGCGCCAAATATAACAGCGACGGCCGCAACGCCGTGATCGCGATGAACGACGGCGACACTCACAACGGCCCCTCCGAGCAGGTCGAGGCCAAGTATCCGCTGCTGGTCGAGCGCTATTGCCTGCGGCCGGATTCCGGCGGCGCCGGGCGTTATCGCGGCGGGCTTGGCGCCGAACAGGTGGTGCAGGCGCGGCACCCGATCCGCTTCAGCTCGCTGATGGAGCGGGTGCGCTGCAAGCCCTGGGGCCTGTCCGGGGGCTTAAGCGGCTCGGGCAACGCCGTGGCGCTGCACCGCTTCGGCAAGGACGACGAGACGCAGTTCCCGAGCGGCAAGGCGATGAACCAGGTGCTGCAGCCAGGCGACGCCTACATCCTGCGCTCGGGCGGCGGCGGCGGCTATGGCTCGCCGCTGGAGCGCGATCTCGCTTCGCTCGAACACGATGTACGCTGCGGCTACATCACCAGGGAATCCGCCGAGAAGAACTACGGCGCGGTATTCGTGGCTGATTCGCTGAAGCTAGACATCGCGGCGACGAACGCGCGCCGCGCCGAGATGAAACGGCAGGGCCTGCCCCACGACGAGCCGATCACCGAGATCATCATCCCGTTCCCCGCGGCGGCCCAGCCCCAGGCGCCTGCGCCGGAGCACGCCAAGATGACCGAGGAAGAGCGCGTCGCCTTTGCGATGCAGTGCCGCTGCTGCCGATGAGGATTTGCCTGGGCGAATACTCTTTCACGTTGATCGATAACTTCAATACAACCACCAGCCGGCTGCCGGATCGGTAAAACGGCTTGGAATTCCGTTGGCGGGTTTTCAGCAACAATCTCGTCTTGGAGGCGGCGGCCTGCCTTTCGTGGGCCGCGTTGGCAATTTGTTAACCATACCCGCCCGATGATGACGTCGCAGGGCCCGGGTTCATGCGGAGCCGCACCGACAGCGGCATACCGGCGCGGCGCTCTGCCCATCGCAATGGATGCGGCAGCGCTCGAGCTTCTGCATCTCGCCAGAACGTCTGCTCATGACCGAAAAACAAAAGACCAGCATCAACATCCGAGGTCTGACGTTTCTGATCGCGGACTCGAACGCTTATTTCTCATCGCTCTGCCACAGCATCCTTCGCGGCTTCGGCGCAACGCGCGTCGTCGAGGCGCGCGATGCCGACGATGCGCGCAAGGCGCTGGTTCAACACAAGATCGATCTGCTGCTGTGCGACCAGCGTTTGCCGCCAGGCGGCGGGCTGGAGTTCACGCGCTGGATCCGCTCCGATCCGACCAACGAATTCCGCACCATCCCGATCTTGATCATGACCAGCGACACGCGCTCGACAGTCGTGGCGAACGCGCGCGATTGCGGGGCCAACATGGTGCTGGTGAAGCCGGTATCGCCGGCAAGCCTCTACGATCGGCTGGTCTGGATCGCCTTCAATCCGCGCAAGTTCATCGACTCCAAGGATTACTTCGGGCCTGACCGGCGCTTCAAAATCGAAGGCTATCCCAATGGCGTCGGCCGCCGGGCCGGCGACAAGGCCGTCGATCTCGGCACGGCGACGGGACCCGCGCTGTCGCAAAGCGACATCGACGCCCTTCTCAAAGCCACCAGAAACGGCTGATCACCATGAGCAAGCTCGAGGAAAAAAAGGAAGCCCGGGAATTTCACGTCGAGACCAAGTTCCAGCAATTCGCCAAACGGCCCGGCGGCATCCCCCGCGACCAGGCGATCGTCAACGCACAAACGACGGTTGCGGCGCTGAAGCCGAATTTCGAGACCTGGGTCGATGACGAAATGGCCAAGTTGATGAAGGCCGTTCCGGCGGATGGCGCCGACGTCGCCGACCGCGCATGGATGGACACCGCCGACCTGCATTGTCAGCGGCTCGCCGACGTCTCAGCGACGATGGGCTACGACTTCGTGTCCTATGTGGCGAATAACCTGTGCCTGATGTTCGAAGCCATCAAGCGCGGCGCCGACTATCGGCGCGACGTCATGGTCTGCCATCTCGACGCGTTGACACTGGGGCGCAAGGACAAGTTCGCCAGGATGAAGCCGGAAGACGTTCCGGAGCTGACCGACGGCCTGCGCCGCGTGCTCGAGTCGGCCAAGCTGAAAGCCAAGCAGAATGGTTCGAAGCCCACCCGGCCTGGCTCGAATTCCTGATCCTGGCCCGGCCGCCCAGGCGACCTGGCCAGCCTTACTCCTGTTTGGGCATGATCTCTTCCGAAAACCGCTTCACACTTTTCGGGATCATGCCCTAGCTAGAACACCATCTCATCCGGCATCGGGGCGGGCTCGGGCTGCGCCGCACCAAGGCACGCCAGCAGCCGCCGCTTGACGTCGGTCAGCATGATGCCGGACACGCACTCCTGCTCCCACTGCGCGGTGTCGGCCAGCCGGCCTTCAGCGGAAGCCGCCGCGCAGTGCGTGATCATCTCCTTGATCGCCGAGAATTCCTGATGGAGCCGGTCGAAGTTCTGCAGCTGCTGGATCAGCTCCAAGTCCGCCGCGTTGCCGCGAGACAGAACGGTCTGCGTGACCAAGCCGCTGGCATTTTCAAAGCGGTCCAGCGTCTCGTGGAGGACCGTGGAGACCGCGTTCAGCAGCCGGCCCACGCCTGAGAAATGGTCCGGAACCAGACCATCGATTTCGCCGACACACGAAGCTTCCTGAAGCGCGCTCATTGTTCCCCTGTCGTCTGACGCCTGTTGTTTGTTCTTTGACGCCGACGCAGCTCCCCCGGCGCAACGCCAAAACTAGGCAGCCGCGGTGTGAATAGTCTTAAAACCATCGATGAGAGCGGGGTGCGTGCCGCGCAGTGGTAAACGCCGCGCGTACGCAACCGTGCGGATTTTATCGACCGACGTCCGTAGAGAGATTTTTCACCATGAGCGTCCGGCGCCCGACACTTGTGCCCGGCCGCCTGCCGGTCACGACAGCTTGCCGACGACCGCCTCGACCTTTTCGCGAAGCATTTCGGCGGTGAACGGCTTCACGATGTAGTTGTTCACACCGGCCTGCGCAGCCGAAACCACGAGCGCGTTGTCGCCGCGTCCGGTGACCAGGATGAACGGCAGCTTGCGAACGGCAGGGTGGCCACGCACGGCGCGCAACAGCGCGAGCCCGTCCATTCCCGGCATGTTGAAGTCGGAAATGATCATGTCCAGCGGCTGCGTCGTCGCCTTCTTGAAGGCTTCGTCGCCATTTTCCGCGTCGATGATCAGCCGCACGCCCATTTCCTGCAGTGCGAGACGAGTGACCTCGCGCATGGTGAGCTGGTCATCGACGACAAGGACCTTGAAGGTCATTGCGAGAGGCATGTGTAGAACTCCTGGTCTGAGCGGACCTTATTGTTACGTTTCGATTTGCAGCCGCTTCAGTTGAGTCGGGCTGCGTTCGCTGTTCCATCGGTTGCAGTGGGTAGGAGATTCCGGCCGTCCGCGCAGGTCATGCTGGACAGCATTTCGATATCGAGGATGAAAGCGACGTGTCCGTCGCCCAGAATCGTCGCACCGGCAATGCCCTGCACGCTTCCGCAATTCTCCTCGATGCTCTTGATGACGACCTGCTGGTGGCCGAGCAGTTCGTCGACGATGAGGCCCATCCGGGTTCCATCGCTGGCTTCGGTGATGATCACGACGCCGTTGGTGCGCTCCTGCACGGTCTGATTCATACCCAGCACATCCGCCAGATAGATCAGCGGCACGATATCGCCACGCAGGTTGAGCGCACCGGCCGCGCCGATCACGCGATGGATTTCGTCCTGACCGGGCCGCAGGCATTCCACGATGTTGGGGATCGGCAGCACGTAGGTCTGCTTCGCGACCTCGACCACCAGCCCGTCCATGACGGCCAGCGTCAATGGCAGCGACAGCTGAATGACCGTACCGCGGCCGAACTCGGATTTGATGGTGGTGCGGCCGCCGAGATCCTGAATGTTGCGGCGAACCACGTCCATGCCGACACCGCGGCCCGAAATGTCGGAAACGGTTTCTGCGGTGGAGAAGCCCGGCAGGAAGATCAGGTTGCAGATCTCGTCGTCGGTCAGAACCGCGTTGGGATCGACCAGACCCTTTTCCCTGGCTTTCTTCAGGACGCGTTCGCAATTGATACCGCCGCCGTCGTCGGAGATTTCGATGACGATGCGGCCGCCGCGCTGCTCGGCCGACATCCGGATCGTGCCCTCCTCGTGCTTGCCTTTGGCCATGCGGTCGGCCGGCGTCTCGATGCCATGATCGATCGAGTTCCGGATGATGTGGGTCAGCGGATCGCTGAGCCGCTCGATGATGGTCTTGTCGACCTCGGTCGTCTCACCGACCATCTCGATCTGAACCTTCTTGCCGGTCTTGGCGGACAGCTCGCGCACGAGACGCGGCATCCGCTGGAACACCGAGCTCACCGGCTGCGCGCGGATCGCCATCACGCTGTCCTTGAGGCCGCGGGTGTGACGGACCAGATCGGACAGGATGTTGGACACGCGAGCGCTGGTCTGCTCCGGCAGCTCGTCGACGACCTGATGCAGCATCGCCTGCGCGATGACGAGCTCGCCGACCATGTTCACCACGCGGTCGATCTTTTCCAGCTCGACGCGGATGGTGACCGAGGACGCCTGCTTCGCAGCCGCGCCGCGCGGCTCCTTGCCGTTGGCGGGCACAGCCTGAGCCAGCGGAGTGGCTTCCTGCTGTGGTGGCGGTGCCTCCGCAGCCACCGGCGCGGAAACTATGGGCGCGGGAGCCATCGGCGCAGGAACTATGGGCGCCGGAACTATGGGCGCAGGAGCGGCAGCAACCGGCGCCGGAGCAGCCACTGGTGCCGGTTTCGCAGCGGGCTCCGGAGCAATCGGCACCACTTCTACGGCAGGCTCCGCGGCACCGGGGGTCAGATCGGACAGAACGAATTCGCAATCGGCCGCGACCGGCGCGAAGATCGATTCGATCTCGGCGCGCGGCGAGGTGGTTTCGAGCGTGCCGTTCCAGCTCAAGTGCAAGCTGTCGTGCTCGAGCTCCGCCAGCGGTGGAAGCCCGGACGTGTCGGCGAACAGATCGAGCTTGCCCATCGAACGCAGCACGTTGAGCAGGAAGCCCGGATCGATGTTCTTCTTGAAGATATCGGGCTTCGGCCGGAACGCGATCGAGTAGACGTGCACCTGATCGGTCTGCGGCGCGTCGTCAAAGTTGTCGGCCTTGACCACCGTGAAGCTGAATTCCTCGGTCTCCTGCTTGGGCGCCGCAGCGGCGGCTTGTGCAGGCTTCTTGGCGGTTTCGCTGCCGCCGCTCAGCAGCGCGTTGAGCGAATGCCGCACGTCACCGCCGAAGCCGGGCGCGACAGGGTCGCCCTTGCGGGCCATGTCGACCAGATCGGCGAGCGTGTCATTGGCGCGCAGCAGCACGTCGACGACATCCGGACTCGTCGCCAGGTTGCCTTTGCGGACCTCGTCCATGACGGTCTCGAACACATGGGCGAATTCGATCAGTTCGGAGAAGCCGAAGACGCCGGCGCCGCCTTTGATCGAGTGGACCGCGCGAAAGATGGCGTGGACGGTGTCCTCGGTGGTGGTACCTTCGCGAATATCCGCGAGCCCGCCCTCCAGATTCTGAAGGAGCTCGTTGCATTCTTCGAAAAACGTGATCTTGAGTTGTTCGAACCCAGACATGGATCAATCCCGATTGTTTCAGTCGTTACTCAAGGTCAGGCGGCGACTTTTCGAAGCACGTCGACCAATCCCGTCGGATTGAACGGCTTGATGATGAAGCCGGTCGCACCGAGCTTGCGGGCCCGCTCTTTCTTTTCCTGGTCGCTTTCGGTGGTCAGCACCAGGATCGGCAGATCGTCGTATTCCGGCCGCTCCCGCATGTGCTGGATGACGCCGTAGCCGTCGAGCTTCGGCATGTTGATGTCGGTGATGACCACGTCGACCGTTTCGCGACCCAGCACGTCGAGCCCGTCGAGGCCATCGACCGCCTGAAGCACCTCGAAGCCGCTGTTCGACAGCGTCAGCATCAGCATGTCGCGCATCGTCTTGGAGTCATCGATGGTCAGAATGCGCTTCATGGGGAGCGGCTCGGGATCCGGCTCAGCGGCGGCGGCCGGCGGCTCGACCGTTGCGGCCGCCGCTGGCGCGGCTTCCGGTTCCTCTGCCGGCGGCTGATCGGCACCGGTCGCTGCGGCTTCGCTCTCCCAGGAAATGCCGTGGTCGGTGAAGGCCGCGATGAACACCGGCGATGGCGAAAGCACCGACACCTTGGACTGAGACCGGATCGCCGCCAGCACGATCTGAACGCCCGGGAGCGACATCACCTCGACGCCGGAAGCGTCGAGGCATAGCGGCTCGCCCGAAGCAAGCTTGCCTTTCAGCTCGCCCAACAGGGCCTGGCCCGCGTCCAAGTCCAAAATCTGCCGGAGCTTGATGGTTCGATCTTGCTTCATGGTTCAATCACCCTGGGTATCGTCAATAGGCCCTTGATCAGCGGGAGAGAGTCTTGCGGCCTGCTTCGGCCGCAGCATCTTGAGCGCCTGCGCCGTCGCTGCAGGCCGACAGGATCGAAGCCGCCATGCGGTCGAGCGAGACCTGCTTCATCACCGCGCCGCGTTCGAACGCTGCGCGCGGCATGCCGTAGATCAGCGATGACTTCTCGTCCTGGCCGAGCGTCACGGCGCCGGCCTGGCGCATTTCGAGCAGACCCTGCGCACCATCCTTGCCCATGCCGGTGAGGATCGCTCCGACTGCCTTGCGGCCGACCACCTTGGCGGCCGAGCCGAACAGCACGTCGACCGACGGACGGTGGCCCGAGACCGGCGGATCGAGATTGAGCTGGCACACATAGCGGTTGAGCTTGCGAACGATCTCGAGGTGATGCGAACCCGGCGCAATGTAGACGTGGCCCTGTTGCACCGGCTGGTCGTTCGCCGCCTCGACGACCGTCATCGCGCACATGTTGTTAAGGCGCGCCGCGAACGAAGACGTGAAGCGCTCCGGCATGTGCTGGGTGATCAGAATCGGCGGACAATCCTCGGGGAAGCCGAGCAGGAGCTTCAACAGCGCCTCGACGCCGCCGGTCGACGCACCGACGAAGACGACCTTGTCGGTCGGCCCAAGCGATTTCGGACGGCTGACCGGCTTCTGCTCCTCCTGCACGGTCTCGGGACGCGCGTAGACCTTGGTGCGCGCCGCTTCCTTGATCTTGGCCTGGAGCTGGCTCGCGAGCATCTCCATGCCCTTGTCGAGCTGCGAGGTCGGCTTGGCGACGAAGTCGACCGCGCCGATCTCCAGCGCCTGGATGGTGACGTCGGCGTTGGCCTGCGTCAGCGTCGAGACCATCACGACCGGCAGCGGATGCAGCGCCATGATCTTGCGCAGGAAGGACAAGCCATCCATTCGCGGCATCTCGACGTCGAGCGTGACGACGTCCGGATTGAGCGACTTGATCATGTCGCGCGCGACATAGGGATCCGGCGCCGCGCCGACGACTTCGATCTCGGGATCGGACGACAGCAGCATCGAAAGGAGCTGTCGGATCAACGACGAGTCGTCGACGATCAAAACACGAATCTTGGCCATTACTTGTCCCCGAATAACGTAATTTCGCCAGCCCGCGACTGGGTCTGTTCAGTTTTGAGATTTCGCAAATACTCGGATTCGTCGTGCGCAATCGGCGTCGCGTCAGTGCGGCCGAGCAGACGACGGACCACCCGGCCGGTGGCCGGGGTGTATTGAATGCGCCGCGGAAAATCACCGCCGAGGTCCTTCGCCGTGCACTTGAGACCTTCATTGGCGAGATAGCGCAGCACGAATTCGGCGTTCTTGGTGCCGACCGCCTGACGGCTCTCGATGACGTTGCCGCCGCCGAACACCTTGATCTCCATGCGTTCGCGTGGACAGCCCGACTTGACGAGTTCGTTGATCAGCTTCTCCATCGCGTAGTTGCCGTAGCGGGCCGACATCACCTCGGAGCCCCATTTGCCGTCATGGTCTTCCGCCAGCATGAAGTGATTCATTCCGCCGAAACCGGTCACCGGATCGCGAATGCACGCCGAGACGCACGACCCCAGCACCGTCACCAGCGTTTCGTCAGGCTTGGACGTGACCTGGTATTCGCCCGGATACACCTTCACCAGCCACGCGCCTGCGGCGGAGTCGAAGAACTTGCGCGCCCCCGTCATCCCCTCTTCCGAACCGCGGCCCCTGATCGCGGGCCGAGCAACCGCGGCGGCAGCGACCGTCACGAATTTCTCCGATAGATGGTACGCCCTGCATGACTCAGGTGGGTATGCGTGCCGAGCAGCGATTCCGAATGGCCGATATAGAGCCAGCCGCCGGGCTTGAGCTGCTCGACGAAGCGGTCGATCAGCGCGGCCTTGGTCGGTCCGTCGAAATAGATCATCACGTTCCGGCAGAAGATCGCGTCGAACAGGCCGCGCATCGGCCAGGGATGCACCATCAGGTTCAGGTGCCGGAAACTGATCAGCGACTTCAACTCACCGCCGATCACGAGTGCAGTGCCGCGGCTGCCCTTTGGCTGGAACAGGCTGCGATAATTTTCCGGAATGTCGTCGATCGACGCGGCGGGATATTCGCCATTGGCGCCCTTCGACAGGACGTCGGTGTCGATGTCGGTGGCGAGAATCTTGACATCGTGACGCTCGACGTCGGGGATCCCGCGACGCAGGACGGCGGCGATCGTGTAGGGCTCCTCGCCAGTCGAGCAGCCCGCCGACCAGATGCGCAGCCGCTGCCCGGGCCGGCTCGATGAGGCCTGCGAGAACGGCAGCGCGACGCGATCGCGCAGATGGTCGAAGTGATGCGACTCGCGGAAGAACTTCGTCAGATTGGTCGAGATCGAGTTGATGAAGCTCTCGATCTCCTGCTCGCCGTCGGGCGAATTGAGATACTCGCGATAGGAGCGGAACGACATCATGCCCAGCGCGCGCAGCCGCCGCGAAAGGCGGCTGTAGATCAGGTTGCGCTTGCTGTCGGACAGCGAGATGCCGGTCCGCTCGCGCGCCAGCGCGACGAGACTGCGGAAATCTGCATCGGAGAACTGGAATTCGCGACCATAAGGTGCGCCCTCGGGACCGAAGTCCAGGGCGTCTTGGTTGGGCTGCGGATTTGCCATCCTTTTTTAGCCTTTGGCGATACGAACGATGTTTGGATTCTTATTCCCAGCTCGACTCCTACGCGCGGAACCGCGAACCGGCCGCATAACCCCGATCCGATCAATCGGGGGTCGGCGACCGACGCAGGACCGTTCACAATACGGCATCGAAAACGCTGATGCCCGAGGCCTGATACCGCTGCGCTTTGTTTTTTGGACTGTGCGCAGCCGCTTCACCTCAGAACTCTTTCCAGTCGTCCGGATCGTCCTTGAGCGCCGTGGCGAGCGCGGATTGCATCCTTCCGACCGGACCGCGACCGTTGGCGCGGTGCGCAGCGGGTGCGGCCTTCGGCGCACGCGCCGGCGGAGCCTTTGCGGCCGGAATCGCCGGCGCTTGAACATGACGCGCAACCGCAACTTCGGTGTCGTCGAGCGTGAAGAAGGCCACGCGCTCGTTCATGGTCGCAGCCTGCTGCTCCAGAGTCTTGGCAGCCGCGGCGTTCTGTTCGACCAGCGCGGAGTTCTGCTGGGTGACCTCGTCCATCTGGTTGAGGGCCTTGTTGACCTGATCGATGCCGTTGGCCTGCTCGGCGCTCGCGCTGGCGATCTCCGACACGATGGACGCCACGCCGTTGATCGACTCGACGATCTCCTTGAGTTGCTGGCCGGCGCGATTGACGAGCTCAACACCGTCCTTGACCTGGCTGGTGCTGTTGTTGATGAGATCCTTGATGTCTTTGGCGGCCTGCGACGAGCGCTGCGCGAGGCTGCGGACTTCGGAGGCGACCACCGCGAAGCCGCGGCCGGCGTCGCCGGCGCGCGCCGCCTCGACCGCCGCGTTGAGCGCCAGCAGGTTGGTCTGCCGCGCGATCTCGTCGATGACGCTGATGATGTCGGAAATCTTGCGCGACGACTCCTCGATGCGGGACATCGCAACGACAGCCTGCGCCACCACCTCGCCGCCGCGATTGGCGACCTCGCGGGTGCTGGACGCGGATTGATTGGCCTGCTGGGCGTTCTCGGCGTTCTTCTTCACGGTGGAGGAAATCTCCTCCATCGAAGCCGAGGTCTGCTCGAGGCTCGCCGCCTGCTCCTCGGTGCGCTGCGACAGGTCGGTCGTGCCGCCGGAGATTTCCGCTGCAGCACCCGCCACCTCGCCGGTGCCCGCCTTGATCTGGGACACGATGGTGGTGAGCTTCTCCGCCATGGCGTTGGCGTCGTCCTTGAGCTGCCCGAAGGTGCCCTGATAATCGGCGTGGATGCGCTTGGTGAGGTCGCCCGAAGCGAGCGCGCTCAGCACGGATACGAGGTCGTTCAACACGGTCGAGGTGGTCTCGCACAGCGAGTTCACCGAGTTGGACAGGTTGAGCATGAAGCCCTTCTTGCCCTCGACCGCGATCCGATTGCCGAAGTCGCCCGCCACGGCCGCGGCAACGATCTCCGAGACCTCGGTCTCGATCGCCTTCTCGGCGGTCTCGTCCTTCCAGTCGACGAGATAGCCAAGCCGCGTGCCGTTCTTGTCGATGACCGGCGTCGCGACCAACTGGAATTTGCGGGGGCCGACCGTGATGTGCGTTTCGTAGCTGCTCGTCAGTTTGTCCAGCACGCCGCGCTGATGCGCCGGATTTTTGTGGAAGATGTCCATGTTGGCGCCGAGCAGCTTGCTGGCGTCAAATTGCGGCAGCCCCTTGCGCAGATCGGCTTCCGCCTCGTGCGCCATGGCCACCATCGCCTTGTTCATGTAGCTGATGTTGTAGTTCTCATCGGCCATCATCACGTTCGACGCGATGTTGTCGAGCGCGGTCTTGATGCGGAAGTTGACCACCTTCTCGGCGATCGAATCCTTGAAGATATCGGTCGCTCTGGCGATATCGCCGATCTCGTCCTGACGCGCCGTGAACGGCACGTCGACGACACGGTCATGCGTCAGCTCGACCAGCACGTCCGACATCTTGCGCAGCGGACGGGCGATCGACATCGCGCCGAACACCGCCGAACCCAGCATCATCAGCACGACGATGCCGCCGATCACCAGGCCGATGTTTTGCGCGGAGGTCGCAGCGGCTTCGGCGTTGGCGATCTCTTGTCCAGCGGTCTCCTTGGCACTGTCCGCCGCCTTGTCGATCGCCTCGTTCAGCTTTCCGGCCAGCGGAGTGATGCGCTCCCGTGCGACGCGCGAAGCCTCTTCATCCGCTGTGACAAGGCGCACCGAGCCAACATCCAGACCCATGACCTTGGACCGGATCCCGGCGACCTGCTTGGCCACCGCCGCGTATTCGTCAAGCAACGCGGCCGCCTTCTCCAGACGCTCGCGATTTTCCGCGATGCGCACCTTGGGAATGCTGTCTTTTATCAGCTTGTTCGCCAGGTTTTGCTGCTCTTCGATGCCCTTCACTGCGGCATCGATATCGACGCTTTCCTGCGCAAGCCGGATGTCGCGCACGCGGATGGCCATGATCCGGATCGCGGAGCGGGCATCGCTCATGTCGAGCGCGAGGGCCTGCTGCGTGGTTGCCGACTCGGTGGCGCTCTTGATGGTCGACTGACCATAGATCGAATTGGCGATCATGCCGACGACCAGCATCACGCCGATGCCCTGCATCACGGCGAGCTTGGCGCCTATTCGAAGATTGAGCTTGGACTTGAGTGCGAACATCGGAAGGACCTTCTCGCAAACGCGTCGGCCGGGCGGCCTGCGCAGATTTCTTCTACGGCTTTAGAAACTTGCGATCCTAGTGAGCGGCAGCTTTGGCTTCAGCCGCGACGGGCTGAGAAACCAGATTGGACAGTTCGATCAGCGCGATCATCGAGCTCTCGACGGTCACGATGCCGGATAGGAAGTCGAGGCGGGCGCTCTGCGCCACCTTGGGGACGGATTTGATCTTGGCGGTGTCGATCGAGATGATGTCCGACACGCGGTCGGCCAGCAGACCGACAAGCTGATGCTCGATCTGCACGATGATGATGACGTGCAGCGGGGTCGCTTCCGTGAGGCCCTGACCGAAACGGCAGCGCAGATCGATGATCGGCACGATGACGCCGCGCAGATTCAGCACGCCGCGGACATATTCGGGCTGCTTCGGCAGGTGGGTGATCTCGGTCCATTCCTTGATCTCGCGCACCGCCATGATGTCGACGCCATATTGGTCGTCGCCGATCGCGAAGCTGATGAACTGCACGAGGTTGTCGCTCGCGGCAGCGGCGCCGTCCTGGCCGAACGTCGCCTGGGCTGGATGCGCGCCACGGGCGGCATTCGAAACGGATGGTTGGGTCATGGAGAGCGCCTCTTGAGCCGCGGGACGTCCGCACGCCTCCCGCGGAGCCCCCGGCGGTCGCGGCTATGCCGCGCCCGGCGTCCACGCTCGGACCACGAACGAGGTTAATGAACTAGTTTAGAAACGTTAATGTCGCGTTAATGTCTGCGTTGATCTCAGGGCACACAGAAATACTTGGCCGGAGGCCGTCGGGCGCCAAGTTATTCAACAGCTATACTTGGGAGATAACAGAATTATACAAATCAGATCTTATTGCCGACCGAACCGCGACACGGTGCTGCCCGCTTTGCGCACCCGGTAACCGTCGGGAAGGGATTTCAACTGCACAATCAAGCTGACACATGCTCCTGGCGAGGCGCATGGCGTGGGATCGGCGCGATTCTAAAAGACCAGCCGGCCCACGGTGGTAGCTTTTAGGTCGAGGCAGACACTTCGGAACGATGGTGCAATGAACTCAAATGACTCTTTGATTACGGAAATCAAAGAAGTACTCGACGGCGGCTCGCCGTCGCGGCGCGAAGCCATATTGCACGAATTGACCGAGCTGTTTCTCGATGGCGCTGCGCGCTACTCGAACGAGCAGATCGCGGTGTTCGATGACGTACTTCTCACCGTGGTCGAGCACGTCGATCGCGAGGCACTGGCTGAGCTCGGCAGGCGGCTCGCGTCCTGCGCCAAAGCTCCGCCGGCCTTGCTGCGCAAACTGGCGTCTCATCTCGACATCAGAATCTCAGCCCCTCTGCTCAAAGAAGCCGTCGCACTGAACGACGATGACATCGCGACCATCGCGGCCACGGCGAGCCACAATCATCTTCAGGTCATCGCGAGCCGCGACAGCATCGGCGAAAAAGTCACCGATGCTTTGATCAATCGCGGCGACGTTGACGCCATGCTCAAGTTCGCACCGAACGAGCAGGCCCGCATTTCTCACATCGGATTCGTCAAGCTGATCAATGCCGCCAAGCGCGAACACTCGCTGACCGAGATCGTCGCGTCCCGCACCGATTTGCCCGACGAACTGAAGCCGTTCATCGCCATGCTGCGTCGCTCGTCCGAACCGGCTCAAGCGGACGCACCGGCCGCCGCGGTCGCCGCCGCAGGCTAGCAATTCCAGCACCTGTCGCGATTGGCTGCCGCATGTGTTGCGGCTGTTCGCTGCTGCCATTCGCATTGGATGCATTAAGCAAGGCAAAGACATCGCGCTAAATTTTCAGCGTGAAGAAATCGTAAGAGGCACGCGGCCGAGCCACACTCTCGCCACGGCTTTTGCCCAGCAAAATCAACAATTGGGATTTTAGAATCGGTTGCGAACCTGTCAGCCGCGACCGCCATCGCCGACGGAATGCAGAATTCGTTAACCACGTTTCTTAGCCAAATATTACTTGGTTAAGGTTAAAACGCAGCCCGATCCAGATGGGATCGCAGTATCGAGTGTCTCCAGAAAGGGCATTGCTATGTCTAGCGATATCGTGCTTACGGCCGGCGTTCGGGCCAATCTTCTTCAGCTGCAGAAGACTTCGGACCTGATCACCGCCACTCAGACCAAGCTTGCCACCGGCAAGCGCGTCAACACCGCCCTCGACAATCCGGTCAACTACTTCACCGCGCAGGGCCTGCAGAACCGCGCCGGCGACTTGAGCAACCTGCTCGACTCGATGTCCAGCGCGTTCAACACCATCCAGGCCGCCAACAACGGCATCACCTCGATCACCAAGCTGGTGCAGTCCGCCCAGGCGCTCGTGTCTCAGGCGCAGCAGACCTCCGACACCACGGTGCGTGCGGGCCTGGCCTCGCAGTTCGACCAGATCCTGAGCCAGATCACCCAGCTCGCCGGCGACTCGGGCTTCAACGGCATCAACCTGCTTGACAAGACCAACAGCGCGGACCTCACGGTCACGCTGAACGAAAGCGGCACGTCCAGCGTCACGATCGCGGCAGTCGACTTCTCCGCCAACGGTCTTGCGTTGAACAACTCGACCAACAACTGGGGCGGCACGTCGGATATCAGCACGGCGTCGACCGAACTGACCAACGCGCTGATCACGCTCCGCTCGCAGGCCCAAGCCTTCGGCTCGAACCTGACGACCGTGCAGGTCCGCCAGGACTTCACCAAGGCTATGATCAACACGCTGCAATCCGGCGCCGACAGCCTGACGCTCGCCGACTCCAACGAGGAAGGCGCCAACCTCCTCGCCTTGCAGACCCGGCAGCAGCTCTCGACCACCGCTCTGTCGCTCGCGTCACAGGCGAGCCAGGCGGTCCTCCGGCTGTTCCAGTAAGGACCCGCAGCGGTCCGGCCGGTCCGGACCGCTGCCCATCCATAACGACGGACGGCGGCGCTTTGCGCCGCCGTTTTTTTGTGCGCATAGCGCCCACACCAGTTCCGCCAACCATGGCCGGCAACCGGTGGTTTGCCTTGTCAACGCCAGCGTCTCGGCGGAGTATCCCCGTAACGAACAGAACGGTCCGGGGGGAATTTGTTTGATTGACAAGGCGTTCGACCGCATTGCGCGCGCGATCGAGCTGGTGCTCGCCTGCGCTTTCATTCTCGCGGTCCTGCTCAACTTCACCAATGTGGTCGGCCGCTATCTGTTCGGCCTGTCCCTGCTCGGATCGGATGAAGTGCAGGTGTTCATCATGGTCGGCGCCACATTCCTCGGCGCCGCCGTGGTGACGTGGCGCGATCAACACCTGCGCATGGACGTGCTGCTGCAATTCATGCCCGCGCCGGTGCGCCTGATGCTGCGCATCGCCGAGCAATTGCTGCTGATCGCCATCGCGGGGTTCGTGATCAGCCAGTCGTATTTCTACGCATCGCAGATGCTCCTAATCGGCCGCACCAGCGACATGGCGGGCGTGCCGATGTGGATCCCGCATGGCGCCGTGGCGCTGGGCTTTGCCCTCATTCTCATCATCACGGCCTGGCGGCTGACCGGCATTGTCCGGCGGTCGCCCAATGCTGCACCCGACAAGACGGCACCCGAAGGGCCCGCCAACCCATGACATTTGCGCTTGCCGTCGTGCCGGTCGTGCTTCTGCTGCTCGGCTTTCCGATCTTCCTGGTGCTGCTGACAGCGGTGACAACCGCGCTCGTGTTCTTCATGCATGTGCCGCTCGTGGTGGTGCATCAGAACCTGTTCGCCTCCGTCAATGCGACGCCGCTGCTGGCGGTGCCGTTCTTCATTTATGCCGGCGAGCTGATGGGCCGCGGCAGCGTGGCGCAGCGGCTCGTCGACTTCGTTCAGGGCGGCGTCGGTTCGGTGCGCGGCAGCCTCGGCGTGACCGCCGTCGGCACCTCGGCGATCTTCGGCGCGATCTCCGGCGCGAGCGCCGCGACCGTCGCCACCATCGGCAAGGTGATGGTGCCGGCGATGAAGCGCGCCGGCTATCCGGAGACGTTCACGGCCGGATTGATCACCGCGGTCGGCGCCATCGACGTGATCATCCCGCCGAGCATTCCGATGATCGTCTATGGCGCAGCGGCCGAGGAATCCGTGGCGCGGCTTTATGCCGCCGGCGTGGTTCCCGGCCTGCTGATCGCCGGCATGCTGGCTGCTTACGTCATGTGGCGCGCCAAGCGAGGCGGCTTCGGCGCCGGAGAACCGTTCGACATGAAGCGGTTCCTGCACGCCGCCGGCCGCAGCGTCTGGGCGCTCGGCGCGCCCGTCATCATCCTTGGCGGCATCTATGGCGGCGTGTTTTCGCCGACCGAGGCAGCGGCCGTGGCCTGCGTCTACGCGGCGCTGGTGACGGCTTTCATATTCCGTGAGCTTGGCTGGCGCGACATCGTCGGCGCTGCGGCAGCGACCGTCATGTTCACGGGACAGATCCTGATCATCGTCGCTTGCGCCGGCGTGTTCGCCTGGCTGCTGACCGTCAATCAGGTGCCGGCCACGATCACGGCGTGGCTGCAATCGTTCAACGTCTCCTGGTGGGTATTGCTGCTCGCCATCAACGTGCTGCTGCTGGCCGTCGGCTGCTTTCTCGACCCGCTGTCGGCGATCCTGCTGCTCAGCCCATTGCTGGTGCCGATGATCAAGTCGGTCGGTATCGACACTGTGCACTTCGGCATCGTGGTCACCGTCAATCTCGCCATCGGCCTGTTTCACCCGCCGTTCGGCATCAACATCTTCGTTGCCCAGACGGTGCTGGGGCTGAAACTAGAGACGATTTATCGCGGGATCATCCCGTTCGTGATCATCTATCTTATCGCGCTCGCGCTCATCACCTACATTCCCGACATCTCGCTGATCGGCGTTCGCTATCTGATGCCCAGATGACAAGACATAAGGTGGGAGGATCAAACCAATGCAGACATTTCTGAAGGCGCTGGCTGCGGCCGGCATCGTCGCAAGCGGCGTTCTCGCCGCAGCACCGGCGAATGCCCAGCAATTCACGATGAAGCTGTCATTGCCGACCGTCAACGACGTCACGCACGAATACTTCAAGCGCATGAAGGCCGGCATCGAGCAGCGCGCCGGCGGCAAGATCAAGGTCGACATCTATCCGGCCAACCAGCTCGGCCAGCTTCCGGCGGTGGTCGAAGGCGTCGCGCTTGGCACCATCGAAGCCGCGTCTTCGGCGAACGGCTTCTGGGTCAGCCTCGAGCCGCGCTTCCAGGTGCTCGACGCGCCTGGAATGTTCGACACACTGGAGCAGGGCTTCAAGGTGCTGAACGATCCGGCGATCCGCGCGAGGCTTGCGACCTGGGGCGCCGACAAGGGTGTCGAGGTGCTGGCGCCAAGCCTCTACAGCCAGTTGATGCTGCTCAGTCACAAGGCCGTGCGCAGCGCCGCCGACCTGCATGGTCAAAAGATCCGGACCCAGGGCGGCGCACCGATTCAAGTCGAGCCGCTGAAGAAGCTCGGCGTCATACCGGTGTCGCTGCCGCTCGGCGAAGCGCTGCCGGCGATGCAGAACAAGACTATCGACGGCATGGTTGGCGCCGCGGCTCCCTACGTCGCGTTCAAATACTACGACATCGCCAAGCCGATGACCTATCTGCCCTCGACGATGTTCGCGGCGCCCGTCGTCGCCAATCGCGCCTGGCTGAAGTCGCTCGGGCCGGATCTCGAGAAGATCGTGCGAGAGGAATCCCGCAAGGCCGAGGAGGTGTTCGGCGAGTGGGACCTCAACGACATCAAGTCCAAGGAAGACATCTGGAAGAAGAACGGCGGCGAGGTCATCACCATGTCGCCGGAGGAATCCAAGCGCTACGTCGACACGGTGTCGCCGGTGGCGGCGTCGATCCTCGCGGCCAATCCGAAGGTCAAGGAAGACTACGAGGCGCTGCTCGCCACGGCCAAGAAGTACAAATAGCGGAAGCTGCGCCCGGCCGGCGGCTCCGCGCCGGCCGGCTGGGAGGCATGCCATGAAATTCGGGCTGTTCTATCTGCCGACCTATCTGCCGGACGTGCGCGACGTGCAGACGCACTATCGCGGCGTCATCGAGCAGGTCGAGTTCGCCGACCAGATCGGCATCGACTACGCCTGGATCGTCGAGCACCATTTCGTCCGCCACGGCGGGCTGTTCCCGTCGAATTACGCGTTCCTGTCCTATCTCGCGGCGCGGACCAAGCGCATCCGGCTCGGCACGGGCGCGACCGTGCTGCCGCTCAACGATCCGGTCCGCGTCGCCGAACAGGCGGCGACGCTCGATCAGCTCTCGCAAGGCCGGTTCGACTTCGGCGTCGGCCGCGGCTTCATCCGCGACGAGTTCGACGCCTTCGGCGTCGACATGAAGGACAGCCGCGAGCGCGTCGAGGAAGGCGTCGAGCTCGTCAAGCAGGCCTGGACCCATCCCACGATCGAGTTCAAGAGCAAATTCCGGCCGCCGATGTCGGGCCTGCCGCTCTTGCCGCCGGTCTACCAGAAGCCGCATCCGCCGATCTGGGTGGCGTGCCTGATGTCTCCCGAAAGCTTCGAATGGACCGCCGAGCAAGGCCATAACCTGCTCTACGTCGCCTATCACGTCGATCATCCGATCGCGGTCGAACGCATCGGCTGGTATCGCGATGCGCTCAAGAAAAGCGGCCGGCGGATCGAAGACCATGAAATCTGCTGTGTGTATCACGCGCACTTTCTGGATAACGATGATGACGCGAAGCTCCAGAAGATGGTGCACAAGCCGATGAGCGAATATGCCGCTGCCGGGATCGAGGCCGCGCGCAAGCCGCCCGATCCAACGGCCTACAAGGGCTATGAACGGCGCGAGGCCGGCCAACGCGAATTGGGCTTCGACACGTATTACCCGGGCCGAGTCGTCATGGGCGGGCCGCAGCAGGCCGTCGAGCGCATCAAAGTGCTGCGCGACGCCGGCATCACCCAGATCGGGCTCCTGGTCGACTTCGGCTCGCTGTCGCAGGAGGAGATCATGCGCTCGCTCCGGGTGTTCGCCGACAAGGTGTTGCCGCAGGTGCGCGACCTCTAAATCCTTCCGGGATCGCCAGAAAAACGTGCGGCTGGCCGGGGAAAACCCGAACCAGCCGCGATTTCCTCGCACATCAAACGCTTCCGGGCGTTGCGAGCGGGCCTTCACAGCAGCACAAATATACGCCCACTGCTTGTGATCGGCGCGAGCATCATCCATGCGATCTGCAATCGTTTCATGACAGAAATACTGTCGTTTGGTTGCACGGATCGCGCCGGCGGACCGGCGTGGCAGCGCGTTGATGCGCGCATTTCGACGCGCCAGGCGAGCTGCTGCAATTCATCAGCGCTGAAAGACAACGGGGCGACCTCTTCGGCTGTCGTCAAGGCTGATGGTGTTGATGAAGGCTGGAGGCTGAAAATCCAAACGTGAGACCGGCCCGAAGTTCATCCGCATGGCCGGTGTTGCTCACGGAATGCTTCAACGCCACGTCGAACGATAAATTGTCGCGCACCTGCCAAATCGCGCCGACGAGCCCCGCTGTCGTGCGCGTCCGGCCGAAGGCCTCTTCATAAGAGATTTCGGCGACGGGCCGCACGGTCCATTTCGCGGGGCCTTCCAGGATCACGCTCGTGAACGTCCCCGCACGCTGGTCCCGTGTCCAGAGAGCCTCGGCATTGAAGTGAACCGTGCCCCAATCCCATCGCTGCGAAACGATCAGAGCGGCGCTGGCGCCCGTGCCGCCCGGCCCCATTGTGTCCGGCAGGAGAACGCCGAACTCGGTGGCGATGCTGGGCCCGGACTGATCCTGGAGTGTGCCCTGCCGCACCACGTGCTTCAGAAATGCGCCGGACTCGGTGAGGACCGACCGGCCCGAAGGCGCGAGCGGCGTTTCGAGCTGGCCTTCCAGCACGAGCTCCCAATCCTTGATGAAACCGTAGTTGTAAACGAATGCGGGCGCGATCAGCGTCTTCTGCCCAGGGCTGTGTGCCACGCCCGCGGGCTGCAACTCGACTTCCACTTCGTGGAGATCGGCGACCGCAGCGTCGGTGCCATCGAATGGCCGGTAGGCCCATGCGGCAGGCGGTGCACCCGCAACAAGAGCGGCACCCATCATCGTCAAGCCGATCCGACGCAACACCATGCGATACTGACCTTATGGCGAAGGCGCGAACACCCAGAGAGTTGCAGGCTCCCGGCCGTGCGCCCGTGCCGCCACGACCAGACGGTCCAGCGACGGCACGAACAGACCGGTCCGCGCGCCCTCGCTGGTCGATACGCGCCCGAGACGCTGTAGCGGTCCGTTGGCGTCGAACATATCGACGAAGCCCTCGCCGCATACGACATATAGGCGCTGTCGCTTGGCATCGAAGAACACATCGTCGGCATCGCCGCAGACCGCAACATCCGCGAGCGTCTTGCCATCGTCCATAGCATACGCAACAAGCCGTGCGGGCTTGCGAAACACGGTGAACAGGCGCGGTTGCGCCGGATCGAGCGCCATCGGAAAATTCGCGGCGCGCGTCAGTTGCCATTGCGCCAGCAGTTTTCCGCTGGAGCGCTCCAGCACCGCGATGGCGTGGGCGTCAGGGAGATTCACGAAGATGCGGTTGCGTGCCGCATCGATCTGGAAGCTCTCCGGATGCGCTTTCAAGGGATAGGTGGCGACCGTTTTGCGCGTGACGGGATCGATTGCTGCCAGCGCGCCGCTGCCATAACCAACGACCAGACGCTTGTCCGTGGCATCAAACCGGATGTTGTCGGCATCGGAGCCGAGCGCGATCTGTTGAGCGGCGGCAAAGTCATTGCCGCGATACAGATGGACGACGCCGTCGCCGGCATTGGCCACATAAAGCGTCTGCTCACTGTCGAGAAAGGCAACGTCCTGCGGCTCGGACAGGCCCGTGATGCGGTGGACCACCGCACGTTTCTCCAGTGAGACCACGCCAACGGTGTTGTTGCCAAGCTCGGCGATGAAGAGCCGGCCGCTCTTGGCGTCGAAGGCGAGATGGTCGATGCGACCCGCGACATTTCCAAGTGGAATCTTCGCTTCAAGCTGCAACGGCGCGCGCTCCTCTGCGAAGGTGGTTGTTGCACACGCCACCAATGCAGACGCGAGACCGAAGATGACAGCCATGATTCTCGGTGTCGTCGTCACCTGCCTTGCACGATCCATCGGAGACCTCCGCAACGGGATCAGTTCTGCTTCAGATACTGCAGCACCGCGGGACTATCGCGTTTGACCGAGTCCTGATCGCTTTTTTCGAACGGGCACAACGCCGCCCATTGGATGGCTTCGGCGTCCTTGCCCTCCTTGGCTTTCTGCTTTGCCGTCCTGACCAGTGCCGCGGCGCTGTCGCTGCCACGGCTTTCGCCGTTTGGCATGATTGTCAGCCGCTGGAAATCTTCCGGCGCACTCGTGTCCGTTTCGCATTCCTTGACGGCGGAGAGGCCGTCGGCGAACGCCGGGCGCGACGCGAGAAAAACACTGAGAAACCCCACAGCAAGCACGCCCGTCATCTTCTGAATCATCATCTGCTCTCTATGCAGTTCATTTCGTTCTTAACGTCAGCCGGCATAGCCCGTGACCGCGTAGAACACCAAACCCAGAGCCGAACAGGCTCCCAACACCGCGATCATATTGATCTTGAAGCGGAAGACCGCAACGAGTGCTCCCATGGTCAGCACCAGCGATGGAATGTTGACCGATTTGAGCACCGGGATTTCGAGACTGAATCCCACCCAGCGGGCCTCGATCAATTCTGCGAACAGAACATGCAGCGCAAACCAGACCGCAAGATTGAGCACGACACCGACCACCGCCGCCGTGATGGTGGCGAGCGCTGCGCTGAGCGCCTTGTTGCTGCGCAGGGCTTCGACATAGGGCGCGCCGACGAAAATCCAGAGGAAGCACGGCGTGAAGGTGACCCAGATCGCGAGGATACCGCCAAGCGTTCCCGCCATCAGCGGTGACAGCGAGCCGGGGTCCCGAAAGGCGCCCATGAAGCCCACGAACTGCAACACCATGATCAGCGGGCCCGGCGTCGTCTCGGCCATGCCGAGGCCGTCCAGCATTTCACCCGGACGGAGCCAGCCGAGTGTCTGCACCGCCTCCTGCGCCACGTAGGCCAGAACCGCATAAGCGCCGCCGAACGTGACCACCGCCATCTTTGAGAAGAACACCGAAATCTGGCTGAAGACATTTCCGGTGCCAAGCGAGGCATTCAAGATCAAGACCGGCACGATCCAGAGCGCAAGCAGCGTACCGCCGATCTTGAGCGACCAGGATATGGGCGGACGCGCATGGTCCGGAATGTCCTCGCCCAGCGCACTCTCGGCGTCCGTCACGCCACGATCGGCCGATTTGTGACCGCCGCCGCCCTGGAAAGCCGGGTGACCCGCGCGGCCGCCGATGTAGCCGATAATCGCCGCAGCCAGGATGATGACGGGGAATGGAACGCCCAAGAAGAAAATCGCGACGAAGGCAGCAGCGGCGAGCCCAACCATGATGTTGTTCTTCAGCGAGCGCTTGCCGATGCGCACGACGGCCTCAAGCACGATCGCCAGCACCGCGGCTTTGAGGCCGAAGAACAGCGCCTGCACGACGCCAACTTTTCCGTAGAGGGCGTAGATCCAGCTCAACGCCATGATGCAGATGAAGCCCGGCACAACGAACAGAATGCCCGCGACGAGACCGCCTTTGGTTTTGTGAAGCAGCCAGCCGATGTAAATCGCAAGCTGCTGAGCCTCAGGACCCGGCAACAGCATGCAGTAGTTCAGCGCGTGCAAGAACCGGGTTTCGCCGATCCACTTTTTCTCTTCCACCAGGATGCGGTGCATGACGGCGATCTGCCCGGCCGGACCGCCGAAGCTCAGCGCCGCGACTTTGGCCCATACCAGCACGGCCTCACGGAATGTGATGCCGTGAGCCGGCATGTCTTGGGTCCGTGCTCTTATATCTGCCGCCGTTGTCATAGACGATTTCTCTCGAAGTTCTGGGCGCGGGCGATCCCCGGGTGGGCAACAGCGCCCACCCGGGCCAGCGCTACTCGATTGAGTTACACGCCGCTCCGTGGATCGTGCCGCGCTGATCCTGAGCGAGTTTCATCGCATCAAGCCGATTTTCTGTATTGGTCGTAGAGCTTGGCGGCATTCTCCCAGTGGATCGCCTCCATGAAGATGTCGACGTATTTCGCCGCCGCTGCGCCGTAGTCCATGTGATAGGCGTGCTCGTACATATCGAGCACAAGCACCGGCCTGCCTCCCGCGATCGTCGTCGTGTGATCGGCAGCCCACTGATTCACGAGGCGCTTGTCGCGGGGCGAATAAGCGAGGATCACCCAACCCGAACCGCCGCCTTCCGCTTTACCCATGGCGGAGAACTCCGCGCGCCAACGTTCCATGCTGCCGAAATCCTTGGCGATTGCATCGGCAAGAGGCCCTTTGGGAAGGGCGCCACCGCCAAGTCCGTCGAAATAGATCTCGTGCAGGATCATCGAGTTTGTCGCGATCAACTCCTCGCGCTTCAGGCCGTTGATTTGGAAAACGGGAGCCTTGGCGAAGTCGAGCTCCGCGAGTTGCGTGCCGATCGCATTCAGGCGCTTCACGGCGCCCACATAGTTATTTTCGTAATGACTGGTGATGACCTTCTCCGAAATTCCGTTGATGGATTTGGGGTCGAGCGAGAGCGGCTTCGGCTGGTACTGCATCGGCTTGGCTCCGGTGGGTGCGGCGGTTTGTGCGACCGCTGGCGTCGCTGCCAGCGCGCTTGCTGCGACAAATCCAGCGCCTTGAATAAAGCGGCGACGTTCAGTTTCCATCTTCATGCTCTTTCAGTCCTTTGGTTTGCCCCCAAACACAGTTTCGTCACGGCGACGCCGTGACCTTCAAACTCGGTTGCGCATGCGATCGCGTCCGTGACGAAGCGGCCGTCACGCCTTGCGCGACAAGTGACAGACGCCCTGCCGCGCATGCGCGGCGTGATGCCGTAAATTGGAACGTTCTCTGGACTCACCCTCACCGATTCAGCAGTCGTCACGGATGCTTCCCCTTCGCAGTCTGATTTGCCGTGGCCGGCTTCGCCAGCTCACCCTCCAGAATCGAACCCTCGAAACCTTCACGCCTGAATTCGACCTTGGCGCCCGCGATCCAGACCTCGTAACAGCCGCCGGATTCGGTGCCGAGGTCGATGCAGAGCTGATCTTTCTCGACATGCCACTTTCCCGATCTCCGCTTACCCATGGACAGGCTCGCGAGGCTGCCGTCGCGCCCATAGGAGTCACGCCAATGCACGCCGTCGCTCATGTCCATGCCAACGAAGCGCCCTCGAATCTGCGCGCCGGAAAGCTTCCGGAACGTTTCGGCAGCGGCCGGCGCGAAGAGCAGGCCAACCAGGAACACAGCTGCCGCAACTCTCAACGCGACGACCACAGTTTGTCTCCCATTGCGGACACACAGCGGCGAACCACCCCAGCCCGCCGCTGCGCACACACGTCTCAGTTCGTCTTGCTGGCCGTCTTGTCGATCGCCGCACGCAATCCTTTGGCGAGCTTGATCGCGTCGTCGTTCGCCCAGAAGTGCATGAAGATGATCCGCGGCTGCTCGGTCAGCATGTGACTGTGGATCGCCGTCACCTCGATGCCGTTGCTGCGCAACGCCTTCACCACCGGATTGACCTCCTCGCCCGTGAGCACAAAGTCGCCGGTGATCGCGGCCTTGCCGCCGCCGGTCGGCTGGAAGCCCATCGCGGAGTTCACACCCATGGGGCCGGTCGGCGTCAACGCCATGCCGTTCTCGGTGATGGGATCGCGACGCGGGACGCCAAGCTGATACACGCCGCCATTGGCCTGGCCTTTTGCGCCGATGATCTGGTCGATCTGCGCGGTGTCGAGGTCGATCGCAGGCTGCTGCGCGGGTGGCGCGGCCACCGTCATCGGCGTCTTGCTTTCAGCGATGCCCTCGCGGATCGCATTGGCAAGCTTCACGGGATCGCCGTGACCTCCGACATGCATGTAGAAGGTCGCGGGGTTCGCCCGCAGCAGGTGATTGTGCACGGCGGTGATCTCGAGCCCGTTGGCGATCATCTTCGCCATGACCGGATTGATCTCGGTCTCAAGCAACACGAGATCGCCCATCACCATCGCCTGGCCGTGCATGGGCTTGAACACCACCCAGCCGCCGAGCGCCAGTCCGGGTTTGATCGTGACGCCATCGAGAGTGACGTTCAGATCCGTGCGCGGAAAAGGATAGCGATGGGTATCTCCGACGACCGCAGCCTTGCGGCCGAGCGCTCCGTCGACCGCATTCCAATCAACGTCCTGCGCGGCCGCCGCCGTTGCGCCGGCGGCAAGAAGGCCAGCGGCAGTTATGAATGGGATCATGCACTTCATACAGCTTCTCCTTATGGGCTGACGCCCGGCTCGTTGCCCCCGAACCTGGTTCAAGTGGATGGACGCTCCTTCGGCGCTGTGGGAATTCATGAGCGCGCCTTCAGTTGCATCCGGCACCACGTGTAGAGCGCGTCGTAGATCACGAGGCCATGACGCAGCATGGCGTGGTCGTCGGGAAAATTCGCCGAGAGGCCATACGAAACAGCGAGCAGCCCTTCGCATTGCGGAGCAAGCTTCGGCATCGACGTGTCCGCGCCCCGCACAATGGTTGCGAGCGTATCGAGCGCGTCGTCGTGGATGTCATAGAGGCGGATGATGGCGTCGAAGGAGCATTGATCGCCGACATGGCCGAACGTCGCGTCCGGGATGTCGTAAGGCGTGCCGCCGAGCTTCTCCGCGGTCGCGGCCACTTCAGACGCCGGCACGTAGACGAATCTGGCTTCTGGATCGACGAAGCGGCTCACCAGCCAGGGACAGGCGATGCGGTCGATCTTCGGATGCTCCCGCGTGACCCAGATCGATTCTTCGGGTCCACGCTTGAGCCGGGTCGGCCGCTTCTGCTCACGCCACGCCGCGATCCCGCCTGCGAGATAGTTTGCATCGAAACCTTTGGCGCGCAGCGCCGCGGCGGCGCCCTGGCTGACCTCATGGCCATGGACGCAGTAGGTCACGATCGCCTTGGCGGACGGAAGCGCCGGGGCCCACTCTTCAATCGCATCGGGCGCACGCCGCATGGCGCCGACGATGCGCGTCATATCCTCGTCAAAGGCCTTGGCCCGCCGGACATCGATCAGCAGCGGCGCGTTCTGCGTGCCGAGCCGGCCGTACAGATCATCGGGAGTGGTGGCGTGGGGAGTGACGGAGTGGATCTGATCGTCCATGCGCAATCGCCTCGACAAGTCGAGTGTTGCGCAGAGCTTGGACGTGAGAGACCGTCTAGAGGGGAGTCTGCGTTTCCCCATTGTCTAAGCTAGTCCCTCGGCTGCGCGATCGCAACCGGGAAACCGGTTCATCCTTTTACATGTGTTTGCGAAGCGACGAAGACAGGCATGCCAACGTCCGCTGCGCGATCGCGCGCGGCGCGGTATCCGGAAACGGAAAGACCGAGCTCACATTGATCTCGCAGAGGACATAGGTGTCGTCTCCGGCGGTGTCGCGCGGCCCGAGCATGAAATCCGCGTCCCAGATCGCCGGCAGCTCGTGCCGCGGGATATCCAGCAAAGAGATCAGCTCCGGCGTCCACTGCTCTTCCATCAACCGGCGCAGGCGTTGGAAACGGTGGTCGGTTTCGGAGGTGTAGAGTCGCGGTCCGGCTGCGGCGCGTTCGGCCGGTCCCTCGACCAGGGCTTTGACTTTCTGGTGACCGAAGCCGGCGCAGCGGTCGCCGGCCATGTAGCAACGCACCATGCCTTCGCTCAAACGCGACTGGAATTGCTGATCGATCACACAACCGTCTTCGAAATAGTCGGCACACCGTGCGAGAAACTCGTCCAGCGTCAACTCCTCCGGCGTGTCTTTGGTGGCATCCAGGACACGGACCATTCGACCCGCCAGCATCTCGACCTTCCAGACGCCCTGGCCGCCGTTGCCACGATTGCGTTTGATCACGCGCGGACCGGCGGCGAGCCGCACCGGCAATTCGAGGCGCATCGCCTCGGCCGTTCGGTAGAGGGCCGTATCGCAGCCCCAGCTCATCGTGCTGGTGCGGCAGAGCACCTCCTTGGTGCCCATTTTCAGAATGACATCGGGATGGGCACTCACCCAGACACCGCGCGCGGCAACCTCGCGCAGCAGCGCGTCGAGTCTGGCGCGGTTTCGCCCCTCATGAATCGGATTGACCCAGGCCAGTACGCCGTCGAGCGTCAGGAGTTGCGCGCGCACGGCGTCCCGAACATCGTCCTCATAGACCACCGGTTCGGCGTCGATGCCGGCCTCGGCCAAGGCCGCGAACGCATCTTTGAGGCGGCTGTTCTGTGGCGTCGTCGTCGCGCGCATGTCCGCGTCGCCGCGCGACAGGACGCCCACTCGCAAAGTTGCATTGTGGTTTGTGTTCATGATGCAAACCTCAAGAAGCGGAGGCGCCGGAGCGGTCCGGCGGCTCAACACGGAAAACTGTCCAAACGAGCAGAATGGCGTAGAGCGCAAAGCCTGCGGCCACGGCCGAGAAGAATCCCGGAATGCCGAGGCCCAGCCAATGCACGACAGCGAGTCCCGCGCCCGCACTCACGATCAAGCGCACCGCATTGGCGCTCATGGCCGCAGCACCCCGACCGAGACCCTGGCTGACAAAGAAGAGGCCAAACCCGAGACCGAAACAGACATAGACTGGCCCGACAACACGCAGATAGAGCGCGCCGATCCGTTCGACTTCGGCATTGTCGCTGAACAGCCCTAACCACAAGCTCGGTTGCAGCGCGACGATGAGCCCGAGCGTGCCGCACACCACCGCAATCGTCGCCGTCCCCGTCCATGCGATGCGGCGCGCGCGGTCATATTGGCGAGCGCCCCAGTTCGTCCCGACCATGGCGACGATGGCGGTCCCGAAGCCGAACGCAATGGGCTGCATGATGTATTCAAGCCGCGCCCCCATGGCATAGCCAATCGCAGCCTCCGGTCCAAACTGACCGGCGATGCCCGTCAACAGCACAACGGACAAATTCGTAATGGCCGTGTTGATCAGACCAGGCACGCCGACCTTGAGGATGTCGGCGAACATTTCCCATCGCGGCACGCGGCCGCGGAAGCTCAGCCGCACGATCGAGCGGGACGAGCGCAGATAAGCCAGCATGATGAGGCTGCCCACCGCGAAGGGAATGACCAGTCCCCAACCGGCGCCGGCTGGGCCAAGCGCAGGAATCGGACCCCACCCGAAGATCAGCGCAGGCGACATCGCAATGTGCGCCACCACGCAGCCGACCAGAACACCGGCGTGGAGGCTCATATTCCCGGTGCCGCGCACGGCGTTACCGAGAAGGTTGAGTACGGTGATGCAGACGGCTCCGCCGAGCGCGACATTGGCATACGAGAGCGCGTCCGTGAGCATCATGCCGCGTCCGCCCATCCACCCGAAAATGAACGGCGCTGCAACCAACATTATCGTCGAGAAAATCGCGCCCAGCGCAAGCGCGAGCAGAAATGCGTGAAAAACCAGATCGTCGGCGCGTTCGCGTTTGTTGGCGCCGAGTGCCCGCGCCACGGCCGACGACACGCCTGCGCCCATGCCGCTGTTGGTGGTTTGCAGAACGAGCATGATCCAGGGAAACGCGAGCGATGCGCCCGCAAGCGCGTCCGTCCCGATCCGGCCAAGGAAAAAGCCGTCGAACGTGATCACGCCAACGAAAGCGAGGAAATTCAGCACGTTGGGCGCCGCGAGGCGCAGCAGTGTTGCGAAGACCGGCCCTTCGAGCAGGAACTTGGTGCGCGCCGCGGGAGATTGCGGGCCAGGCTTCGCTGCCTCAGGCGAGGCAATGGACTGAGCTTGCAGAGTCATCAAACGCCTCCCATCCCTCGGCGGGATCGGAGCAGCGCTTGGACAAAGCGTCTTGGGAAAGCCGGGCGGCTGCAAATGAATGCCCGACGCTTTGGAAGATGTCCCGGCTATGCGGGGATGTCAATCTGCTTTCGGACTCACTGCCGCTCGTTGAGACGCGCGACCCAGCCCTCGCCCGCGAGCCACGGCTCGAGCGCCGCGCGGCTCGGCGCCTTCCCGTCGACCGCTTCGACCGCACGCCACGCAAGGCACAAGTTGCAGGACATCACCGGCGGCCCGCCCCAGCCGATCGCATCAGCAATCGGCCGCAAGGTCGGCATCCCGGTGCCGAGCATGATGATCGCATCGAGCGGCTTGTCCTTGAGGGTCTGCAGCGCCTCCGAGGCATTCGAGCCGCCGAGGCTGTAGATCGGATGGAACGTGCTGCTCTCGTTGAATACCAGCGCCACGCCGCCGACGTCGAAGCCATGGCTCTGCCAATAGGCGACGCTCGCCTTGTTGAGATCGTCAGGATAAGGCGACACCAGCCCCAGCCGCTTCGCTTTCAACACTGTCAGTGCATCGACCACCGCCAGCGCCGCCGTGATGAACGGATGCTTGTGGCGCTCCGCGATATCGCGCACCACCGCGGCCTCGCGCTCGCGGCCGGCGAGATACGACGCGCCGGTGCACGCCGCCGCCACCGCGCCGACCGGCGCGTTGGCGAACTGCTTCAGCGAGGCGCCGTAGTTGTCGAAATAATCCACCAGCCGCGCCGAGATCGAAGGCTTGTCGCTCATCAGCCGCGCGTTGATCATCGCAACGCCGCGCGGCCAGAGGATGTTGAACTCCGGCTCGACCGTGGTGTTGGCCTGCGGCGTCAGCATGCCGACCAGGCCGCGTGAGGCGTATTCGAGCGACATGATCAATCCGGCGCCTTCGCGCCTGACTCCTTCACCACCTGACCGAGCCGCACCATGTCACGCTTGACCATCGCGCCAAGTTCCTCGGGCGTGCTGGGCGTCACGAGAGCGGCCTGCGGCAGCAGCGTGTCCTGCACGTCTTTGCTCTGCAGCGCCTTGACGAATTCGGCGTTGAGCTTCTGCACGATCGGCGCGGGCGTGCCGGCCGGCGCGAACAGCCCGAACCATTGCTGCATCTGCACGTCAGGATAACCGGCCTCCGGCATGGTCGGCACGTCGGGGATGCGCGGATGGCGTTTCGTGCCCGCGATGGCTAGCATGCGGAGATGGCCGGCTTCGACCTGCGGGCCGGTCGAGAGATAAGCCGCGAACAGCATGTCGACCCGTCCCGCAACCGTATCGGTCACGGCCGGCGCGATGCCGCGATAGGGCACGTGCAGCAGTTTGATCTGGGCGTGCTTGGCCAGCAGCACGCCGAGCAGATGTCCGCCGGTGCCGATGCCCTGCGAGCCGTAGCTCAGCCCTTCGGGCTTGCTCTTGGCATAGGCGACAAGCTCGGCGACCGACTTCGCCGGGCTCGCGGTCGGAACAACGAGGATATTGTTGAAGGCGATCAGCGCTGTGATCGGCTGGAAATCCTTGACCGGATCGAACTTCAGATCGCTGTAGAGCGTCGGATTGATGGCGTGCGTGCCGGTGTGACCGGTCATCAGCAGGTAGCCGTCAGGCGCCGCGTTCTTGATCGCCATCGCGGCGACGTTGCCGGCCGCGCCGGGACGATTCTCGATGATGATCGGCTGCTTCAGGCTTTCCGACACCTTGTTGGCCACGAGCCGCACCACGATGTCGGTGCTGCCTCCCGGCGGGAACGGCACCAGGATCGTGATCGGCCGCGACGGATAATCGTCGGCGCGCGCGACCCCGCCCAACACGGCGCCAAGCGCCACGACCGCGAACATAAGAACGGACCGCGAAGACTTCCAGTTCATCGTCTTAGTCCTCGTTCGAACACACCGCCCAGCACTTGCATATTCAAAGCTTGCATATCTCATACCGTGGCCGCGGCGCGGCGCAGCCCATCAATCATCGACGATTTCATCAGATAAGCCTTGAGCTTCACAGGATCGTCGATCATCCGCTGCATATCTTCCAGCATGGCGCGCCGCCGCGCCGGATCGCGCTCCTGCATCCGCGTGCGGTTGCGATGCGCCTGCTGAATGATCTCCTCTTCGGCGATCGGCCTTCGCTGGCGCTCGTAGCGATCGAGCAGACTGTCATCGGCGCCGTCCTGAAGCACGGCGATCAGCTTTTCGGTGAGGCTGAAAGCGTCATGGATGCCGCCGTTCATGCCCATGCCGCCCGACGGGCTGTTGAGATGCGCGGCGTCGCCCGCAAGCAGCACACGGCCTTTGCGATAGGTCGACGCGAGCCGCTTGTGGATGCGGTAGGGCCGCGTTTCCAGCACCTCGATGCGGCCGGCATCGGGAATGATGTCATGCAGCAGCGACTGCTGCGCATCATCCTCCAGCGCCTGCTCGGGGGTCTGGCCATCGCGGGCATAGAGGCTGACGCGCCAGACGCCCGGCAGCCGCAGCAGGCTGAAGGTGCCGTCGGGCTTCCAGCAGTACGAAACGTTGGACAGCCCTTCGAGCTTCTCGTGGAACGGATAAAGCGTGGTCGCGAGGATGGTGGTCTCGGGATAGATATCGCCGGACAGATCGACGTCGATGGCGCGGCGCACCGCGCTGCGCGCACCGTCGGCGCCGACGACGTAGTCTGCGCTGAACCGCTGCTCGCCATCGGGCGACGATGCCGTCACCGTGACCGCATCGGACGATTGGTCGAGCGCGGCGACGGCTGTATTGAAGCGGATTTCAACGCTCGGAAGCTTGCGCACCGCATCGAGCACGAAGTGACAATACTTCGACTGCTCGCACTGCAGCCGGTAGGGATGATCGCTCTCGTCTTTCAGCACCGACAGATCGAACACCGCGCGGTCACCGGACGGATGCAGCCTGATCTGCCAGGTCGGACACAGCAGACCTGCCTCCATCATCCGCGCCGTGACGCCGTACGGCGCCATCATGTCGAGCGTCGGCGGATGGAACGTCGAGGCGCGAAGCTCCTCGGAGATCGCGTCCTGCGCCTCCAGCACCACCACCGGAATGCCCTTGCTGCCGAGCAGCAACGCCGCGGTGAGGCCGACGGGGCCTGCGCCGGCAATCAGAACCTTGGTTTTCTTGTTCATGCGCTGGTGTTGGGCACAGCCCAGGGCCGTTTGCCTCGATCGCTTGACTTGAATGACGCGATGCGGTCGCGGAAGCTTTCCGTCAGCGCGATGTCATCCCAGCCGTTGAGCAGGCGCATCCGTCGCACCGGGTCGATGGTGAAGCCATAGGTCTTGTTGCCGCAGACGATGGTCTGCTGTTCGAGGTCGACCGTCACCGGCAACTCCGGCGTGCGGGCGAGCGTCTCCATGATCTCGGCGGCTTCGTCGTCGGTGACGATCGCGGTCACCAGACCGTTCTGCACCGCGTTGCCGGAGAAAATGTCGCCGAACGACGGCGCGATCACGCAGCGCACGCCGTAATCGTAGAGCGCGTAGACCGCGGCCTCGCGCGAGGAGCCGCAGCCGAAGTTGCGCGCGCCGACCACGACCTTGGCGTTGCGCCAGGCCGGCTTGTTGATGGGAAAGTCCGGCTTCTCGTTGCCGTCGGCGTCGAAGCGCAAGTCCTGGAACAGCACCTTGCCGATGCCCATGGCGCGCGTCCATTTCAGGTAGCGCGCCGGCAAAATCTGATCGGTGTTGAGGTTCGGCTGGTTGATCGGACAGGCCGTACCGGTGAGCTTTGAGAACTTGTCCATCGCAGCCTCACACCTTCCGGCCGGTCAGCATCGGCCGCACATCGGCGAGATGGCCTGTTACAGCCGCCGCCGCCACCATCGCGGGCGACATCAGATGCGTGCGCGCGCCCGGGCCCTGGCGGCCGCGAAAATTGCGATTGGTCGTCGACGCGCAACGCTCGCCCGGCGCCACGAGGTCGCCGTTGATGCCGACGCACATCGAGCAGCCGGACTCGCCCCATTCGAGACCGGCATCGCGGAAGATGCGATCGAGCCCCTCCTGCTCGGCCTGCTGCTTGATCAGCGTCGAGCCCGCCGAGACCAGCCCCGGCACCTTGCTGGTGCGGCCCGAAAGCACGGCCGCCGCGGCACGCAGGTCCTCGATGCGGGAATTGGTGCACGAGCCGATGAACACGCGATCCACCGCAATGTCGGTCAGCTTCTTGCCTGGTGAGATGCCCATGTATTCCAGCGCGCCGCGCAGATACTTGGCGCGCGCCTCATCGGCCTCGCGCGCCGGATCGGGAACGCTGGCGTCGATCGGCAGCGCGTCCTCGGGACTGGTTCCCCAGGTCACGATCGGCGCGATGGCCTTCGCGTCGAGCGTGACGTCCTTGTCGAATCTGGCGCCCGCGTCCGTCGTCATCGCCGACCACTCTTCGGCGGCCTTGTCGAAGTCCGTGCCCTTGGGGGCATAGGGCCGGCCTTTCAGATACGCAAACGTGGTTTCGTCCGGCGCGACAATCCCGCAGCGTGCACCCGCTTCGATCGACATGTTGCAGAGCGTGAGCCGGCCTTCGATCGACAGCGCGCGGATCGCAGAGCCGGCGAACTCCAGCGCACCGCCAGTGGCGCCATCCGTCCCGATATGCGCGATGATTGCGAGCACGATGTCCTTGCCAGAAATCCCCGGCGCCGCCTCACCGTCGACCGTGACGCGCATCAGCTTCGGCTTCTTCTGCCAGATGGTCTGCGTCATCAGCACATGGGCCACCTCGGAGGCGCCGATGCCGAACGCATAGGCGCCGAGCGCGCCATGGGTCGAGGTGTGGCTGTCGCCGCAGACGATCAGCAGACCGGGCAAGGTCAGGCCCTGCTCCGGACCGACCACATGCACGATGCCCTGCCGTGGGTCGCCGAGCCCGAACAGCTTGACGTTGTGCTTCGCGGTGTTCTCCTCGACCTGGCGCACCATGCGGGCGATCTCAGGATTGGCGATGTCGGTGCGCGAGCCGCGGGTCGGCACGTAGTGGTCGGCGACGCCAAACGTGAGCCCCGGCTCCGCCACCGGCACGCCCCGCTCGGCGAGCTTTCCAAAAGCGTGAAACGAGCCTTCGTGTACGTAGTGCCGGTCGACCCAGAGCAGCGACTCGCCGTCTTCGCGCCGCACGATTTCGTGGGCGGCCCAGAGCTTGTCGACCAGGGTTCGAGGTTGGCTCATTCTGCGACGGCTGCCGGCTTTTCGTTGTTCCATGTCATTTTGTATGATAAGTAATACCATGTAAAGCAGCCGGGATCGCCGGGGGCGGGATGGCCGAGGGACTGAGCGAAGGCAAATCGCGGCGCGTCTACCTGGTGCTGCGCGATCGCATTCTCAGCAATGCTCTCGCGCCGGGCGCCCGGCTCCCCAACGAGAACGATTTGGCGCGGTTTCATCGCGTCTCGCGCGTCACGGTTCGTCGCGCGTTGGCCGAGCTCGAACGCGAGAAGCTGATCGAGCGCCGCCGCAGCGCCGGCACGCGGGTCATCTACCAGCCGGCATCCAAGCCGATGACGGCGGACATCAGCGGCGTGCTGGCCAATCTGACCGAAATGGGCGAGCTCACCTCCAGCGAATTGCGGTCTTTCGGCTACGTTCCCGCTTCCGGCCCGGTGGCCGAGGCGCTGGGAATAGAACTCGGCCAGCACGTCCAGCGCTCCGTCCGCGTGCGGTCCGTCAAGGGCAAGCCGTTTTCGCACCTGACGGCTCACGTGCCCGAGCAGATCGGCATGACCTATTCCAAGGACGAACTCGCCACCCAGCCGCTGCTCGCGTTGCTGGAGCGCTCGGGCGTGCAGATCGAGCGGGCGTCGCAGCGCATCAGCGCTGCGCTTGCCATGCCGGATACCGCTCGCGCGCTGAAGGTGCGGGTCGGCTCCCCGCTGATCGAACTGGTCCGGACAGTCTTCGACCGGAGCGGCCGCTGCGTGGAAATGCTGCACGCGCTTTACCGGCCAGACCGCTACAATTTTGAAATGGACCTTGTCCGGTCAGGGGAAGCAAATGCCTTAACCTGGGCGCCCGACGCCCGGATCAACGGCCGCGGAAAGCGAGCACGCAAACCGCGGGCTGCGACCAATGGGAGGAGCGCATCGTGACACAGGGCTACAAGACATTCACCCGCCGCCGGTTCCTGCAGACAACGGCGCTTGGCGCCGCCGCGGGCGCCGGCGTCCTGCATGCTCCAGCCGTGCTGCGCGCCCAGGGCGCACCCGTCAAGATCGGCGTGCTGCATCCGGTGTCCGGCGCGCTGGCCTATTCGGGCCAGCAGGGACGGATCGGCGCGCAGTTTGCCATCGAGGAGATCAACGCGGCCGGCGGTATCAAATCGCTCGGCGGCGCCAAGATCGAGCCGATGCTGGGCGACGCGCAGTCGACACCCGAAGGCGGCAACGCCGAGGTCGAGAAGATGAACGCGGCCGGCGTCGCCGCCGTGGTCGGCGGCTATGCCAGCGGTATCTGCCTTGCGGCGAGCCAGACCGCGGCGCGCTACGACCTGCCCTACGTCGTCGACGTCGGCGTGGTCGACAGCATCGTCACGCGCGGGTTGAAGAACACCTTCCGCTTCGGCCCGGGTTTCGGTGTCATCGCCAAGACCGCGCTCGAAAACCTCGCCACCATCAACGATCAGGCCGGCAAGCCCGCCAAGACCGTGATGATCGTGCACGAGGATTCGGCGTTCGGCGCCGGCCTGGCCAAGCTTCTGAACACACAACTGCCCGAGCGCGGCTTCCAGGTGCTCGAAACCATCTCGCATCCGACGCCGACCCGCGACTTCAACAACGTCGCGCTCAAGATCAGGGCGCAGAACCCGGACATCGTGATTCCGGCGAACTACTACAACGAATATGTGCTGCTCGCGCGCACCATGCAGCAGCAGCGCATCCGGCCGAAGGGCATCTATTCGGTGCTCGGCGGCGCCGCGTCATCCTACAAGTTCGTCAAGGAATTCCCGGAAGCCGCGCAGTACATCATGGACTGCAATCACTGGTTCGATCCGAAGAACCCGAAGGCCTTGGCGCTGAAAAAGAAGATCGAGGACAAGGGCGAGTTCTACACCTACGAAGTCTACATGAACTATTCCTGCGTCCTGCTGCTCGCCGACGCGCTGGAGCGCGCCGCAAGCACCGACCGCGCCAAGATCATCGCGGCGCTGGAGAGCTCGACCTTCAGCGGCCACGTCATGCCCTATGGGCCGACCAAGTTCGTCAACGGCCAGAACCAGGGCGCCGCGCCGGTCAACACCCAGGTGCTGGGGAAGGACATCCAGGTGATCCTGCCAGCCGCGTTCGCCTCGGCGAAAGCGGTGTTCCCGATGCCGCCGGCTTGACGGCGGCATCGGTCGCGGTCGTGCTGTCGCCGGTCATCCTCGTTCCAGCGGTGCTGAACGGACTGATGACCGGTGCTGTCTATGCCCTGGTGGCGCTCGGTCTGACGCTGATCTACGGCGTTCTGCACATCATCAACTTCGCGCACGGCGCGCTGCTCACCGCCGCGATGTTCGCGGTGTTCTTCGCCTACAAGCTGCTCGGCATCGATCCTTATGTGGCGGCAGTCGGCCTGACGCCGCTGTTCTTCGTCATCGGCTATGGGCTGCAGCGCTATGTGATCGGGCCAGCGGCCCATGGCGACGATCGCAACATCCTGCTGGTGACGCTGGGCCTCGCCGTCGTCATCGAGAATGCGCTGCTTTACGCGTTTCGCGCCGATACGCGCACCATCAACCTGCCCTACGCTTTCGACGTCATCGAGTTCGGCAATGCCTTCCTGGCGAAGCCCCGCGTCATCGCCTGCGGCGCGGTGGTTGGTGTTGCGCTTGTGCTCGGCGTGCTGATGCGCTTCACCAGCACCGGCAAGGCGATCCGCGCGGTCGCCAAGGAAAAGCTTGGCGCTGAACTCGCCGGCATCGACGTCGCGCACATTTACGCGGTGACGTTCGGCCTCGGCACCGCGTGCCTCGCGATCGCGGCCTGCCTGCTGCTGCCGACCTATTACGTCAATCCTCATGCCGGCAACGCGTTCGTGCTCGTGGCCTTCACGGTCGTGGTGCTGGGCGGCATGGGCTCGATCATCGGCGCGCTGCTCGGCGGTCTGTTCGTCGGCGTGGTCGAGAGCCTCTCCGGGCTCTATCTCGGTGAATCGCTCGGCCAGATCGGCATCTTCGTGATGTTCATCCTGGTGCTGCTGTTCCGCCCCAGCGGCCTGTTCGGGGAGCGGGCATGAAGGGCACCTCCTCGATCCTGGTCGTGACTACGCTGCTCGCGCTCGTCCCGCTCGTCACGACGTCCAATGACACGCTCAACTTTCTGGTCATGGCACTTCTGGTCGCGCTGGTGGGCCAGGGCTGGAATCTGCTCGGCGGCTACGGCGGGCAATACTCTTTCGGTCATGCAGCGTTCTTCGGCACCGGCGCCTACGCGACCGCGATCCTGCAACTGCGCTACGGGATGAACGCCTGGATCGCCTTCGGCTTCGCCATCGCGGCGGGCGCACTGGTCGGCGCCATCATCGGCGCGCTGAGCTTCCGCTCCGGCCTCAAAGGCTCCTACTTCGCGCTGGTCACGCTCGCCTTCGCCGAGGTGCTGCGCATCATCGCCAGCGTTACGCCGGTGACCGGCGCGGGCGTGGGCCTGCTCGTCAAGCTAGACCTGCGGCCGGAGGCGTTTCAGTTCCAGAGTCGCCTGCCGTTCTATCTGATCGCGCTCGCACTCGTGGCCATCTCGATGATCGTGGTGCGGCTGATCGAGGACAGCCGCTTCGGGGCTTATCTCGTCGCGGTGCGCGAGAACGAGGAAGCCGCCAAGGCGCTGGGCGTCAATGTTGTCGAGGTGAAGCTCATCGCCATGACGATCTCGGCCGCGATCACCGCGGCGGGCGGCGGTTTCTACGCGCAATACTTCCTGTTCGTCGATTCGGGCATCGCCTATGGCCCGTGGATTTCCATCGAAGCTCTGCTGGCGCCGATCATCGGCGGCGTCGGCACGGTGTTCGGACCGCTGCTCGGCGCGCTCGTCGTCAAAATTCTGGGAGAGGCCGCCAAGCTCGTGACCGGCGATGCGCCGGGGCTCGACCTCGTGATCTATGGCGGCGTGCTGGTGCTCGTGGTGGCGTTCGCGCCGCGCGGCATTGTGGGGTTGGTTGCGAGCCTGCGCGACCTCATGCAGAGGCTCCATCAGACAGCCACCGTGGAGGACAAGCGTGGCTGAGACGCTGCTTCAGGTCGAGAATCTCTCGAAGCGTTTCGGCGGCCTGCTCGCGGTCGACAAGGCGTCGTTCACGGCCGAAACCGGCCGCATCACCACGCTGATCGGGCCGAACGGCGCCGGCAAGACCACGCTGTTCTCGATCATCTCGGGTTTCGCCGCGCCGACCGAAGGCCGCATCCGTTATCGGGATGCCGACATCACCGGCCAGCCGCCGCATCTGCTGGCGCGGCAGGGCATCGCCCGTACCTTCCAGATCGTGCAGCCGTTCGCGGGCCTCACGGTGCGCGAGAACATTGCCGTCGGCTCGCATCTCTATCGGCCGCGGCGCATCGATGCGCTCGCCGCGGCGCGCCAGATCGCGGAAGCGGTCGATCTTGCCGACATGCTCGATCGCCCGGCTGCGGCACTGACCGTCGCCGGCCGCAAACGGCTCGAGCTTGCGCGGGCACTCGCCATCGAGCCGCGGCTGCTCCTGCTCGACGAGGTGCTGGCCGGGCTCAACCCGTCCGAGGTGCGGGACATGCTGCCGGTGATCCGCGCCATCGCCAACCGTGGCGTCACCATCGTGATGATCGAGCACATCATGCAGGCGGTGATGAGCCTCGCCGAGCAGGTCTTCGTGCTCTCCGAAGGCCGCATCATCGCGCAAGGAGCGCCGCAAAACATCGCCGCCGATCCGCAGGTCATCGAAGCCTATCTCGGCCACGGCGCAGCCGCGCGGATCGCCGCGGGAGCGAGCCAGGGAGCAACCCATGCCTGAGCCGCTTCTGACCGTGAGCAGCCTGCACACCGGCTACGGCGCGACCGAAATCCTGCGCGGCATCGATCTTACGGTGCAGGACGGCGAGATTGTCGCGGTGCTCGGCTCCAACGGCGCCGGCAAGTCCACGCTCAACCGCACGCTGTCCGGTGTGGTGCGCCCCTGGCAGGGCACGATCCGGTTCACCGGCATACCGATCCACACGGCGCGACCGGCCGAGATCGTGTCGCGCGGGCTCATTCATGTGCCGGAAGGCCGCCGCATCTTCCCCAACATGACGGTGAGCGAAAACCTCGACCTCGGCGCCTATCGCCGCGGCCGTGGGCACCGCCGGCAAAACCGCCAGCGCGTGTTCTCGATCTTTCCCCGGCTCGCCGAGCGGCGGCGGCAGAGTGCCGGCACGCTGTCCGGCGGCGAGCAGCAGATGCTGGCGATCGGGCGCGGCCTGATGGCGGAACCGAGGCTTCTGATCCTGGACGAGCCATCACTGGGCCTTTCACCGCTTCTGGTCGAGGAGCTGTTCGCCTTGATCAAGACCATCAATGCCGAAGGCATCGCTCTTCTTCTGGTCGAGCAGAACGTGATGCAAAGCCTGGAGGTGGCGCGCCGCGCCTACATCCTGGACAACGGTCGGTTTGTGCTGCAGGGAAGCGCGACCGACATCCGCAACGACCCTGAACTCAAGCGCGCCTATCTCGGAATGTGACGATGACCGAACCTGAAACGCTGCGCTCCCGCCTTGCCCGCAAACCCATCGTGGTGGCGCCCGGCATCTACGACCCGTTCACCGCGCTGGTCGCGACCCAGGCCGGTTTCGAGACGCTCTACGTGTCCGGCGCGGCCATTGCCTATACGCGTCTCGGGCGGCCGGATATCGGTCTCGTCAGCATGACCGAGGTGACCGAGACACTGGCGCTGATCCGCGACCGCGTCACCGCGCACCTGATCGTCGACGGCGACACGGGCTACGGCAATGCGCTCAACGTGGTGCGCACCATCCGCGAATTCGAGCGCGCCGGCGCGACCGCCATCCAGCTCGAAGACCAGGATTTTCCCAAGCGCTGCGGCCATCTCGACGGCAAGGCGCTGATCCCAGCCCGGGAAATGTGCGGCAAGATCCGCGCCGCGGTCGATGCCCGCCGCTCGCGCGAGACGCTGATCGTGGCGCGCACCGACGCCGTGGCGGTCGAAGGCTTCGACCGCGCCATCGAGCGCGCCGCGATGTATCGCGACGCCGGCGCCGACATGCTGTTCGTCGAGGCGCCGAAGACCCGCGACGACCTCGCCCGCATCGTCACGACGCTCGGCACCAAGGTGCCGTTGATGGCCAACATGGTCGAAGGCGGCAAGACCGAGCTTCTGAACGCGAAAGAGCTCGAGGCCATCGGCTTTGGCCTCGTGATTTTCCCGGGCGGCATCGCGCGCGCGGTCGCCTGTACGGCAATGGATTATTACAGCTCACTGGCACAGCACGGCACCAACGAGCCGTTCCGCAATCGCATGCTCGATTTCGACGGCATCAACCGGCTGATCGGCACCGCCGACATGCTGGCGCTCGGCAAGCGTTACGAGACCGACACGCCGCCAGCGAACAAGACTTCGGGCAGCCGGTGACCACGCTCGATCCCGTCACGCTCGCAGTGCTCAACGGCCGTCTCGTCCAGATCGCCGACGAGATGGACGCGACGCTGTATCGTTCGGCCTTCAACCCGATCATCGCGGAAGCTCACGACGCCTGCCACGGAATCTATCACGCGGAGACCGGCGCGACGCTGGTGCAGGGCACATCCGGCCTGCCGATCTTCGTCGGCGCTATGGCGTTCGCCGTGAAAGCCGTCATCGACAAGGTCGCGCATGACGGCGGGCTGGAGCCGGGCGACACCTACATCTTCAACGACCCTTATGACGGCGGCACGCATCTCAACGACTTCCGCCTGGTTCGTCCGCTCATCCGCAACGGCAAGGTGTTTGCCTGGCTCGCCTCCGTCGGCCACTGGCTCGACGTCGGCGGCAATGTTCCGGGCAACTTCAACGCCAAGGCCACCGAGAGCTTCCAGGAGGGCTTTCGCATTCCGCCGGTGAAGCTCGTGCGCAGCGGCATTCTACAGCAGGACATCATCGACATTCTCGCCGCCAATTCGCGGGTGCCGCAGTCGAACTGGGGCGACCTCAACGGCCAGCTCAACGCGCTCGATCTCGGCGAACGGCGGCTGAATGCGCTGCTCGACGAGCACGGCGCGGAGACGATCGAAGCCGCCATGGCGCAGCTCAGCGCCCGCGCCGAAGCGTTGATGCGCGCCAACATCGCGGCGCTGCCGGACGGCACCTATTCGTGCGACGACTTCCTCGACAACGACGGCGTCACCGACGCGCCGCTGCGCATCGCGCTCGACCTGACCATCAAGGGCGAGCGGATGACGCTGGACTTCTCGCGATCGGCGCCGCCCTGCGACGGCCCGCTCAACATCTCGCGCTCGACCACGGTCGCGTGCTGTTACGTCGCGCTCAAGCACCTGTTCACCGACGTGCCGGCCAATGCCGGCTGTCTCGCGCCCATTGAGTTTGTCATTCCCGACACGACGCTGCTCGGCGTCTCGGCGCCCAAGCCGGTCGGCGGCTACACCGAGACCATTCTTCGCGTCATCGACACCATCTTCGGCGCTTTTGCCCAGATCGCGCCGGAGCGCGCCAACGGCAGCCCGTTCGCGACCATCAACGCGCTGTCGCTCGCCGGCTGGCGGCAGCATGGCAAGCGCTGGGTGATGTTCTGCTTCTTCGGCGGTGGGCTTGGCGGCAATCCCGAGGGCGACGGATTGAACCATGCCAACAACCCGATCTCGACCGCGACCATCCCGCCGGTCGAGATTCTCGAGTCGCTTTATCCGGTGATGTTCACGCAATGGGCGCTGCGGCCCGACTCCGGCGGGCCCGGGCGGCACCGCGGCGGACTTGGTGCGATCTACGAGGTCGAGGCGCTGGCCGACGGCGGCGCCGAGGTGTTCCTCCTTGGCGAGCGCGGCAAATATCCGCCGTTCGGCGTCAACGGCGGCGGGACCGCGGTGCTGAACCGCTTTGTTTATGAGACCGACAGCGGCGAAGCCACGCCCCCGCTCGTCTCCAAGATCACCGACGTCAAGATCCGCCGCGGCCAGAAGGTGCGGCTCGAGACGCCCGGTGGCGGCGGCTTCGGCGATCCGGCGACACGCGATCCCGCGCGCGTGGCGCGCGACGTGCGGCTCGGTTACGTGTCACGCCTCGCGGCGCTCGACCACTACAAGACCGTGCTGCGTGACGACGGCTCGCTCGATCCCGATGCAACAGCGAAAGTGCGTGGCAGCCGATGAACGGGCGTGGCGTCATTGTCGGAGTCGATGTCGGCGGCACCTTCACCGACCTGTTCCTGCTCGATTCCGGCAAGGGAACGTTCCGCACCGCCAAGGTGCCGTCGCGGCGCGGCGATGAAGCCTTGGGCTTCCTCAACGGGCTTGCGGCGCTCGGCGGCGCGGCCGGCATGCAGTCCATCGTGCATGGCACGACCGTTGGCACCAACTCGCTGCTGGAGCGGCGGGGCTCGAAGATCGGCGTCATCGCCACGCGCGGCTTCCGCGACACGCTGGAGATGCGCCGCCGCGACCGGCGCCGCACCTGGGGCCTGTGGGGCGACTTCGTGCCGATCGCCGACCGCGACATGCGGCTCGAGGTCGACGAACGAACGCTGGCCGACGGCACGATCCGGACCGGCGTGAACGCCGAAGAGGTCGGCGCCGCGGCAAAAGCGTTGCTGGCCAAGGGCGCGCAGGCCATCGCCATCACCTTCATCAACGCCTACGCCAATGCCGAGAACGAGCGCCACGCGCTCGTTGCCGTGCGCGAGGTCTGGCCGAACGAATTCGTCACGGCCTCGCACGAGGTGCTATCCGAAATCCGCGAATTCGAGCGCTCCTCGACCGCCGCGCTGAACAGCTATCTCCAGCCCGTGGTGGCGACCTATCTCGGCAAGCTCGACGCAGCGCTCAAGACCCAGAGCTTCCCCGGCAAGCTGCAGATCGTGCAGTCGAACGGCGGCATTATGTCGACCGCGACGGCGCGCAAGCTTCCGGTGCGCACCGCGCTGTCCGGGCCTGCAGCCGGCGTCGTCGCTGCCGCGGCCATCGCGAAGGCCGCGGGCCACGACAACATGATCACCTGCGACCTCGGCGGCACGTCGTTCGACGTGTCGGTCGTGGCCAATGGCAAGATCGCGGTCGCGGCACAAACCACGGTGGACTTCGGCCTCGTGATCCGCACGCCGATGATCGAGATCACGACGATCGGCGCGGGCGGCGGCTCGATCGCTTCGGTGGATCGCGGCGGGCTGCTGCAGGTCGGCCCGGAAAGCGCGGGCTCGGTGCCGGGCCCGGCGTGCTACGGCGCCGGCAACACGAAGCCAACGCTGACCGACGCGCAGGTGGTGCTCGGCCGCATCAATGCGGCGCGGCCGCTCGGCGGCGAATTGAAGTCGCTCGATGTCGAGGCGGCGAAGCGCGCCATCGCCATGCACGTCGGCGAATCGCTGAAGCTCAGTGTTGAGGACGCCGCGGCGGCCATCATCCGGGTCGCCGAGGCGCGCATGGCCGGCGCGATCCGGCTGGTGTCGATCGAGCGCGGCCATGATCCGGCGAAATTTATCGCGATGCCGTTCGGTGGCGGCGGCGCGCTGCACGCCAGCGCGCTCATTCGCGAGATCGGGCTGAAGGGCGCGCTGGTGCCGCGCTTTCCCGGCATCACGTCGGCGCTCGGCTGCGTGCTGGCCGACCTGCGCCACGACTCGGTGCAGACGCTCAACATCATGCTGGAAGGCCTCGACAGCGCCGCCCTGGAGCGGCGCATGCAGGCCGCGGGCCGCGATGCCGCAGCGGTGATCGCCGACGCCGATATTCCGGTCGAGCGGACTGACGTGGTCTACGAACTCGACATGCACTATCTCGGCCAGACTCACACGGTGCCGGTGCCGCTACCCGTCTCGTCGGGCAACGGCGCGCTCGGCGTCGACGAAGCGATGATCCGGCAGGCCTTTGAAACCGCCTACCTGGCGTCGTTCAGCCGGTTGCTGCCGGGACTGCCGATGCGGATCGTTTCGCTGCGCGTTGCTGCGATCGGCCGGCGCCCCGCCTTCGATTTCCGCGTGTTTGCGCCCGATCCGGCCGCGTCGCTGGACAAAGCCAGGCGCGGCATGCGCAGTGTCTGGTTCGCCGGCGGATTCCGCGGGACGGCGATCTGGTCCCGACTCGACCTGCCCGCCGGCGCGCGCATCGAAGGGCCCGCGATTCTCGAGCAGCCCGACGCCACGACCGTGATCGAGCCGGGCCTTGCCGGCCGCATCGACGCGCTCGGCAACCTGATCGTGGAGACCGCGCGATGAACCCATCAACGAGCGCGTTGATCCTCGGCGACCTGCAGAACGATTTCCTGCATCCCGACGGCGCCTACGGCCGCGCCGGGCAAGGCCATCCGTCCATTGCAGCGATCCCCGGCAAACTCGCGCCTTTGGTGCAAGCCGCGCGCAAGCGCGGCGTTCTCATTGCCGCGACGCTGTTCACGCTGGTGCCGGGCCGCGGCGGCGAGCCGATCATCTCACCGCATCTGAAAGCGCTGCGGCCGTTCCTCAAGAAAGGCGATTTCGCGCCGGGCGGCTGGGGTCAGCAGGTGGTAGAGCCGCTCGCGCCCGCCGACGTCAACGTGGAAAAGATCGCCTATTCGGCATTTCACGCCTCGCGCCTCGAATGGATGCTGCACAAGTGCGGCGTCGAGGACCTCTATTTCACCGGCATCGTCACCAATGGCGGCGTCGCTTCGACGGTGCGCGATGCCCATGTGCGCGAATTCCATTGCACCGTGATCGAAGACGGCTGCGCGGCATTCTCCGAGGACATTCATCGCGCAGCGATCGAGGGCCTGCGGCCCGTCGCCAAGATCACGACCATTGCCGAAATGCTTCAGACGCTCGCCGCTTGAATCAACTGGAACAGCCGGTGCGGGCTGATCGGCGCCTCGTCGATCCGAACCCCATAGGCGCTCAGCGCGTCCTCGATACCTGAGATCATCGCCGATGCCGCAGGCACCGTGCCGGACTCGCCGATGCCCTTCACGCCCAGCGGATTCTTGGTGCTGGGATATTCGACCAGCCGGACGTCGATCGGCGGAATTTCCGGCGCCGACGGCAGGAGATAGTCGGCGAAGTTCGTGGTCAGCGGCTGGGCATTGTCGTCATAGCCCATCCATTCGAACAGCGAATTGCCGATGCCGTGGACCAGGCCGCCATGGAGCTGGCCCTCCGCCGTCATCGGATTGATGATCCGGCCGCAGTCGTTGACCACCACGTAGTTCAGCAGCGTCACACCGCCGGTCAGCGGATCGACCTCGAGCTCCACCGCATGCGCGCCGATGCCGTAGGTCAGCGCCGAGGTTTCCCAATTGATCGCCGAGTCGAGGCCGGGCGCGAGCCCCGACGGGATCTTGAAGCCGGGCGCACCGGCAAGCGTATCGGCGATGTCGCGCAGCGAGATCGACAGATTTTTGCCGGTCTCGAACACGATACCGTCGCGGATATCGAGATTCATCTCCGGCACTTCGAGCATCAGCGCGGCGGCCTTGATCGCCTTCTCGCGCACGGCACGCGCGGCGAGATGCACCGAGTTGCCGGCCGTCACCGTCTGCCGGCTGGCGAAGCCGCCGAGACCGAGCTGGATGGTGGCGGTGTCGCCGCTGACCACCGTGATGTCCTCGGGACGCACGCCGACCTCGTCGGCTGCGATCTGGGCGAGAACGGTTTTCAGCCCCTGCCCCATCGCCATCGCGCCGGTGTAGACCGAGACCTTGCCGGAGCGGCCGATGCGAACGATGGCCGATTCGAACGGGCCGCGGCCGGTGCCCTTCAGCCCGGTTGAAATGCCGAAGCCCAGCAGTCTCCCTTCAGCCCGCGCTTTCTTCTGGCGCGCCGGAAAGCCTTCGTAGTCGGCGCTCTTCAAAGCGAGCTCGAGACAAGCCGGAAAATCTCCGCTTTCATAGACGATGGCGCTGGTCGAACGCGCCTGCATCGGCGTCTGGTACGGAATGGCGTTGGCCGGCACCAGATTGCGGCGGCGGATTTCGGCGCGGTCGAGTCCCCGATGACGCGCGATCGCATCGATCACGCGCTCCATCGCAAAGCAGCCTTCCGGATAGCCCGCGCCGCGGACCGGCGCGGTCGGCGTCTTGTTGGTCTCGACCACCGACACCTGAAGCTTGTAGTGCGGCAGGATGTAAGGACCGGGGAAATTCGTCGAGGCGTTGTAGTGAAGGTTGATGCCTTGCAGCGTGTAGGCGCCGGCATCGCCGATCATGGTGCCGCGGGCGCCCAGCAGCCGGCCATCGTCGTCAAATCCGACCTCGACGTCCCAATACTGGTCGCGCTCGTGGATCGACGCGATGAAATGCTCACGCCGGTCCTCGATCCATTTCACCGGCCGCTGCAGCAGCAGGCTCGCGGCCGAGATCGCCACATCATCGGGGTAGAGGATGAACTTGGCGCCGAAGCCGCCGCCGACATCGGGCGTCACCACGCGAATGCGGTTCTCGTCGAGCCCCAGCATCTTCATGATGAAGTAGCGGGCCTCGTGCGCGAGCTGGGTGGAGCTGAAGACCGTCAGCGCGTCGGTCATCGCGTCGAAGCTTGCGATAAGCCCGCGCGGCTCGATCGGATGCGCGCCGCCGCGGTGCTGCTTGAGGCTGACAGTGAGACGATGTGGCGCACCCTCGACCGCTTGGTCGGCGTTGCCGTAGCTCTGCTCGAAATCGATCAGCAGGTTGGTCTTGCGGCTGAGATGGACGTATGGCGCATTTTCGGCCATTGCCTCGCGGCAGTCGGACATCGCCGGCAATTCCTCGATGTCCACCTCGATCAGCGCCAGCGCGTCCTCGGCAATATAGCGCTTGTCCGCCACCACGAGCGCAATCGACTCGCCCACGTAAGAGACCTCCTGTCCCGCCAGGATGAACGGCGAGATGTTCGGCGGCAGCACGTTGCTGGGAAATTGCAGCGGCAGGCGGTCGGCGGTCAGCACCGGGCGCAGGTCGGCGAGCGTGAAGACCGCGTGCACACCCGGGAGAGCGCGCGCCGCGCGGGTATCGATCGAACGAACCAGGCCGTGTGCGACAGGACTCCGCAGAAACGCGGCTTCGAGAAGCCCCGGCGGATGAAGGTCGTCGACGAAGCGTCCCCGCCCCCGGATCAGCGCCGGGTCTTCCACTCGCGGATAGCGCCGGCCGATATATGCAGTCTTTTGCATCAAGCGTTGTCCTTTTCCGGCAGCATACCGGCTGCCGCGGCGGACGTCGCCTGGACAACTGTCATACGGGCAATGACAAATCCCGGCCCTGGGCGCCGGGATAAATCCGACTGCGTGCGAATCGGTCTATTCGATCGCGACGCCGCTGGATTTTACCTGGGCTGCCCAGCTTTCGATTTCCGTTCCCACGAACGTCGTCAGATAGGCCGGCGACCGCGACTCGGGCGCAACCGGAGTAACCCCTGATTTCTTCAGCCGCTCGACCGTCACCGGTGAGCTCAACGTACGATTGGTCGCTTCACTAAGCTTCTGAACGATTCCGTCGGGCGTGCCTTTCGGAAAAAAGAACGCTGTCCAGAAATTCGAAGCCATACCCGGGAAACCAAACTCTTTGGCCGTCTTCAAACCCGGGAACAGCGCCGACTGTTCGTTGGCCAACAGCGCGATCGGCTTGACCTGCTCGCCTTCAATCGCACCCATGGCGGCTGCGGCGAGCGAACAGACGTAATCAATACGGCCAGCGATCAGATCCTGGATCGCAAGGTTCGAGCCGCGGTAAGGCACGTGCGTCGTATCGACCCCGAGGGCCACGTTCAGACGCGCGCAAGAGAAATGTGACCCGGACCCAACGCCCGCCGAGCCGAACTGCATCTGATTGTGGTGAGCCTTGGCATAGGCGGCAAATTCGCCCATCGAATTCACCGGCAAGTCCTTGCGCGTGATCAGCACGATCGGCTGTTCGACCGCGAGCCCGACTGGAGCGAAGTCGGCGACACTGTCGTAGAGCGGCTTCTTGTGCATGGCCGGAACGATCGCCATGGAATCGACGCTCGCGAACACGAACTGGTATCCGTCGGGCGGCGCTTTCGCCACACGAGCCGTGCCTGTCATGCCGCCTCCGCCGGGCACATTCTCGATCACCACCTGCTGACCCAGAAACTCAGAAAGTCCGGCACCGAGAACACGTCCTGAGACGTCCGAGGAGCTGCCCGGAGCAAACGGCACGACCATGGTGATCGGCCGGCTCGGCCAGGTTTCGGCCGCCAAGGGCGCCTCACCGTTGACCGACAATACGGCGGCCAAGCAAAAGGCTGCGAAACCGGTTCGCTGACGCATATCCATCCTCATCTTTTTGGTGGACGCCGTGTCGGCGTTTGCCGTCGCGAAAAGCAAGAAGCGTGCCCGAACGCGAGGCTTGTTCTCATGTTTGTTTGGCCATGATCTTGTCATGCCCTATCCGCGGACCGCGGCGCGAATGGCGTTCCACACCCGCTCGGGCGTCAAAGGCATTTCAATATCGGTGACGCCAAGCGGACGGAGCGCGTCGAGCACGGCGCCGACGATCGCGGCCGGCGCACCGATCGAGCCCGCTTCGCCGCAGCCCTTGGCGCCGAGCGGATTGTGCGTGCAGGGCTGACTCTCATCGAGCTCCGACACGATGTCCGGCATGTCGTTGGCGCGCGGCACCGCGTAGTCCATGAACGAGCCGGACAGCAATTGCCCGTTCGCCGGATCGTAGACGCAATGCTCGCGCGTGGCCTGGCCCAGGCCCTGCGCGATGCCGCCAGTGATCTGACCGTCGACGATCATGGGATTGATCACGGTTCCGATATCGTCGACAGCCCAATAGTTGACGACACTGACCACGCCCGTGTCGCAATCCACCTCGACCTCGCAGGCGTGCACGCCGTTGCTCCAGGCAAAGCTCGATGGATCGTACACCGCGCTGTCCTGCAAGCCGAGCTCCATGTCGGCCGGATAGCTCGTCGGGTGGTGCGCGACGCGCGCGACCTCGCGCAGCGTCACGCGACGATCGGTTCCAGCGACTGTGAAGTTGCCTTCGCCGAACGTGATGTCGGCGGCGGAGGCTTCGAGCAGATGTGCGGCGATCTTCTTGCCTTTGTCGATGATCTTCTCGGCCGCGCGATCAAGCGCCGAGCCGCCGACCGCGATCGAACGCGAACCGAAGGTGCCAGAGCCGTAAGGCACCTGATCGGTGTCACCTTCGATGATCTCGACGCTGGCCATCGGCACGCCGAGGCGCGATGCGATGATCTGCGCAAAGGTCGTGGCGTGGCCCTGGCCGTGATTGTGAGTGCCGAGCAGCGCTTGCACGCTGCCGTCGGCCTGCACGCGGATCGACGCTGCCTCGAAGAAACCCACGCGGGCGCCGAGCGCCGCGGCGAAGCGCGACGGTGCGACGCCGGAGGATTCGACATAGCACGCGAAGCCGAAGCCGCGGCGCTTCGGGGTTCGCGCCGCGGCGGCCTGGCGCTTGGCAAAGCCTTTGTAGCCGGCAATCTCGGTCAGCCGGGCAAACACCTTCGGAAAGTCACCGCAGTCGTAGGTCGGACCGATCGGTGTCTTGTACGGCATGGCCTCGTTCGGAACGAGATTGCGACGGCGGATTTCGGCGCGATCCATCCCGAGCTTGCGCGCGGCCTCGTCTGCGAGCCGCTCCAGCACGTAGCAAGCCTCCGGACGCCCCGCGCCCCGATAGGCATCGGTCGGCACCGTGTTGGTGAAGACGCCGGTCGACTGCACCATGATTGCGGGCGTGCGGTACACACCGGCCAGCAGCGCGCAATAGATCGCGCTCGGGATGCCGGCGCCGAAGGTCGAGACATAAGCGCCAATGTTGGCGACAGTGTCGACGCGCAGCGCCAGGAAATGGCCGTCACCGTCGAAAGCAAGCTCGGCGCGGGTCTGATGGCCGCGGCCCTGATAGTCGGACAGAAAGCACTCGCTGCGTGACGCCACCCATTTCACCGGGCGGCGCAGCCGCAGCGCCGCCCAGGCGATGATGGTCTCTTCCGGATAGTGCTTGCCTTTGTAGCCGAAGCCGCCGCCGACATCGGGCGCGATGAGCCGGATCGCGGTCTGCGGAAGCCTGAGCTGTTCGGTCACATTGCGGCGGATGTGATGCGGCACCTGGGTCGAGCAATAGAGCGTCAGCTTGCCGGCGCCGCCATCGGCCAGCACGGCACGCGGCTCGATGGCCGCGCCGATCAGCCGGCCGTTGACGAGATCGAGCCCGACCGTGTGCGGCGCATTCGCAAAGGCCTTGGTCACCGCGGCCGTGTCGCCGCGCGCGAAACGGAAGCAGACGTTGTCCGGCGCCATCTCATGCAGTTGCGGCGCGCCGGCTTCCATCGCGGCACGGCCATCGATCACGGAGTGCAACTGTTCGTAGTCCACATCGAGAAGATCGGCTGCGTCCTGGGCTTGCGCCCGCGTCTCGGCAATGACGGCAGCCACGGCCTCGCCGACATGGCGGACCACGTCGCGCGCCAACGCCCAACGCGGCGGTTCGGCCATCGGCTTGCCGTCGGACGTCGCGATCGCCCAGAGCGGCGCCATGGGCCCGACTTTGTCCTGCGCCAGGTCGGCGCCGGAGAACACCGCGACGACACCGGCCGATGCTGCAGCGGCCGTCTTATCGATCCGTCTGATGCGGGCATGGGCGTGCGGCGATCGCACCAGCACGCAGTGCAACTCGCCCGGCAGCGAAATATCGGCGACGAAGCAGCCCTGACCGCGGAGAAATTTAGGGTCCTCGACGCGCAACACCGAGGCGCCGATGCCTTCACCTGCGATTTTGGCGCGCGCGTCTATTGCAGTTCCTCGCGCAGGAGATCGAGTCGCTCGAAGGCCGAGCGGTCGGAGACGACAAACAAGGTCGCATCGCCGTCCTTCGCGATGTGGCTCGCGAAGGTCCAGTGCGGGATCGAGAACACGTCGTGTTGCGACCAATCGAACGTGTGTTCGCCCACCGTCGAGCGGCCTGAGCCCGACACCACGAGGCAGATCATGTTGCAGGTGGTGCGCTTCGGCCGCGTTGTGTTGTTCTTCGGCAGCCGCACCGCGTAGCAGTCGAGCGCCGGCATCACGGAGTCGCCAGTGGCCGGATTAGTGTAGCGCAAGGTGTGTGCGCCGTCCGGACCGGCCGGCAACGCAGCGAGCAACCGCCGCATCGCCGCGCCGGAATAGTGGTACTTCGGCGAATGCGCGGGTCCGCGCTGGATATCGGCGCCGGCCATTCCCGATTCGGCCCAGAGCTTCTCGTCGCCCTCGTCGACCTGCCAGAACTGATTGGCCTTGGGATCGCCGGGTTCGAAGAAGTTCGCGTCAAGCTGACGGAGCAGCGGAATGTTCGCGGCATCGAACCAGATGATGCGGCGGTCGGTCTCGTTGATGTGGCCGTGCCAGCACATCGGCGGCGTAAGAATGAGGTCGCTTTCGCGCATATCGCAGCGTCGGCCGTTGACAATGGTGGCGGCGCCGTCGGCACGGGTGGCAAAGCGGATTGCCGCAAACGTGTGCCGGTGCGGCCGCGCGCGGTCGCCGGGATCGAGCACCGTGAAGGCCGCGATCAGATTCGACGTGGTGACCGTGTCGCCGCCGAACGCCGGATTGACCAGGATCAGGGCGCGGCGCTCGACATCGTCGATCGGCACCTCGGACACGGCGCGATGAGTGAAAGGCTCGATGTCGCGCCAGCGCCAGATCAGCGGCGGGTCTTTCGCCTGCGGCTTCACCGGCGTCAGCGTGCGGAAGCGATCCCACAATGGATGCAGGTTCGCGGCTTCGAGCTGCGCGACGAAATCCGAGGCTTGCTTCGGCGCAGGATTGGCCATTCTCGCGTTCTCTCCACGGCCCGCCGTTGGCAAAGCGCCGGTCAGGTCTTCGGCAGCTTCTCGTCCACGTTGGTCTTGTCGATGATGACGTGCTTGATGAACACCTGCGGCGCGACCTTGTCGCCCTTCAGATACGTCGCAAGCACGTCGACGCCCAGCCGGCCCCACAGCACCGGATTGAGCTCGATCGTCATCGCCATCTTGCCGTCTTTCACCGCGCGCAGCGCGGGCGGCACGCCGTTCATGCCGGTGACCAGCGTCGATTTGCCGGCGGCCAGCACCGCCTGCATGGCGCCGAGCGCCACGTCGTCGTTGGCAGTGTAGATCGCCTTGAGGTCCGGATGCGCGACCAGCGCGTCCTCGGCCTGCTTGACGCCGCGCTCGCGGGTCAGCGGGCCGTCGCTCTTCGACACGATCTGGATTTTCGGATGCTTCGCCATCATCTCGGCGTAGCCGTCGCCGAGATTGCGGAACGTCGGTGCGCCACTCGGACCGAGCAGCATCGCCACCTTGCCTTCGTCCCCGATCGCCTTGGCGGTCCATTCGGCGATGTCGCGGCCGATCTGCTTCTCGTCCATCGCCACATGCAGCGTCTGGTTCGGCGAGGTCGAGCCGCGCGCCACAGAAACAATCGGCACATTGCCGGCCTTGGCCGCGTCGTAGGCGGCGTTCACGCCGACCGCGTCGATCGGCGAGATGAGGATGCCCTTGACGCCGCCCGCCACGAGATCCTGCACGCCGTTGATCTGCTTGACCTTGTCTTCGTTGGCCGAGACGGTCGCGACCTCCCATCCCAATTCCTGGGCGCGGGCGCGGATGCCCCGCAGCATTGCGATGTAGAACGGGTTGTCGTCCTGGGCGAGCGAAACGCCGATGGTGATCTTGTCCTGAGCCGAGGCCGGAGCGGACACCAAAACGGCCGGCAGCAGCAGCGCCGCAGCCAGAAGCGAACGACGAAGCATCGGCATGGCAGTCTCCCCTCTTCTACCGATGAGAGCGTAGCCGATCTGCCGCCGCGGCGGCAATGATCACCGCGCCGATGGCGACGCGCTGCCAGTAGGAATCGACGTTGAGCAGATTCAGGCTGTTGCCCAGCACGATCATGATGAAAACGCCGATAATGCTTTTGTAGAGCGTGCCCTCGCCACCCTGCAGCGACGCCCCGCCGAGCACGACGGCGGCGATGGCGGTCAGTTCGTAGAACTCGCCCGCGGTAGGCTGGCCGGATTGCAGCCGCGCCGCGAGCATCACGCCGGCGACGCCGGCCAGTGCACCGCACCACACATAGGTCGAGGCAATGATCCGCTCAACCTGCACGCCCGAAAGGTACGCCGCGTCGCGGTTGCCGCCAGTGGCGTAGATGCGCCGTCCATAGGGCGTCCAATGCATCACCCAGGACAACGCGACCAGCAGCACCGCCGGCACCCAGACCAGATAGTGCACGCCGAACAGGCGCTCGGAGCCGAAAGCGATGAACGACGACGGCATGCCGTCGTCGCCGACCGGCGCGCCGCCGGTGACGAGAAACACCAGGCCGCGGACCAGCACCATGGTGCCAAGCGTGGTGATGAACGGATTGACCCCGAGCTTGGCGATGATCAGGCCGTTGGCGAGCCCGACCAACGCGCCGGTCCCGACACCGGCCAGCACGCCGGCCGCGATGCCGAACTTCACCATGGTCATCGCGGCAATGCAGCCGGCCAACGCCACGGTCGAACCAACCGAGAGATCGAAGCCGCCGCCGATGATGACGAACGTCATGCCGATCGCGATCACCGCCATGATCGACGACTGCACCAGGATGTTTGTCAGGTTGAGCGGCGACAGGAACCTGCTGGTGAGAAGCGCTGTGACGGCACACAACGCCACCAGCGTGATCAGAGGAATCTGGCCCGCGAGGTTGAACCGCTTCGCCATCGTCATCCGCCGATGGCGGCGTGCAGCCGCCGTTCGTCGAAGCCCTGCGCGGCTTCGAAACGCGCCGTGATCTTCTGCTGGCGCAACGCACAGATGCTGTCGCAAAGCCGCGTCAGCTCGGCGAGATCGCTTGATGACGCCAGCACCGCACCGCCGCGATTGGCGAACTTGCGAAGGAGCGCGTGAATCTGCGCCTTCGCCACGATATCCACGCCCTGGGTCGGCTCCTCGAGGAGGAGCACGCCGACGTTCAGCGCGAGCCACTTGGCGAGAATCACCTTCTGCTGGTTGCCGCCCGACAGCGCCCTCACCGGCAGCGACGGATTGCGCGGCCGCACATCGAGCTGCTCCATCAGCTCGGCGACCAGGCGATCCCCCGCGAAATGGTCAAGGCTGCCGCCGCGCGTCAGCCGGTCGAGGGTCGGCAGCAGAATATTGTCGCGCACCGAAAGGTTCATCACCAGCCCGAGCCGGCGCTCGCCGGGCACCATGCCGACGCCCAAGCTGATCGCATCGATCGGAAGATCAAGCCGCCGGGCTTCACCGCGCACGCGGACATTCGCGCCGCCGGCCGCGAGACCGTAGAGCCGCCGCAGCACGCGGCCGGTGCCACTGCCGAGAAGGCCGACCAAGCCCACGATCTCGTTGGCCCGAAGCCTGATCGCGTCGGTGCGCTGGTCGGCGTCTTCCAAAATGGTTTCGCCTGGCGCCGCGCCGCGATCGCCGATCTGGGCCTCGGCGCGGCCGGTCATGGCCTGGACCAGGTCGCGAACCGCAAACGAGCCGCGGCGGCTGGTCGCAACCACTTGGCCGTCGCGCAGCACCGTGCAGCGGTCGGCCAAGGCCACGACCTCGTCGAGCCGGTGCGACACGTAGATGATCGCTGTGCCCTGGCTCTTCATTCGCGCCAGCAAGGCAAACAGCCGCTCGATCTCGCGCGTCTCCAGCGCCGCCGTCGGCTCATCGAGAATGAGAAGCCGGCAGCGACGCCGCAGCGCCTTGGCGATGGCGACAAGCTGGCGCTCGGCGAAGCTCAATTGATCGACGCGAACGTCGGGATCTGGCGCGAACTCGAGCGCGGCCAGCGCAACCCGCGCTTCCTCGCGCATGGCGTCGCGATCGACGGTCGCAATGCCAAGCCTGCGGCGCACCGGCGGACCGTCGAGCGTCAGGTTTTCGGCAACCGACAGGGCCGGGACGAGACGCAGCTCCTGCGGAATGGCGGCGATGCCCGCCGCGATGGCATCATGAGGGCTGTTGAAGTGGTGGGCCTTGCCGTCAACCGCGACCTCGCCCTGATCGGGCCGGTGCACGCCGCTCAGCACCCGCACCAGCGTCGATTTACCGGCGCCGTTCTCGCCGACCAGCGCGTGGATTTCTCCCGGCATCACGTCGAAATCGACATGGTCGAGCGCGCGCGTTGCGCCGAACTGCTTCGTGATGCCGTACGCGCTGGCCGCCGGAGTGCTCATCGGCGCAGTCGCTATCAGCGCGCCACCCGCATGACGCGCATCTTCTCGTCGGCGATACGGCCGTTCTCGATGATCACGTCGTTGTCGAGCGTCACCGTGCAGTCGCGCATCGGCACGTCGTAGTGACCCTTGGTGGTGCGCTTGCCGCCGCCTTGCGAGTTCGGCCCGGTCGAGAACAGGAAGTTGCCGGCAAAGCAGCGCGCGCCGGCATGATGCCGCGTCGGATCGGCGCCACGGAGCGCGATCGCATCCCAGCGGCCTTGCGGATTGAGGCCCCAGCCGAGATGCGAGATGGCATGGCCGTCCATGTCGTCGGGGCGGGCCTTGTTGCCGTCGAGCCAATCGCTCATCAGCTTGGCGTCGAGTCCGCCTTCGATCTTGCGGATGAAGCCGTCGCGAACGTCGAGCCGCACCTCGTCCTGCACGTAACGGCAATAGGGCAGCACGATGATGTCGCCTGGCGCGAACACCACAGTGCCGTTGGCCGTGCCTTCGTTGGGGAAGGTGTGAACATGGCCCGCGCCCCAGTGATCGAACCGGCCGGCGCTCTCCGAATAGCCGTACTGGCTCATGGTCGGATATTCGCCAAGCTGCACCGTGAGATCGGTGCCGCCCGGCCGCGTGATGCGCATGGTCTTGGCTCGCTTGAGCCGCTGATCGGCATAGACCACCGCCTCCTTCAATCCCGGCGGCGCCAACAACTCCTCGAGCTCATCCGGACCGTCGATCACCATCAGCACGCGGGTGCCTGCGTCACGCGCCTCCTTGAGCCAGCGGGTGAACAGCGGAATGTGCAGGCAGACCAGCATGTCGGCGGCCTTGATGGCATCGAGCGTGCCCTTGCAGCGGCCGACTGTCTCGACGCCGACCTTGGTCCAGGACGGCATGGCGTTGACACACATTTCGTAGGCGTCGGCACCGAGATCCTCGGCGGCCGCAAAGGCCGCGGACACGTAGTCACGCCGCGCGCCGAGATCGCTCAGGAGAACGATGGTTTCGCCCTTCTGCACGTTGCAGAGCAGGAATTCCTGCCGGAACAGCATCGCGAGCTTGGCGTGATTGATGGCTTCATGCATGGCCGTCGCTCCATACGTCAGGCCTGCACCTTAGCAAAGATTCTGCGGGCGATACCTCCGAAAAACTTGGACCGGTCCGGAGCCGGTGCCTGGGGGGCGTGGTGTTTCTGGCGCGGCACCGCGCGAATGCAGTCGTGAACGAACGTCAGCTTGGCCACGATCGCCGGCGCCAGGACAAAAGGATAAAGATCGGGCAGCCCCATGCTGCGGTTGAGCGAATTAGCCGCGACGGTCAGCGACACCCAGGCGTCGACGATCGGACCGATCTCGGCCTTGTGCGGGTCGAAGTCGAACTTCGCTGTAAGGTCGCCGCCATTGGCGACGCGCGGCCGCACGCTCAGTCCGAAAGAACGCGCGGTCTCCAGCGTGTCGACCATGTGGAAATAGTGCGCCCAGGTTTCGGCGAAATCCTCCCACGGATGGCAGGACGCGTAGGTGGTGACGAAGCTCTCCTGCCAATTGGCGGGCGGGCCATTTTCGTAATTCTGCTTGAGCGCTTCGGCGTAATCCAATCGCTCGTCGCCGAACACTGCGCGGAATTTTTCGAGATTGTCCGTGTCGCCAATCAAGCGGTCCCAATAATAGTGGCCGATCTCGTGCCGGAAATGCCCCAGCAGCGTGCGATAGGGCTCGGACATCTCGGTGCGGATGCGTTCACGCTGAGCATCGTCGGCCTCAGCCAGATTGATGGTGATCACGCCATCGGCATGGCCCGTCATCACGGGCACCGTCGAGCCATCCGGCGAAGGCGCCTTGGGGTGCAGGAAATCGAACGCCAATCCGTCAGGGTCTTCGGCCTTGGTCGCAAGCGGCAGCCGCAGCTTGAGCAAGGTGTAGATCAGCCGGTGCTTGGCGAATTCGATCTTGCGCCAAGGCACGATGTTTTCCGGCACCGATAAATCGGGGACGGTCTGATTATGCCGGCAAGCCGAGCAGTAATCGCTCGGCCGGACGTCGTCGACCATCCAATTGCAAACGCCGTACTGGGCATTGGCGCAAAACCGGTATCGCTTTTCCGGCTCCGCCATCGCGCGCCAGGTTTCGCCATCCGGTTCGACGACAGACAACGTTTCAAGTGAGCGCAAATAGCCGAGCTGAGAGCCGCAGCTTTCGCAGCGCGTGTTCTCGAAATGGAGCAACTGATTGCACTTCTGGCACTCGAACAGCTTCATGATTTTTCGATGGGTTGAAAGCGCACCTCAACGCCGGGGTTTTAGCGATGGTTCCTGCCGGCAACGATCCGGCCTCGTGCATCGCCACTCCAAATCATGGAACTTCCTCAGCACGCTTGAATTGGTGTGGCCAAGGGGAATTGAAAAGTACATTGCGAACGTGGAGGCATTGATGTTGTCCACCGTGCTGATCGTCATTCTGATCCTCATGTTGCTCGGCGCGTTGCCGACGTGGGGATACAGCAGCGGCTGGGGCTATGGCCCCGGCGGGATCGTCGGCACGATCCTCGTGATCGTGGTCGTTCTCGCCCTGTTGGGTCGTATTTAGCCCACTTCCAAGGGTACGGCAAAACGGGCGGCCTCATCGGCCGCCCGTTTTGCTGACAACTCTCGACGGAAAGCTCAGCCCGGAAGCTTTGGCGTCGACTCGCGATCCTCGAGGATCTGATTCTGCACGACGGTCGCGGCGATCAGAATGGGAGCCGCGAGAAATGTGCCCAGAGGCCCCCAAAGCCAGGTCCAAAACGCCAACGACAGAAACAGCGCCAACGGACTCATGGTCAATTGGCGGCCGACGAGGCTCGGGGTGATGAAGTGGCCTTCAACGGTCGCCAAGCCAACGAACAGCGCCGGCGCCGCGAGTGCGCCCGTTAGCGTTGGCAGCGCCACGAGACCGAGGACCAGAAGAATGACCGCGACAACGGCTGGGCCGATATAGGGAATGTAATTCAGCACCGCGGCCATGATGCCGCACAACAATGGACTTGGCAGCCCAAGCGTGTAAGCGATGGCCGCAGTCGCCAGACCCAGTCCGATGTTGACCACGGTAACAACTGCGATGTAGCGGGTCAGATGCTCCTCCATGTCGTTAAAGATGCGCAGCGCGCGCAACCGCGCATCTTTGCTCTGGAACATCAGGATCAGATGCCGCCGCTGACTCTTCCGCGACAACAAGAAGAAAAACAAACTTCCGAAGAAAATCACCAGCTCACCGATCGCCGGCGTCAGAAATTCTACGGCGCGCGCGATCATGTCTTTCATCGGCAGTTCGAACTTGGCCGGCTCTGCCGAGGTGCCCAGCATCGTCGCAAGCCACTGCTGAAGCTGGTGCCACGCCGCCAATGGGCGTTCGAACACGTAAGCCTTGGCGGAGAGCGTGCTTGCGATCTCGGGAGCGTGCGCGGACCAATCCGCCACCAGACTGCCAAGCAAGATCAGCCCGAGATTGATCGCGACGAACACCAGCCCGATGCAGACGAGAGCGAACAGCGAAGCCGGAATCCGATAACGCGCCGCACGTTCTTGCAGCGGCCCAAACATGAGGCTGATGATCGCTGCCGCAACGACGGGGGCGACGATCGTCCTCGCGAAGAACAGAAAAGCGCCCAACAGCAGAACGAAAATGCCGATGGTCGAAATTCGCGATGCGGCGCGCCACCAGTCCTGCTCGGGCGCATCCGATGTGGCGGGCCAGGTGTCCGCCTCGCGATCATTCATGATGGCGATGTCCGTTAGATGCGGTCGTCGCGACCCGCGCCTCATCAATGCCGGAGCATCGGCAAAGTTCCTTCGCAGGTCGGGCGGGGAACTTACCCATGGCGCCATCGGTTACATCGCCGCATCGGACGTCGCTGGCGCAAAGAGCTCTCCGCTGGCGAAGCCGACGCCAAGTCTTGCACCGATCATCGCAATCAATGGAAACGCATCACCAGACGAACGGCCGGCCGCAGGTCCATCAGCCCGCCCATGGGCATCATGGCAATGGGCTCAGCAAAGCGTTCTCTCGGTTTTCTCATGCCACCGCCCACGCAGCAGGAACGCCCGCGGCATTCCTGATTGCAACCGGAACGATTCTGCTTTGGGCATTGAGCGGCCCGCTGTTTGGCTACAGCGACACCTGGCAACTCGTCATCAACACCGGCACGACCATTGTGACGTTTCTGATGGTGTTTCTCATCCAAAACACCCAGAACCGCGACACGATGGCGCTCCAGCTCAAGCTCTCCGAGCTGATCATCGCGATGAAAGGCGCGAAGAACAGTCTCGCCACCGTGGAAGATCTGAGCGAGGAGGAGCTTGGAGAGTTACACAAGGATTTGTGCGCGCGGGCCGACGCCGCGAGCAACGAACTCGCCAAGCGCGGGCCTCGACGCGATTGACGGTAGCGCGACCATCCACCGCATCAGCGGCGCATGGTCGACGACAACACAAACCCAAGCCCCAACGCGATCGCAAGCGCCGTCAACGGCCGTTCGCGGATCGCGTCCTCGACGTTCTCGACGACGTTGCCGCCCAATTCACCGACGGCATCGACGGCCTCACGGCCGCGCGCTCCGGCGCCGGAGATCAAGTCGTCCACCGAGCTTCCGAAGTTGGCAAGCCGCGCTTTTACATCGTCGATCATTTCCGAGCCGGCGTCGGAGGCGAGGCCTTCGACCTGCTTGGAGAGATCGGACAAATCGTCGCGAAGGCTCTGCAGATCCTTCTTGAGATTCTTCACATTGACCGACGAGAAATCGGCTGTACGGGCACGCGCCATGGCGAAAACTCCTGCTGAACGAAATGTTCGTTTGTTTCGCGGAACTAACGCTTTGGGCCCGTAAATGGTTGCCGGGCCTCGCTCGCTCTCGCGCCGGTCTTGTTGAGCAGCCACAATGCAGCAACGGCGCCGGCCGCGAGCGATGCGGCGCGACGGCCTCCGATCAGTCGCGCGAGGTCTAACCCCGCCGCCAGAATGGCGGGCTCCATCCAGGTCGACGACTGCGCCGCGCGACGCGCCTCCATGATCCGCCGCTCGTGCTCTCGCCGGCTGTGAATGAAAAGCGCGCCGAGAAAGAAGATGAAAGCCAGCGCCGCAAAGCCGCCGCCCAGGATCAGACTTGCAGTGAGCGCGTCGTAGCGGTCGGCCAGCCAGATGAAGAGCGCGATACAAAACATAAGAAGCGCGCAGCCGATCGCGATGGCGGCGGCTGCGATCCATGCCACCATGCCTGCGATAGCTTTGACTGAGCGCTTTGCGTCACTGATCTGTTCGGCAATCATTTCGCGCCTTCGCCGGCGTGAGTGCAAATTGGCTGGCAATACAACGGCGAAATCGATCAATGGTTGCTGGCGGCCGGAATGGCGCTTGGATTCAAGCGGCTATGCAGCGGTCAATCCGCCGGCCGATCCCCCACCACGCGCGCGATGATCGATTGCAAATCCTCGAAATTGTAAGGCTTCGGCAGGATGACCACTGCGTTCGAAGACTGCCATTTCGGGTCGATCGCGCCGGGCCCTTTGCCCGACGCCACGATAATCGGCAAATGCGGATAAAGTGCTCTGAGCTCGCCAACCAGCTGTTCGCCCGGCAAGTCGGGCAAGCCCAGATCGACAAGCGCGACGCCGATTCTATCCTTATTGTTCTCGGCGAGCTGCAAGGCCACCTTGGCCGACGCAGCCTCGATCACCTCAAAGCCCAATTCGTTGAGCGCGTCGGCCGCCACCATGGCGACGAGCGCTTCATCCTCAACGAGCAGCACGCAGCGACTGTTCTCTGACATCACCCCTCGCCTGCGAGCGATCACTGACCGTATTTAAGCAGCGATGCCGCCGTTCCAACCCGCTCGCGCACGGCGCCCGCGCGTTGAGGGAAACATAGCCATCCCGATGCGTTGTGACAGGGCATCATGACACAGGAGCAAACCATGAATTGGGATCGAATCGAAGGCAACTGGAAGGAGTTCAAGGGCAAGGTTCAGCAGCAGTGGGGTAAGCTGACCAACGACGACCTTGATGTCATCAAGGGCAATCAGACGGAGCTCGCCGGGCGTCTCCAGCAACGCTACGGCTACGCCAAGGACGAAGCCCAGCGGCACATCGATTCATGGATGAAGACCGTGAATTGATCTCCCGACAACCGATTGACGGAAGCCGCGCGGCGATCAGCCTACCGCGCGGCTTTTGCTTTTGTGCGCCTTGCGATCGAAGAACAGCGCCTGGCTGATCACCGCCGACACCATGGCGGGTTGATAAGGCTTGGTGATCAGGAAGGCCGGCTCCGGACGCGTCCCGGTCAGGAAGCGCTCCGGATACGCGGTTATAAAGATCACCGGCACTTCGAAGGTGTTCAGCAGATCGTTGACCGCATCGAGGCCGGAGCTTCCATCGGCGAGCTGGATGTCAGCAAGAATCAGCCCCAGGTCCTTGTTCTTGGCGAGCGCCACTGCTTCTCCGCGCGTGCGCGCGATGCCTTTGACCTCGTGACCGAGATTTTCCACCAGCGACTGCAAGTCCATCGCGATCAACGCTTCGTCTTCAATGATCAGGATATTGGTCGCGATCTGGCTCGCGAGCTCACGCCCGCATTCGTCGATCAGGTCACGCACCCGGCTGGCGCTGATGTCTAGAATTTTCGCGGCATCCTCCTCCGAGAAGCCCTCGAGCGAGACCAGAAGGAAGGCCTGTCGCGGCATGGCGCCGATCTGACCGATGTGCCGGTCGGCAGGCCGAGGATCGATCGGCTCCTTCCCGGCGGCGTTAACCTCCAAGGAATTCCAGATCTTGGAGAACACCCGGAACATTCCCACACGAACCGACGTTTGCTGATCGATCAGCGATGAATCTTCGGTCAGAGCTTCAAGGGCGGCCGCCACGTAGCTATCGCCGGATTCCTGGCTTCCGGTCAGCGCCCGGGCGTAACGCCGCAAGATTGGCAAATGGTCCTTAACTGCTTGAGCTGTCAACATTATTTAATTCCCTCCGCACGGTTGGCGCCAGGTTTGCCAAGGCTCGCCCCCGGACCTACATGGGCAGAAAACGCTTTACCTCCAAAGAAGTTCCCCGCAGGGAACCAATCGTATCGCAAGACGTTATTTTGAATAGGGCAGCGGCGCTTGTGCCGCCACGGGGATGGGCACCGGGGGAAGTGAGATGAACGACAAGACCAGGCAGCCGCCGGATATGTCCATGAAGGCCGAGAAGGTGAAGCGCAAAAAGGGACGACTTAGCGCCGACATTCAATACAAGCTCGGTCAACAACTACGGGCCATGTACACCGATGTCGTCAATGAAGGCGTACCAGACCAGTTCTCCGAGCTTATCCAGCGTCTCGACAAGCGAGACGAGAAATAAGGACAGGCTCATGAACGCTCAAGATGACGTCCGTGGAGCGATGCTAGCGGCGGTGCCGAGCTTGCGCGCCTTTGCTATTTCGCTTTGCGGTGATGTCGACCGGGCCAATGACCTCGTGCAAGAGACACTGTTGCGCGCCTGGTCGCATTTGGACTCGTTCGAGCCCGGGACCAACATGTCTGCGTGGCTCTTCACGATCCTGCGCAATCATTTCCGCACCGAGTATCGCAAGCGGCGCCGCGAGGTCGAGGACGCCGACGGCGGCTATGCGGAGCGCCTGACGGCGCGCGAGGAGCAAACCGCGCACATCGAATTCAACGAGCTGCGTGAGGGCCTGATGAAGCTGTCGCCCGATCAGCGCGAGGCGCTGATCCTGGTCGGCGCCTCCGGCTTCTCCTACGAAGAGGCGGCCAAGATCTGCAACTGCGCGGTCGGCACCATCAAGAGCCGTGTCAACCGTGCGAGGTTGAGGCTTGCCGAGACTCTGGGCGTGGAGAACGTTCCGGACATGACCAACGAACCGGATCCGCCGATCGCAGCTTCGGGCGGCCGTGAAGAATAACGACGCACGCGCGACCACGTCAACCAAACCACGATTGCGGCCCGCCACGTGAGGCGGGCCGATTTCGTCTATAATTGCATCGCACACACGACCGATCGGCCGTTTCGTGCGTTAATGATTGTTCAGTTACACCAACCGGACCATATTTGATCATGGTGTCGATTCTCACGAGTTTGGCGTTTCGCTATGGCGGTGCATGATTCCGGGCTGGATTCCAAAGCGTGGCTGGCTGCCATCGTCGAGTCGAGCGACGACGCCATCATCAGCAAGGATCTCGACGGCAACATCACGTCATGGAATCTGGGTGCCGAGCGTATCTTCGGTTACACGGCGCATGAGATCGTCGGTCACCACATTCTCGAGCTTTTCCCGCCCGATCGCATTGCCGAGGAAGACTACATCATGGACTCGATCCGCAAGGGCGAGCGGATCAAACAATTCGACACGGTCCGCCGATGCAAAGACGGCCGGCTGATCCATGTCTCGCTCACCATTTCGCCGATCCGCAATCAAGACAACGTGATTGTCGGCGTTTCAAAAATCGCGCGCGACATCACGGAACTCAAGCTCTCGCAGGAGACCCAGTCGCTGCTGATGCGCGAGCTCAATCACCGGTCGAAAAATCTGCTGGCGGTGGCCGACGCGATCGTGCGCCAGACCGCAAGGAGCACCCCGCCGAAGGACTTCGTCGACCGGATCAGCCACAGGCTGCATGCGCTGTCCATCAACCAGGACCTGATGATCGAGCACAACTGGCGAGGCGCCGACATCCTGCACATCATCCAATGGCAGCTTGCGTCGGCGATCGACAACTATGCCAGCCGCGTCGAACTGGAAGGCGCGCCGTGTCTGGTGACGCCACGGGTGGCACAAGCGCTGGGGCTTGCGATCTACGAGCTCGCCACCAACGCCCTGAAATTCGGCGCGCTTTCCTCGCGCGACGGCAAAGTCCATATCCAATGGGGGATCAGTGCGGGCAGCGACGGACGGCGGTTCAAGCTGACCTGGCACGAAAGCGGCGGACCGCCCGCCGTCCCGCCCAAGAAGAAAGGCTTCGGCAGCGCCATCATTGAGAGCATGATCGCACGCTCGGTGCTCGGCACCGCCACGGTGACCTACGCGCCGACCGGACTGATCTGGGAGCTGACCGCACCGGAAACCGGATTGACGCAAGCTTCTGGCGACGTCATTTAGCCCTTGGCGTCGAATTGTCGTAAGATTCTGATAAATATACCGAAATCCAATTTACGTGCGGATCGCTCTGTAACCTGACATTGGTGCGGCGAAAATTTTCGTCTGCGAGGAACCAACAGCCGAATACCGCATTGGTGCAATTGGGCTGAGGTCCAGTCTCGTCAACAAGAGTTCGGACCGGCTCCCAGGGGGTCTCATGGTGTGCGTTCGTCCGGCAGCCACGGAAGCCTTTCGTTTGGAAGGTTCCACCGGCGACGCTTGCCCTGCTGCGACCCATTCGTCGTCACACTCCGGCTTTTTCACTGTGCCACCGCGATCCGCGAATGCGCGGCTCAGGGAGAGATAGATCATGCTGCCCCACGCTGAACCGACAACCGAGCAGCCCGGCAAGAACGGTCCTCCTCCTCTCGCAAACGGCAACCACGACGTTTCCCAGCATTTCCACGCTCACGAACTCCTCCCGGCCCTTCAGGCCATGCGGGTTGGCGACTTCTCGGTGCGCATTTCCGGCGACTGGGTTGGCCTCGAAGGCAAGATCGCCGACACCTTCAACGAAATCGCGGCCGCCAACGAGCGCATGGCGCAGCAGCTCGAACAGGTCGGCCAGCGGGTCGGCAAGGAAGGCCAGACCAAGCAGCGCGTCCGCTTCGGCCTTTCGGGCGGCGCCTGGGGCGAGATGGAATCCTCGGTCAACACGCTGATCGACGATCTGCTCTGGCCGACCAATGAAGTGACCCGCGCGATCGGCGCGGTGGCGCAAGGCGATCTTCTTGAGACCGTCCGCCTCGACGTCGACGGCCGGCCTCTGCAGGGCGAGTTCCTGCGCTCCGCCACCATCGTCAACACCATGATCAAGCAGCTCGGCGTGTTCACCTCGGAGGTGACGCGCGTGGCGCGCGAGGTCGGCACCGAGGGCAAGCTTGGCGGCCAGGCTCAGGTGCCGGGCGTGACCGGCGTCTGGAAGGACCTGACCGAAAGCGTGAACTCGATGGCTTCGAACCTGACGGCGCAGGTTCGAAACATCGCCGACGTCACCATCGCGGTGGCGAACGGCGACTTGTCGAAGAAGATCACCGTCGACGTGCGCGGCGAAATCCTTCAGCTGAAGGAAGCCATCAACACCATGGTGGACCAGCTTCGCTCGTTCGCCTCGGAGGTGACGCGCGTGGCGCGCGAGGTCGGCACCGACGGCAAGCTCGGCGGCCAGGCCATCGTGCCCGGCGTCGCCGGCACCTGGAAGGACCTCACCGACTCCGTGAACGCCATGTGCGGCAACCTGACCGACCAGGTGCGTAACATCGCGCAGGTCACCACCGCCGTCGCGCGCGGCGACCTGTCGCGAAAGATCACCGTGAACGTGTCGGGCGAAATCCTCGAGCTGAAAGACACCATGAACACCATGGTGGATCAGCTCAACGGCTTCGCGTCGGAAGTGACCCGCGTCGCCCGCGAGGTCGGCACCGAAGGCAAGCTCGGCGGACAGGCCGCAGTGCCTGGAGTCGCCGGCACCTGGAAGGACCTGACCGACAACGTCAACTTCATGGCGTCGAACCTGACCGCGCAGGTCCGCAACATCGCCGACGTCGCCACCGCCATCGCGGGCGGCGACCTGTCGAAGAAGATCACCGTGAACGTGTCGGGCGAAATTCTTCAGCTCAAGGACACCATGAACACCATGGTGGACCAGCTCAACGCCTTCGCCGGCGAAGTCACCCGCGTGGCGCGTGAGGTCGGCACCGAAGGCCGGCTCGGCGGCCAGGCCAACGTGCTCGGCGTCGCCGGCACCTGGAAGGACCTCACCGACTCCGTAAACTCGATGGCGTCGAATCTGACCGCGCAAGTCCGCAACATCGCCGAAGTGACCACCGCGGTCGCGGGCGGCGACCTATCGAAAAAGATCACCGTCGACGTGCGCGGCGAAATCCTCGAGCTCAAAGACACCATCAACACCATGGTGGACCAGCTCAACGCCTTCGCCGGCGAAGTCACCCGCGTGGCGCGCGAGGTTGGCACCGAAGGCAAGCTCGGCGGTCAGGCCCTGGTGCGCGGCGTCGCCGGCACCTGGAAAGACCTCACCGACAACGTCAACTCGATGGCCTCGAACCTGACCGGCCAGGTCCGCAACATCGCCGAGGTCGCGACCGCCGTGGCGCAGGGCGACCTGTCCAAAAAGATCACCGTGAACGTATCGGGCGAAATCCTTCAACTGAAGGAAACGCTCAACACGATGGTGGACCAGCTCAACGGCTTCGCCTCGGAAGTGACCCGCGTCGCCCGCGAGGTCGGCACCGAAGGCAAGCTTGGCGGCCAGGCGACCGTGCCCGGTGTTGCCGGCACCTGGAAAGACCTCACCGACAGCGTGAACTCGATGGCCGGTAACCTGACCGGTCAGGTCCGCAACATCGCGGAGGTCGCGACCGCGATCGCAGGCGGCGACCTGTCGCGCAAGATCACCGTGGACGTGCGCGGTGAAATCCTTCAGCTCAAGGAAACGCTGAACACCATGGTGGACCAACTCAACCGGTTCGCCGGCGAGGTGACCCGCGTGGCGCGCGAGGTTGGCACCGAAGGTCGGCTCGGTGGCCAGGCCAACGTGCCGGGCGTCGCCGGCACCTGGAAGGACTTGACCGACAGCGTCAACTCGATGGCCGGCAACTTGACCGCCCAGGTCCGCAACATCGCCGAGGTGACCACGGCGGTCGCGCGCGGCGATCTTTCCCGCAAGATCACGGTCGATGTGAAGGGCGAAATCCTGGAGCTGAAGAACACCATCAACACCATGGTGGACCAGCTCAACTCGTTCGCCTCGGAGGTGACGCGCGTCGCGCGCGAGGTCGGCACCGAAGGCAAGCTCGGCGGCCAGGCACAGGTGCCGGAAGTCGCCGGCACCTGGAAGGACCTCACCGACAACGTCAACTTCATGGCCTCGAACCTGACCGCGCAGGTCCGCAACATCGCCGAGGTCGCGACCGCGATCGCAGGCGGCGACCTGTCGAAGAAGATCACAGTCGACGTGCGCGGCGAGCTCCTGCAGCTCAAGGAGACGCTCAACACGACGACCGACCAGCTCCGCTCGTTCGCGGGCGAGGTGACCCGCGTGGCGCGCGAGGTCGGCACCGAAGGCCGGCTCGGCGGTCAGGCCAACGTGCAGGGCGTCGCCGGCACCTGGAAGGACCTTACCGACAACGTCAACCTGCTTGCCGCAAACCTCACCACGCAAGTGCGTAACATTGCCGAGGTGACCACCGCGGTGGCGCGCGGCGACCTTTCCCGCAAGATCACGGTCGATGTGAAAGGCGAAATCCTGGAGCTGAAGAACACCATCAACACGATGGTGGACCAGCTCAACGGCTTCGCCTCGGAAGTCACGCGCGTGGCGCGCGAGGTCGGCACCGAAGGCAAGCTCGGCGGACAGGCCGAGGTGCCCGGCGTCGCCGGCACCTGGAAGGACCTCACCGACACCGTGAACGTCATGGCCGCCAACCTCACCGAACAGGTGCGCGGCATCGTCAAGGTGGTGACCGCGGTCGCCGACGGTGATCTCAAGCAGAACCTGACGGTGAAGTCGAAGGGCGAGGTCGCAGCTCTTGCCGAGACCATCAACAACATGACGAACACGCTCGCTACCTTCGCCGATCAAGTGACGTCGGTGGCGCGCGAGGTGGGCGTGGAAGGCCGCCTTGGCGGCCAGGCCAACGTGCCCGGCGCCGCCGGCACCTGGAAGGACCTCACCGGCAACGTGAACCTGCTGGCGACCAACCTAACCACGCAAGTGCGCGCCATCGCCGAGGTGGCGACCGCCGTGACCAAGGGCGACCTGACCCGCTCGATTCAGGCCGAGGCGCGCGGCGAGGTGGCCGAGCTGAAAGACAACATCAACACGATGATCGACAACCTGCGGCTCACCACCGACCGCAACACCGAGCAGGATTGGCTGAAGACCAACCTCGCCCGCTTCACCAACATGCTGCAGGGCCAACGCGAGCTCGGCACCGTCGGCCGGCTGCTGCTCACTGAGCTCACCCCGCTGGTCAATGCGCAGCTCGGCGTGATCTATCAGGTGGAAAGCGAAGAGACGCAGACCATGCGGCTGCTCTCGGCCTATGCGGACGATGGTGCCAACGGCCATCCGGTGCGGCTGCGCATCGGCGAAGGGCTGATCGGTCAATGCGCCGCCGACAAGCGGCGCCTCCTGATCACCGACCTGCCGACCTATGCGGTGCCGATCGGATCGGCGCTGTTCAAGGTCGTGCCGCGCAACATCATCGTGCTGCCGGTGCTGTTCGAGAACCAGGTCAAGGCGGTGATCGAGCTCGCCTCGGTGACGCAATTCACCGCGCTGCAGATGATGTTCCTCGAGCAGCTCACCGACTCGATCGGTATCGTGCTGAACAGCATCGAAGCCACGATGCAGACCGAAGGACTGCTGACGCAGTCCCAACAACTCGCGACCGAATTGCAAACCCAGCAGCGCGAGCTGCAGCAGACCAACGAGCAGCTCGAGCAGAAGGCCCAGCAGCTCGCCGAACGCAACGTCGAGGTGGAGCGCAAGAACCAGGAAATCGAGCAGGCCCGCCGCGCCCTCGAAGAGAAGGCCTCCGAGCTTGCGCTCACCTCGAAGTACAAGTCCGAGTTCCTGGCCAACATGTCGCACGAGCTGCGCACGCCGCTCAACAGCATCCTGATCCTGGGCCAGCAGCTCACCGACAATCCGGAAGGCAACCTGTCGGCCAAGCAAGTGGAATTCGCCCGCACCATCCACGGCGCCGGCACCGATCTGCTGAACCTGATCAGCGACATCCTCGACCTGTCCAAAATCGAGTCGGGCACCGTCACGGTTGACGCTCAGGAGGTGTTCCTCGCCAACCTCACCGAAGCGATCGCCCGGCCGTTCCGGCATGAAGCGGACAACCGTCACCTTGCATTCGATGTCGAGGTCGATCCGCATCTCGGGCGCACGATCACGACCGACTCCAAGCGCTTGCAACAAGTGCTCAAGAACCTGCTGTCCAACGCCTTCAAGTTCACCGATCAGGGCGGCGTCAGGCTCACGGTCTCGGCCGCGATCGGCGGCTGGAGCCCGGAGCATCAGCTGCTCAATTCGTCGCCCGCGGTGGTCGCCTTCGAAGTGTCCGACACCGGTATCGGCATTCCGCTGGAAAAGCAGAAGATCATCTTCGAGGCGTTCCAGCAGGCCGACGCCAGCACCAGCCGCAAGTACGGCGGTACGGGCCTCGGCCTCGCCATCAGCCGCGAGCTCGCCAACCTGTTGGGCGGCGAGATCCAGCTGCGCAGCATCCCCGGCAAGGGCAGCACCTTCGTGCTCTATCTGCCGCTCAAATACGTCGGCCCTGCCACCACGATCGCCACGCCTGCGAACAGCGCAGCGAACCAGCCACCGCAAGCCGCGGCCGTGCCCGCGATGCTCGCCGCAGCTTCCGACCGGCCGGTCGAACAGATGCCTGACGATCGCCTTGAGCTTGAGGCAGGCGACACCATCCTGCTCGTGGTCGAGGACGATCCGCACTATGCGCGGGTGATCATGGACCTCGCCCGCGACAAGGGGTTCAAGGTGCTGGTCGCGATGCGCGGCGCCGACGCGCTCGATCTCGCCAAGCAGTTCCAGCCATCAGCCGTGTCGCTCGACGTCTTCCTGCCCGACATGCTGGGCTGGACGGTGCTGAGCCAGCTCAAGCAGAACCCGCTGACGCGGCACATCCCGGTGCAGATCATCACCCTCGACGAGGACCGCCAGCATGCGCTGGCACGCGGCGCTTTCTCCTTCGTGACCAAGCCGACCACGCCTGAAGGCGTCGACGCGGCACTGACCCGAATCAAGGACTACGCCGCTCCGCGCCGGAAGCGTCTGCTCGTGATCGAGGACAACGAAGCCGAGCGCATGAGCATCCGCGAGCTCCTGGGTTACGACGACATCGACATCATCACCACCGGCACCGGCAAGGAGGCCCTGTCGATCCTCCGCAAAGACCCATGCGATTGCGTGGTGCTCGACCTCAGACTGCCGGACATGACCGGCTTCGACGTGCTCGAAAAAATCCGCGAAGACGAAACCATCTCCGAGGTTCCGGTCGTGGTCTTCACCGGAAAGGAACTTTCCGCCGAGGAGGATGCGCAGCTCCACACCATGGCGCGCAGCATCGTAGTTAAGGGCGTCGAGTCGCCGGAGCGGCTGCTCGATGAAACGTCATTGTTCCTGCACCGGATCATCACCGATCTGCCGCAGGAAAAACAACGGATGCTGGAACGTCTCAACAGCTCCGACGAAGACCTGGTCGGCCGCACCGCGCTGCTGGTCGACGACGACGCCCGCAACATCTTCGCGCTGAGCAGCGTGCTGGAGCGTCGCGGTATGCACGTACTGACCGCAACGACCGGCCGCGAAGCCATCGCGTTGCTGGAGTCGACTGCGGACGTAGCAATTGTCTTGATGGACATCATGATGCCGGAAATGGACGGCTATCAAACCATGGAAGTGATCCGGAAGAAGGCGGAGTTCCGTAGGCTTCCGATCATTGCTCTGACTGCGAAAGCGATGAAGGGCGACCGAGAGAAATGCCTGGAGGCAGGCGCTTCGGACTATCTGGCGAAACCGGTCAACACCGAGCAGCTCCTGTCGGCGCTGCGCATGTGGCTGCATCGCTGAGCCGGGGGCGCGCCAAAATGTCGGAACAGCAAAAGGTCAACATTCTTCTGGTTGACGACCAGCCCTCGAAGCTCCTGAGCTACGAGGTCATCCTGCACGAGCTCGGCGAGAACCTGCTCAAGGCCTCGTCGGGACGGGAAGCTCTGGAGCATCTGCTCAAGACCGAAATCGCGGTGGTGCTGGTCGACGTCTGCATGCCGGATCTCGACGGCTTTCAGCTCGCCGCCATGATCCGCGAGCACCCGCGGTTCCAGAAGACCGCCATGATCTTCATCTCCGCGATCCATCTGACGGACGTCGACCGCCTTCGCGGCTACGAGATGGGCGCGGTTGACTATGTGCCGGTGCCAGTCATTCCCGAAGTGCTGCGGGCGAAGGTCAAGGTGTTCGCGGAGCTCTACCGCAAGACCCGGCAACTCGAGCGGATCAACGCCGAGCTCGAGGAGCGCGTCTCGGCGCGCACCGCCGAGCTCGAAGCCTCGACGCAGCAGCTTCGCGACAGCGAAGAGCGTCGGAGCCTGGCGCTGGTGGCCGGCAACATGGGCTCGTGGGACTGGAACGAGGCGAGCGGCGATTGCCTGTGGGACGACGGGCAGTACCGCATCTTCGGCGTCGAACGGCAGAACTTCGTCGTCTCGGCCGAAAATGTGCGCGCCCTCATCCACCCCGACGACTGGGATGGGCTGCAAGCCTCCATGGAAAAGCTGTTCAAGGAGCGCCAGCCGGCGCAGAATGAATTCCGCGTCAAGCGCCCGAGCGGCGAGGTGCGCTGGTGTCTTGGCACGGCGGCGCCAAGCATCGACGGCTCCGGCCGCGTGGTGCGGATCAGCGGCGTGACGGTGGACATCACCGATCGCAAACAGGCCGAGGAGCGGCAGACGCTGCTCGCCCGCGAGGTCGATCATCGCGCCAAGAACGCGCTCGCCGTGGTGCAGTCGATCGTGCGCCTGACGCGCGCGCCCACCATCGAGGAATTCACCACCGCGGTGGAAGGACGGATCCGTTCGCTTTCGCTCGCCCACACCATCCTGTCGCTGTCGCGCTGGCAAGGCGCCGACCTGAGTGGCCTGGTCGAAGAAGAATTGGCCCCGTATCGCACCGCCGACAGCTCCAGAATTGTGGCCTCCGGGCCCAATGTGTCGCTCTGGCCGGCCGCCGCGCAGTGTCTCGCGCTCGCGGTCCACGAGCTTGTCACGAACGCTGCGAAATACGGCGCGCTGTCCACGACGACCGGCCGGCTGACGCTGGACTGGTCGACGGCATCCGGAAATCTTGTGCTGCGCTGGACCGAAAAGGATGGGCGGCCGACCGCAGCGCCTTCGGCGCCGGGATTCGGCATGCGCATCATCAAGGCGAGCATCGAAGGGCAGCTGGCCGGAGCCACCTCCTTCGATTGGGGACCCGATGGGGTTCGCTGCGAGCTCACGGTGCCGCTCGCCGATCGCAAGCTCGTTCGCGCTCCGACCAACGGCCATCAGGCGCCGCAGGCGCAGATGCCGCCAGCGCCCCGGCCGATCGCCGTCTCGGGCAATCGCATCCTGGTGGTGGAAGACGAGGCCCTGGTCGCGATCGCAATCCGCGAGGCGCTGGAGGAACAGGGCTATTCGGTGATCGGGCCGTGCAACCGCGTCACCGACGCGATGGTGGCGCTTCGGCACAATCGCGTCGACGCGGCGGTGCTCGACGTCAATCTGGGTGACGTTTCGGTTTATCCGCTGGCCGACACGCTCGCTGCCGAGAGCATTCCGTTCATCTTCGTCACCGGCTACGGCAGCGAAGAGCTCGATCGGCGCTTCCTGACGGTTCCCATTCTGCAAAAACCGATCGAACGCCACGCTCTGCAAACCATTTTCACACAGTCACCGCGCGCGCCGTCCCGTGCCACGTCATCACCGACCAAAGACGCACTCACGGGCTGAACACTTGCGCAGCGTGTGAAGCGCTTCGAAGCCGCGTTCACCACAGGATCTCATGCCGCTCCAGCGGATTGAGCAACTGCCGGACGCTCTCAGCCCTATCCAATGATGCCGCCTTTCCCCAGAACAGCAGCGGCCACGCAATGGCGACCACAACCGCAGCAGTCCAGAGCATTCTGAGCCACATACGCATTTGGTGCCTCCCTTCGTAGTAGGCAGGCGAATGAGTGCACCAGATAGACTCGCGCCAACGTGAGCTTATTCACGTTGGATGTAAAAACACGCCACAATTCCGTAAAATCGACAATGCCCCGTGCCTTGTGTGGTCTACCTCATACAACGGTCGGGCGGGCGGCGTTACGCGACCCTTGTTCATCGCGCTTGACGCGTGAACGGGAAGGCCGGTTGCGTGCAGCCTGAGACGCCGTTCAGAAGCGTCCGCAAACGCGCCTTCCACCGCAGTGGAGGTCACCATGTGGAATCGTTTTATCAGTTCGCCTTACGCCCACCTGATCACGGCGGTCGCGCTGACGTTCGGACTCGCACTGGCTTTGCTGACGTCGCAGCCGAAAAAGGCGGATTTTGTTGAAGCGAACAATTCAACGCCGGGCACGCCATCACGCACGGACGCACCGGCTACGCTCGCGTCGGACAGAATGAGCCTGATCCGCGACATCGGTACGACGGGCAAGTCACCGTAGACAAGTCACCGTAGACTTGGGCTTGAGTCAATGAAGCGGAGGACCGGCTTAAGCCGTCTCCGACACCATCGCGGCGAGCGCCTTCGGATTCGTCAGAATCAACCCGCCCCGCTTCAGCTTCAGCCAGCCGCGGCGCTGCCAGTCGCGTAAAAGCTTGTTGGCACTTTCTCGCGAGGCTCCGACCATCTGACTGAGATCGCGCTGCGTGATGCGGATCATGTTGTCGGGATTGGCGGTCGAACGGGTGTGAAGCCGGAGCAGCGCCTTGGCGAGACGCTCGGGCAGACCCAGGAACACGATGTCCTCGACCTGCTCGCTGGTGCGGCGCAGCCGCGTGCACACCACTTCGATCAGCTTCATCGCCACGTCGGGAAATTCGCGGACCAAGGGGATGAAGTCGCGGCGCTCGATCACCATCAGTTCGCTGTTCTCGATCACCACGGCGTCGGCTGTGCGCGCGCCCCCGTCGAGCAGGGCGATCTCGCCGAACAGATCGCCCGGCGGGATGAGATTGAAGATCGCATCCTGACCGCGCTCGGAGGGCACGCTGATCCGCACCAGTCCGGCGCAGACCGCATAGAGGCTCGATCCAGCGTCACCCTTGCGAAACAGCACGGTGTTCTTCTTCACCCGGCGCGTCACCGCATGCGAAAGCAGGCGATCGATGATGGCCCGGTCGAAGCTATTGAAAAACGGATGCGCGGCGAGAAGCTTGTGACGGTCGATATGGGGAGCCGGCGAAGGCGAAGACTGACTTGCCGCTGAGGGCTTCAAATCCTGCTCCATCTCCGGGGACAGCGTCGGGTCCAACACCGCCCAGCCAATTCATTCAATATGCGCCCCTGTCTACCGCATTGGCAGACATGGGCAAACTTTATACGACCTTATAAATGCCTCCTATTCGGCATGAGCATGGCACTGTGCCGCAGTCTCGCCGGCCCAAGCACCTGCTGTTTAGCCCTGGTGGGCAGCCTCACCGGGGGCCGCTTGCGGACGGCGAAGACCGGCGATCCAGCGCACCAGCACATAGAACACCGGCGTGAACACCAGGCCGAACAGCGTCACGCCGAGCATGCCGAAGAATACCGCAGTACCAAGCGCTTGGCGCAATTCGGCGCCGGCGCCGGTCGCGATCATCAGCGGCACCACGCCGAGAATGAAGGCCACCGACGTCATCAGGATCGGCCGCAACCGGGTTCGGGCGGCTTCGACCGCAGCATCCCAACGGCTGGCGCCTCGCTCCTCGGCCTGCTTGGCGAATTCGATGATCAGGATGGCGTTCTTGGCGGCGAGGCCGATCAAGACCACCAAACCGATCTGGGTCAGGATGTTGTTGTCCATGCCGCGCCACAGCACGCCGCTTATGGCGGCCAGCAGACACATCGGGACGATCAGGATCACCGAAAGCGGCAGCAACAGGCTCTCATATTGCGCGGCAAGCAGCAGGAACACGAACACCACCGCAAGGCCGAACGCCACCGCCGCGGTGTTGCCGGCGCCCTTCTCCTGCAAGGCGATCTCGGTCCATTCGTACCCAAACCCCGTGGGCAGGTTGGCAGCGAGCTTCTCCATCGCGGTGATCGCCTGGCCTGTCGAGAAACCGGGCACTGTCGCGCCCTGGACTTCCGCAGCCGCAAACAGATTGTACCGTGGCACCCGGTACGGCCCGGTGATCTGTTCGAAATTCGCCACCGCGCCGAGCGGTACCATGGTGTCGGTCGTCGAGCGCGTGCGTAGATTTTCAATGTCACGGATACTCAAGCGGTACGGATTGTCGGCCTGCGCGGTCACGCGATAGGTGCGGCCCAGGATGTTGAAGTCGTTGACGTAGGTCGACCCCATGTAGGTCGAGAGCGTGTCGAAGAAGCGCGTGATCGGCACGCCGAGCATCTCGGCCTTGGTGCGGTCGATGTCCGCATAGATCTGGGGCGTCGAGGTGTTGAACAGTGTGAACACCTGAACGAGGCCCGGCGTCTGGTTGGCCTGGCCGACCAGCGAGCCGATGGCCTGCTCAAGCGCACGCGGCCCGCGGCCCGCGCGATCCTGCACATACATCTTGAAGCCGCCGCCAGTACCGATGCCCGGCACCGACGGCGGTGGAATCACCAGCACGAACGCCTCGCGCAGCACCTGCATCTGAGCGCGTAGATCGCTGAGAATACCGTTGGTGGTGAGCTTTTCCTTCACCCGCTCTTCGAACGGCTTCAGTGTCACGAACAGCACGCCCGCGTTTGGTGCGTTGGTGAAGGTCGCGCCGTCGAAGCCCGCGAACGCCACGGTGTTGGCGACACCGGGCCGCTTGAGCAGGATTTCGTTTGCCGCCCGCACCACACGGTCGGTGCGCTCCAGGCTCGCGCCGGGCGGCAGCGTGATCGCAGCGATGAAATAGCCGCGATCGAGCGGTGGCACGAAGCCGGACGGCGTGCGGGCGAACTGGAAGTAGGCGAGCCCGATCAAGCCCACATAGATCACCAGCATCATCGCGACGACGCGCACGACGCGGCGCGTGAATCCGCCATAAGTCTGGGACATCCGATCGAACACCCGGTTGAAGCCGGCGAAGAACTTGTCGACCGGAGCGCCGATGGTCTTCCAGATGCCGCGCCGCTCCTCGTGGCTGTGCGGCCTGAGCAGAAGACCGGCAAGAGCCGGCGACAGCGTCAGCGACACGAAGCACGAGATGACGGTGGAGGTTGTGATGGTCAGCGCGAACTGCTTGTAGAACGCGCCGGAAATCCCCTCGATGAACGCCGTCGGGATGAACACGGCGCAAAGCACCAGCGCGATGGCGAGCAGCGCTCCGCCAACCTCGTCCATAGTCTTGTGCGCGGCTTCTTTCGGACTCAATCCCTGGCTCAGATATCGCTCGACGTTCTCCACCACCACAATGGCGTCGTCGACCACGATGCCGATCGCGAGCACGAGGCCGAACAGCGTGAGGTTGTTCAGCGAGAAGCCGAACGCGTTCATGACGAAGAACGTGCCGACCAGCGACACCGGGATCGCGACGATCGGGATGATCGCGGCACGCCAGCTCTGCAGGAACAGGATGATGACGAAGACGACGAGGGCCGTGGCCTCGAACAGCGTGTGGACGACCTCGTCGACCGATTGCTTGATGAAGCCGGTGGTGTCGTAAGCCACGCGATATTCAAGCCCCGGAGGGAAACTCTTGGCGAGCTCGTCCATGGTGTTGAACACGGACTTCGAGGCTTTGAGCGCGTTCGATCCCGGACGCTGAAAAATGCCGATCGCGGTCGCCACTTTGCCGCTGAGATAGGCGTTGCGGTTGTAGTCCTGGGCGCCGAGCTCCACGCGAGCGATGTCGCGAACGCGCGTGACGCGGCCATCGGCATCGGTCGCGACCACGATGTCGTTGAACTGTTCGGGGCTGGTGAGCCGGCCGAGTGTCTGCACTGCGATCTGGAAGCCAGCGGGCGAGGTCGCCGGGGGCTGATTGATGGCACCCGCCGAGACCGCCACGTTGTTGGCGCGGAGCGCGTCGACCACGTCGCTCGCCGAAAGGTTACGTGCCTGGACGCGCGCCGGATCGAGCCAGACCCGCATCGAATAATCGCGGGCACCAAACACCACGGTGTCGCCGACGCCGTCGAGCCGCGTGAGCACGTCCTTGATGTTGATGGTGGCATAGTTGGAGATGTACTGCTGGTCGAGCGAGCCGTCCGGCGAGATCAGATGGACCACCATCATCAGGTCGGGCGACTTCTTGCGCACCGTGACGCCGAACTGCTGCACCTGAGTGGGCAACCGCGGAATCGCCACCGAGACGCGGTTCTGCACCAGCACCTGGGCCTCGTCGATGTTGGTCCCCGGCTTGAACACCACCTGGATCGACAGAGAGCCATCGCCGGTCGATTGCGACACCATGTAGATCATGTCGTCGACGCCATTGATCTCCTGCTCGATCGGCGTCGCCACGGTGGTCGACAGCACCTCGGCCGAGGCGCCCGGATAAGTCGAGGTCACTTCCACGGTCGGCGGCGCGATGTCCGGGAATTCGGCGATCGGCAGTGCTCGATACGAGATCGCCCCAACCAGCGTCAGAATGATCGACAGCACGGCGGCGAAAACCGGCCGGTCGACGAAGAAGTGCGAAAAGCCCATGGTGGCAATCCTGAAGAGGGACCCGAGGCGGCAACAGACCTGCGATGAATCGAAGCTTTATTGCGCGGTGGCCGGCGCGGCTCGTGACGGCCGGATCGGCGCGGCTTGAGCAACCGCGCCTTCGATCTTGCCTTCCTCGGGCTTGACCTTCTGGCCCGGACGCGCGCGCGGCAGCCCCTCGATCACGACGCGATCGTTAGCGTCGAGACCAGTGCGGATAACGCGGAGGCCGCGCACCAGCGGACCAATGGTGACGCGCTTCACTCCGACTGTGCCATCGTCGGCGACAGTCAACACGATTTTGTTGGACTGATCCGATGCGATCGCTCCGTCAGGCAGCAAAAGCGCCTCGTGATCGCCGCCGTAAAGCCGCATCCGGCCGAAAAAGCCCGGTGTCAGCAGGCCGTCCTTGTTGTCGAAAATCGCGCGACCGCGGATCGTGCCGCTCTTGGCGTTCACCGCGTTGTCGACGAAGTCCATCTTGCCTTCGTGCTTGAAGTCGGTCTCGTCGGCGAGGCGCACCGCAACCGGATTGGCCGCGTCGCGCGAGGACTGCCGCGCGCCAGTCTGGGCGAGGCGCAGATAGCGGATGAAGTCCGCTTCGCTACCGTCGAAAACGAAGTGGATCGGATCGACGCTGACGATCGTTGTGAGCAGTGTCGCGCCGGACTGACCGCCGGTGATCAGATTGCCCGGGTCGACCCGCCGATCCGAGATACGGCCCGCGATCGGCGCGCGCACTTCGGTCCATTCCAGGTTGAGCTGCGCCGTCTTCAAACTGGCTTGAGCCGATTCCATCGCGGCCAGCGCATCGCGCTGCGTCGATTTCCGGGTGTCGAACTCGCGCTCGGTGACGGTTTGATTGCGAACGAGCGGCGTCGCGCGCTCCAGATCGAGATTGGCGATGTCGAGCTTGGCCTGGGTGCGACCGACCTCGGCCTGAGCTTGATCGACCGCAAGCTTGTAGGGCCGCTGGTCGATGATGAACAGAAGATCGCCCTGCTTGACGATCTGACCATCCTTGAAGTGCATGGATTCGATGAAGCCCGAGACGCGGGCCCGCACCTCGACGGTCGAGACCGCCACGAAACGGCCGGTGTACTCATCCCACTCGGTGATGCGCTCCTGCAGCGGCTTGGAGACCGTGACGACGGGCAATGGCGGACCGGAGGCCACCGGCTTGTTGTCGCAACCGGCCAACCCCAGGGCTGTTAGCCCACAAGCCAGCATCACGATTGCGCGCGTCATGGCGTCCCCCTGCTCGATCGGCCGTGGCAACGGCCGGTGTCAGATAATCACAGAAGTTCCCGAGGCTAGAGGCCTTTCCCAAGTCTGTCCTGGATATTCGAGCATCTCCAGGTTTCTGATCAAATTCCGAGCAAATGCGAGCGATCGCTCAAGCGGCTCCGTTCGCCGCCTTGGCGTCCTGGATGGCCCGCCACACACGAGCCGGTGTGTAAGGCATTTCCAGCTTCTTCACGCCGGCCATCTTCAGCGCATTGAGATACGCATTGGCGAGCGCCGGCACTGAGCCGGTGGCGCCGGCCTCCCCGGCGCCTTTGGCACCGAGCGGATTGAACGGCGAAGGCACACCACAATCAATGAGTGTGACAGGCGTCAGATTATGCGCCTTGGGCATGAAGTAGTCCATGAAGGTGCCCGACAGGAGCTGTCCGCTCTCGTTGTCATAGGCGATGTGCTCGCCGATCACCTGGCCGATGCCCTGCATCAAGCCGCCATGGAGCTGACCTTCGACCAGCTTATGATTGACGATGTTGCCGCAATCGTCGGCTGCGATGTAGTTGACGATCGCCGACGAACCGGTGTCCGGATCGATCTCGACTTCGGCGATGTGTGCGCCGCTCGGAAACGCCGACGCAATGTCGAACATGATGTTGGTGTCGAGCGGATGTGCCGCTTCCCCCCAACGCTTCTCGATCAGCACCTTCATGCTGATCGTGAGGTCGGTGCCGGTCACGCGATAAACGCCCTTATCGAACGTGACGTCGGTGGGCGCGACCTCGAGTTCGGTCGCCGCGAGCTTCTTGCCCTTCTCGACAATCTCCTTCGCCGCAGCCTGCAGCGCCGCGCCGTGGCAGATCAGCGAACGTGAGCCGAAGGTGCCGACGCCGACGAGCTTTGGCGCGGTGGGCTCGTTGTAGCGAAGCTCGACACGGTCATCCGGGATGCCAAGCACGTCGGCGACCAGCACCGGGAAGACGGTCTCGTGGCCCTGCCCCGAGGGCCCCGCCTGCGAATAAAGCTCGAGCTTGCCGCTTGAAGCGACGCGGATCTCGACCTGCTCCTTGCCCATGCCGCCGGACGGTTCGAGAAACAGCGCCAACCCCAACCCGCGCAGCTTGCCGTTCTTCTGCGCGGCCTTTCGTCTTGCTTTGAAGCCATCCCAGTCCGCGGCCTGCAAAGCCGTATCGAGCAGGCGTGCCGGATCGGCGCTGTCATAGGACGAGCCGGTCGGCGTCTTGAACGGAAACGCATTTTTGCGAAGCAGGTTGCGGCGGCGGAGCTTGACCGGGTCGATGCCCATCACCTCTGCGGCGTCTTCGATCAGCCGCTCCCAGAGATAGGCCACGTTGGGCCGCCCGGCTCCCCGATAGGCCGTGGTCGGCGTGGTGTTGGTGAACACCAGCCGGTGCCGGCCATGGACGGCGCGAATGTCATAAAGACTGACGGCCGAGCTGGTCGGCGCCGCGACCGTGTTGATCAGCGGCCCGGCGTTGGAGCTGAACGCGCCGAGGTTGACCAGCCATTCGACACGCAGCGCGAGAAAACGCCCTTTCGCATCGAGCGCGAGTTCGCCCATGAGATCGGCGCCACGGCCGTGATGATCGCCGGACAATGTTTCCGAGCGTGTGCCGAGCCACTTCACCGGCTTGCCGGTGCGCTTCGCCGCCAGCATCACGGCAAGGAACTCCGGATAGACCTCGTTGCGCACGCCGAATCCGCCGCCAACATCCATCGAGCGGATCTTGAATTTTTCCGGCGGCATTCCGGTGATGGCCGCAAGCGAGTTCTTGATGTCGCCCGCGCCTTGCGTCGGGATGCAGACCTCATAACTGTCGTCGGACGCGCTGTAGAGCGCGGTGCAGGATTTCGGCTCCATGGGATTGCCGGAAATCCTTTGCGCATGCAGCGTCACGCGAACCACGTGAGCGGCTTCGGCAAATCCGGGCTCGGTGCTCTTACGGTCGCCGTATTCGTAATCGAACGCGAGATTGTCAGAATAATCCTCGTGCAGCGGCACGGCGCCGCTCGCCAGCGCATCGCCTGGCTCCACGTAGATCGGCAGATCTTCGTATTCGATCGCGATCAGCTCAGCGGCGTCCTGAGCGATATTCTCAGTCTCCGCCACCACCAGCGCCACCGGCTCGCCGACGAAGCGCACGCGGCCCTGGGCCAAACCTGTCCGGAATGGGACACGCACCGAGCTGCCGCCCACGCCCTTGAAGAACGCCATGGCCGGCGCGCCCTTCCAGCCGGTGGCAGCAAGATCGGAGCCGACGACAACGTCGAGAACGCCGGGCAGGCGTTTGGCCTCGTCGATGTCGATCCGCACGATTTTGGCATGGGCCCGGTCAGCCCGGACGAAGTGCCCGGCGACCTGACCGTCGAAATGGTGATCGGATGTGTAGCGGCCCCGGCCTGTGACCAAGCGAAGGTCTTCCCGACGGCCTTTGAACTGATGCTCGGACAAAATGCTGTTCCCGCGGCTTCCCGATGGTGTCTCCCGAGGCCATCGCGCTCGGAAGGTCCAATTTATAAGGCCCCGTCCGATGGACTGTCCAATGCGGACGGATGGGCCGTCGAAAGCCACGCCCGCCCGAGGCGCAGGTCTCGTCATGGGACGCGCCTTGTGGCGGCGCATCTGGGGCCCGTTAAAGAATCTGGTAACGTGCCCCGTGCAACTCACTCTGGGTCCCGGGCCGAGAGGCCGGGCGCGTCCGTTATCTTTCCCCGTTCGCGGATTGCGACAAGGCTGATCGCAGCATGACTCAAGCGGACACGCCATCCCTTTCGGCCGACCAGCCCGCCGTCATGGCGGGCTCGCAGCCTGTCCGCGGCCGCAGAGCCTGGCACCACAGCATCGGCGGCAAGCTTTTGATCGCGTTCGGCCTGATCGCCGCGCTGACCATCGGCGCGACTCTCCTGTCGCTGATCCGCTTCAATCAGATCGAGGGCGTGCTGCACGAATTGACCGACGTCAGCATGCCGGCGCTGAAGCTGTCGATGGATGTGCAAAGCCGCGCCATCGAACTGATCGAAACCGCAAGCGAGGTCGGCGGCGCTCAGGACGAACTCGAACGGTTCAACGGCATGGCGACCGTCACCGAGCGCACCGGCAATCTCTGGCAGTCGATCGAAAAGCTGCGCACCGTGATCGCCGACGATCAGGCCATGTTACCGATTCAGACGCTGATCGCGCGGATCGATTCCCAGGTCGGGGATCTCAACCGCACCGTCGGCGACGGCCTCGCGGCCAGCCAGGTGCCGGCACGGGTGTTTCAGCAGATCAACACCTCATCGGCGACCGCCAATCGCACCATCGGCGCAGTGATCGACAGGCTCAACCCGGCGCAGGCTGGCGCAGGCGACAGCGCCCGCGGCGTGGAAGCGTTCACCGAGCTTCGGCAGACCGCTGCGTTCGCCGGACAGCTCTACGAGCTGCGAAGTGAGTTCAACGAGGCGGTTCGCATTCTCAACAGCGTCCGCCAAGCCAACAGCGGCGACGGCATCAAGTCGCTGCACGAGCAATTCGACGCTGACTTCAGCCGCATGCAAGGCAGTCTCAACAGGCTCGATCAGATTCCCGCCGTCACCGCCGACGAGGCCGGGGCGCTGAAAAGCGCGGCGGCGAACATCCGCGCCCAGGCCACGGGCAATGCCGGCATCTTCGCGCTGCGCGAACAGTTCCTGCGCATCCGCGGCTCGATTGCGTCGATCACCAGCTCGCTGAAGAACGACGGGGCGCAGCTTCGCGAAAGGATCGCCGCGATCGTCGGCGAGGCCGAAACGAAGGCCACGCAGTCGCAGCAACTCTCGGAACGCGCCGTCGCGACCAGCCGCTTCTGGCTCCTGCTGATCACGGTGGCTACCTTGATCCTCGCGGGCCTGATCGTCTGGCTGTTCGTGCATCGCTATGTGGTGTCGCGGCTCGATGCCCTCGCCGACAGCATGCTCGGCATCGCGCAAGGTAATCTCACCACGCCCATTCCGGCTGCCGGCCCTGACGAACTCGGCGAGATGAGCCGCGCCTTGATGGTGTTCCGCGACAACGCTCGCGATATCCAGACCGCCCGCGACCAGGCGATCGAGGCGCGCGCCGAAGCCGAGGCCGCGTCGCGCGCCAAGTCGAGCTTCCTCGCCAATATGAGCCACGAGCTGCGCACGCCCCTGAATGCGATCATCGGCTATAGCGAAATCCTCGCCGAGGACGCCACCGACCGCGGCGACGAGCCGAGCGTCAAGGACCTGCAGAAGATCCAATCCGCCGGCAAGCATCTGCTGGGCCTGATCAACAGCGTGCTCGATCTTTCCAAGATCGAAGCCGGACGGATGGACATCTATCTCGAACCGGTCAACCTCACGCAACTCATCGAAGAGGTGCGTGTGATGGTCCAGCCGCTGATCGAGAAGAACAGCAACCATCTCGCGATCGACTGCCCGTCCGACATCGGGTCGATGCGCACCGATCTCACGAAGGTGAAGCAGTCGCTGCTCAATCTTCTGAGCAACGCCGCAAAGTTCACCGACAAAGGCAAAGTCGGCCTGACCGTGACGCGCGAGACCCGCGGCAGCGGCGACCAGCACGTGCTGTTCCGCGTCACGGACAGCGGCATCGGCATGACCGAGGAACAGATGGGCAAGCTGTTCCAGGCTTTTGCCCAGGCCGATTCCTCCACCACGCGCAATTTCGGCGGCACCGGCCTGGGCCTTGCCATCACCAAGCGCTTCGCGACGCTTTTGGGCGGGACCGTGACGGTCGACAGCAAGCCTGGCCACGGCTCGGTCTTCACCCTCGACGTGCTGGACCAGTCGCTGGTGCATGTGCCGATCGCCGAGGCGATCGAGGCGACAGACAGCACTGCCGCAGGCCCGGCGCTGACGGTGCTCGTGGTCGACGACGATCCGACCGTGCACGAAGTGCTGAGCGCGACGCTCGCCAAGCGTGGCTATCGCGTCATCCACGCCCGTGACGGCGCCGAAGCGCTCGACATCGTGCGCAAGACGCCGCCGGATATCGTCACGCTCGATGTGATGATGCCGAAGATCGACGGCTGGACCGTGCTCGGCCGGATGAAATCCGATCCGGCCCTGGCGCACATCCCGGTGATCATGCTGACCATCGTCGACGACCGCAATCTCGGCTGGTCGCTCGGCGCCTCCGAGTACATGACCAAGCCGATCGACCGCGAGCGGCTGATCGCGCTGGTGCGGCGCTTCACCGGCCGCGCCGCCGAGGCCGTGGTGCTCGTCGTCGACGACGACGCTGAGGTGCGCAATCTGATCAGCACGACGCTGAGGAACGCCGGACTCACCACCGCCGAGGCCGTCAACGGCCGCGCCGCGCTCGACTGGCTCGCCGGCCATCCAAGGCCCGGTCTGGTGCTGCTCGATCTGATGATGCCGGAGATGGATGGTTTTCAGTTTCTCGAAAAGCTGCGCAACGGCAGCGCGCCAATCGACGTGCCGGTGGTCGTGCTGACCGCCAAGGACCTCAGCGCCGAAGAACGCGCCTACCTTGCCGAACGCACCGTGCTGGTGCTCGGCAAGTCGGCGCAGCCGATCAGCAGCCTCGGCACAGCGCTCGTCGCGATCGCGACGCAGCGCCACGGCGCCGACAAAGCCACAGTCCCCACACGATGACATCCCACTGACGGTGACGAATGCCCAAGATCCTTCTGGTCGAAGACAACGAAATGAACCGGGACATGCTGTCCCGCCGCCTCGTCCGCAGCGGCTTCGAGGTGGTGATTGCGGTCGATGGCGGTCAGGGCGTGGCCATGGCCTCATCGGAAAAGCCCGACCTGATCCTGATGGACATGAGCCTGCCGGTGCTGGACGGCTGGGAGGCCACACGCCAGGTGAAGGCCGACGCGGCCACCAAGACCATCCCGGTGATCGCACTCACCGCGCACGCCATGGCCGAGGACAAGGAGAAGTCGCTCGCCGCTGGCTGCGACGATTTCGACACCAAGCCGGTCGAGCTGCCGCGGCTGCTCGCCAAGATCCAGACGCTGCTCGGAAAGTAGCGCGACGATGACCTTCGCATGAATGCGGGCAACGACGGCGATCATGCGAGACGCGTGCAGCGCGCACTGCTCGCGCATCTGCGGCAGGAGTTCATCGCGCCGGCCGCGGCGATCATCGGCTACACCGATATCCTGATCGAGGACGCGCGGCACCTCACGCTCGACGCTTATCTCTCGGATCTCGATCGCATCCGCAGCGCCGGCAACGCCCTGCATATGCTGCTTCAGTCGGTGCTGGCTCACGAGCACACCGACGACACCGTGATCTTCGACCAGTCCAAGCTCCGCCACGATCTGCGCACGCCGATCAACGCCATCAAGGGCTATGGCGAAATGCTGGTCGAGGACGCCGCTGCCGGAAACCATGACGTGCTGCTCGCCGACCTCGACAAGCTTTTGTCCGCGGCCGACGGCATGCTCAAGCGCATCGACGCGCTGGTGGATTTCCGCGGCGATTCCGCGGAGGGCTCGGGACTGAGACCACACGCCGGCATCGGCGGCGTGGTCGAAGCGGTGCGGGCGATCCGCACGGTGAACGCAGGTCCTGTCGGTTCGAACGCCCGCGGCCGCATCCTCGTGGTCGACGACAATCCGTCGAACCGGGAACTTCTCGGCCGCCAGCTGATGCGAGCAGGTCATATCATCGCCGAGGCCGAAGACGGCCACGCCGCGCTCAGCAAGGTCGAGAGCGAGAGCTTCGACCTCATCCTGCTCGATCTGATGATGCCCGACATCTCGGGCTACGAGGTGCTGTGCCGCCTCAAGGCGCAGCCCAACACCGCCGAAGTGCCGGTGATCATGATCTCGGCGCTGGACGACCTCGACAGCGTGATCCGATGCATCGAAGCCGGCGCCGTCGATTATCTGTTCAAGCCGTTCGATGCGACGCTGCTGCGCGCGCGCATCGGCGCAAGCCTCGAGAACAAGCTGTTGCGGGATCGCGAAAAGCTCATGGTCGAGGAGTTACGCCGCGAAAAGGCGCGGTCCGAGGATTTGCTGCTGTCGATCCTGCCGCGCTCGGTGGTCGATCGCATCAACGCCGGCGAGACGATGATCGCCGATCATGTCGAGACCGTCAGCATCCTGTTCGCGGACCTTGTGGGCTTCACCCAGATGGCCGGCCGCCAGACGCCAGCCGAGCTCGTGAAATTTCTGAACTCGGTGTTCTCGGCCTTCGACGCGCTGTCGACGGAATTCGGCGCCGAGAAGATCAAGACCATCGGCGACGCCTACATGGCGGCATTCGGCCTGCCCGATCCGAGGCCCGATCACGTGGAAGCCGCCGTGCTTCAGGCCCGCGCCATGCTGAAAGAGATCGACCGGTTTCCCACGCCCGACGGCGTGCAGATGAAATTGCGCGTCGGCATCCACACGGGTCCGGCGGTGGCCGGCATCATCGGCCAGCGCAAGTTCGCGTTCGATGTCTGGGGCACGACCGTCAATATCGCGAGCCGCATGGAATCGCTCGGAGAGCCAGGCCGCGTGCATGTGAGCGAAGCGGTGGCGCGGGCGCTCGAAGGCCGCTTCCCGTTCGTCGATCGCGGACTGATCGACGTGAAGGGTGCAGGCCGGATGCGGACGTTCTTTCTCGGAGACGCACGCGACTCTCACCCCGCCTCATCCTGAGGAGCACGAGTGAAGCGAGTGCGTCTCGAAGGATGGGGCGGCCTCGTGCTTCGAGACGCCGCGCTCCGCGCGGCTCCTCAGCATGAGGCCGGGAGAGAACGGCGCGAGTCGCGAAGACTTAATCCTTCGCGCGCTCGACGTAGGAGCCGTCTTCGGTCATCACCACGATGCGGGTGCCGGGGCCGATGAACGGCGGCACGTTGGAGCGCACGCCGTTCGACAGCGTCGCGGGCTTGTAGGACGACGACGCGGTCTGTCCCTTGGTCACCGGCTCGGTATCGACCACCTCGAGCACGACCTTCTGCGGCAGCTGGATCGCGACGGCGTTGCCCTCGTGGATGCTCAGCATCACCTTCATCTCCGGCTGGAGATAGGCGGCGCCGTCACCGACCAGTTCGTCCTGCAGGGTGATCTGGTCATAGTTCTCCGAGTTCATGAAGTGGAAGCCCTCGGCGTCATTGTAGAGGAACGTGTGCTCACGATCCTCGACCACCGCGCGCTCGACCTGCTCGACGGTCTTGTAGCGCTGCGAGATCTTCACGCCGTCGCTGATGCGGCGCATGTCGATCTGGGTGGTCGGCGTGCCCTTGCCGGGGTGGAAGCTTTCGGCGGTCAGAACGACGCAAAGCTTGCCGTCGATATCGAGAACATTGCCCTTGCGGACGGAGCTGGCGATAACCTTCACAGATGCTATTCCTTTGTTGGCGTCCCGGGCCAAATCCTTAACGGCCAGCCCCGTGATTTCGGGCCGCACCATACTGATCCTGGCTCGCTTCGCCAGCCCCTTTCGTGCCCGGCGGAGGCCCTAAATCCATGAGACCCACATGACCGGCCCCTCCCCCTGGTGGGACCGCGACCGCTATGCCGAGCAGCGGCCGTTTCTGCTGGCTCGCGGCCGGATCCTGTCTGCCCTGAGAGAGTGGTTCCGCCGGCGCGGCTTTCTAGAGGCCGAGACGCCGGCCCTCCAGGTTTCGCCCGGCAACGAGGTGCATTTGCATGCCTTCGCCACCGAATTGGTGACGCCCGGCGGCGGCCGCAACCCGCTCTACCTGCACACCTCACCGGAATTCACCTGCAAGAAGCTCCTCGCTGCAGGCGAAGCCCGGGTGTTCAGCGTGGGTCATGTGTTCCGCAATCGCGAGCGCGGCCCGCTGCACCATCCGGAATTCACCATGCTGGAATGGTACCGGACCAATGAGCCCTATGAGGCCTTGATGGAGGATTGCGCCGCGATCCTCGTCGAGGCCGCCAAGGCCGCGGGCGCACTCCGGTTGGAATGGAAGGGTAAAAGCGTCGATCCCTACGCCAAGCCCGAGCGGCTGAGCGTTGCCGACGCGTTCCAGCGCTTCGCCGGCATCGATCTCCTGGCCACGCTCGGCGCGGCCGAACCCGACCGCGACAAGCTCGCCGCGGCGGCCCATGCGGCCGGCATCCAGACCGCGGGCGACGACACCTGGTCCGACATCTTCAGCCGCATCCTGGTCGAGCGCATCGAGCCGCAATTGGGCATCGGCCACGCCGTGCTGCTCGACCGCTACCCGCTCCCCGAGGCCGCTTGGGCGCAGCCTGACGCCGACCCGCGGCTCGCCCGCCGCTTCGAGCTCTATGCCTGCGGCGTCGAACTCGCCAACGGCTTCGCCGAGCTGACCGACGCGAAGGAGCAGCAGCGGCGGTTCGAGGAGGCCATGGCCGAGCGGCGCCGGCGCTACGGCGAGGACTACCCGATCGACCATGACTTCCTCGCAGCGCTGGCGCAGATGCCGCCGGCAAGCGGCATTGCGCTCGGCCTCGACCGGCTGGTGATGCTCGCCACGGGAGCCACGCGGATCGAGCAGGTGCTCTGGGCCCCGGTCGCGGGCGACGACCGCTGAAGCATGCCGTCGCATTGACTCGGGGGCCGTGCCCACTAGGGTGCGCGCCGCTGAACAGTTTGTGGGAGGAACGGATGTTGCGTGGCGTGATCAAGACCTTGGCGGTGGCAGCGATGGCGGCCAGCCTCGCGCTTCCGGCAGCGGCGCAAACCTACCCCTCGCAGAACATCAATTTGTACGTCGCCTTTCCGGCCGGCGGCCTTGCCGACATCATCGCCCGGTTGGTCTCGAGCAAGCTCGACGTCCGCCTGAAGCAGAGCGTCGTGGTCGAGAATCGTCCCGGCGCCGGCGGCAACATCGCCGCAAAGGCTGTCGCGAATGCGGCGCCGGACGGCTACACGCTGCTCGCCACCACCTCGGGCCTTGCCGCCAATCTCACGGCGTCGAAGAGCCGCGGCTTCGAGCAGAGCGATCTCCGCCCGATCGCCTTCGTCGCCTTCAGCCCCGACGTGATCGCGGTGAACCCGAGCAATCCGGCGAAGGACCTCAAGGAGTTCATCGCCAACGCGAAGGAAAAGAGCTTCACCTACGGCAGCGCCGGTGTCGGCACCGGCCCGCAGATCGGCGCCGAATATTTCTTCCAGGAGGTCGCCAAGGTGAAATACGTCCACGTGCCGTTCCAAGGCGGCCCGCCGGCGATCACCGCGACGCTCGGCAACCACGTCGACGCGCTGGTGCTGACGCTGCCGCCGACGGTGCCGCAAATCCTGCAAGGCAAGCTCCGCGGCCTCGGCGTCGCGAGCGACAAGCGCAACACCGCGATCCCGGACGTGCCAACCTATGGCGAGATGGGTTTCCCGAATGTCTATTCGGGATCGTGGGTGGCGTTCTTCGCGCCCGGCAAGACGCCCGACGCGATCATCGCCAAGCTCAACACCGAGATCAACGCGCTGATGGCCGAGCCGGATTCGCTCGAGAAGCTCAAGCAGAACGGCTTCGATCCGGTGGTGAAGAACGTTGCCGAGTCGGAGGCCTACTACAAGAGCGAGGTCGCGAGCTGGGCCAAGATGGTCAACGCGATCGGCTTCTCGAACTGAGGCTGTCGGCCTGGACGTTGGGCGCCCGAGGGCGCACATAGGCGCAAGCAACCCAAGGCTTCGCCATGAACGTCGCCCCGAAAACGCTCCGTCAGCTCTCCGACGTCGAGGCCGCCGGCCTCGCCACGGCCGAGCAGCGCGCCGCGCTGGAAAAAGTCGCGGCGCAATACGCCATCGCGATCACACCTTCGATCGAAGGCCTGATCGACCGCGCCGATCCGCATGATCCGATTGCGCGGCAGTTCGTGCCCGACGCGGCCGAGCTCACCACCGTGCCGCAAGAGCGTGCCGATCCGATTGGCGATGACGCGCACAGCCCGCTTCCCGGCATCGTGCATCGCTATCCCGACCGGGTGCTGCTCAAGCTCACCCATGTCTGCGCGGTCTATTGCCGCTTCTGCTTCCGCCGCGAGATGGTCGGCCCCGGCGCCGAGCCACTCACCGCGCAACAACGCGACGCGGCACTCGGCTATATCGCGGCGCATCCGGAGATCTGGGAGGTCATCTTCACCGGCGGCGACCCGCTGGTGCTCTCGCCGCGCCGGATCAAAGAGGTGATGACGCGGCTGGCCGCGATCGATCACGTCAAGGTGGTGCGCGTGCACACGCGCGTGCCGGTCGCCGAGCCGTCCCGCATCACGCCCGCGCTCGTGAAGGCTTTGAAGATCAAGGGCAAGGCCACCTATGTCGTGCTGCACGCCAACCACGCCCGCGAACTGACCGATGCGGCGCGCGAAGCCTGCGATCGCTTCATCGATTCCGGCATTCCGATGCTGAGCCAGTCGGTGCTGCTCAACGGCGTCAACGACGATCCGCAGACGCTCGGCGCGCTGATGCGCAAGCTCGTCGAATGCCGCATCAAGCCGTACTATCTGCACCACGGCGATCTCGCGCCCGGCACCTCGCACCTGCGCACCTCGATCGACCGCGGCCAGGACTTGATGCGCGCGTTGCGCGGGCGCTACTCGGGTTTGTGCCAGCCCGAATACGTGCTCGACATTCCGGGTGGCCATGGCAAATCGCCGATCGGTCCGAACTACCTTGCGCCGGATGGCGCCGGCGGGTGGCGCGTCGAAGACTTCAACGGAGCATCGCATTGCTATCCGCCGAAGACGTGATCCGCATCCTCGAACTCAAACCACATCCGGAAGGTGGACATTATCGCGAGACCTTCCGCGACAGTCAGACCATCGACGGCACCCGCGCCGCCTCGACCGCGATCTACTTTTTGCTGAAGCGCGGCGAGCGATCGCATTGGCACCGGGTCGACGCCGCCGAGGCTTGGCATTGGCACGCCGGCAGCCCGCTGGAACTGCAGATCAACAACGGCCGCGGTGCCGAATTATTCCGATTGGGGCCGGACCTGGCGATCGGCGAGCGACCGCAGGCGGTGGTGCCGGCGCGCGCCTGGCAGGCAGCCGAGACCCTGGGCGATTGGACGCTGGTCGGGTGCACCGTCGCGCCGGGTTTTCGCTTCGAAGGCTTCGAACTCGCCGCCCCGGGCTGGAGCCCGTCCTGAATCCGTTGCCCGGCGGCCACAAAGAGGCACAAACCTGGGCAACCCGCGGAGTAATGCTGGGCGGTTCCGTCCGGTTCCCATAGATTTGGCGTGCACAAGGTACCCGGCACAACCGGGCGGGCTGGACTGGGAATGGGAATGGGGCGAGTGCGTCAGCGGGCTGCGTTGCGGCGGTCGGTGTCCGGCCGCTTTTTGGCATTGGCCGCGCTACTGGCCTTCGCCCTCCTCGCCACCGGCAATGAGGCGCGCGCTGACTGTCAGCCAACCGCCGCCGACGGTGTCACCATCAATTGCACCACCGTTGGTGGAACGCAGACCACCCAGGTCGGCACCGGCAACGAGAACAACGTCACCGTCAATGTGCAGAACGGCGCGACAATCGACGTCTCGGCAAATTCTGGCGCCAGCGGCATCAACTTGAACGGTGGCAACACAATTACGAATAATGGAACCATCGCTGCCGACGGCTTCGGTGCCGCCGGCATTTTCGTCAACGACCATAATCTCATCACCAATAACGGGACCATTAACGCGACCGGCGGTGCGACCGGCATCAACGCGTTCAACGGCAACACCATCATCAACAACGGCACCATCCGCGTCGACGACTTCGGAGCCGGCATCAGCGTCTGCTGCGACAACACTGTCGTGAACAACGGCAATATCATTGGCGGTGACAGCACGGCCGGCATCGAAGCCGGCGATCACACCAACATCACCAACAACGGCACCATCAAGGTGGGGAGCGGCGGCAGCTACGGCATCGTCGGCGGCGGCTCTGGCGGCAACGCCACGATCGTGAACAACGGCACGATCATCGCCGGTGATGGCAGCAATGGCATCGCCGCTGAATCTGGCTACAACATCGTCAACACCGGAACGATTTCAGTCGGCGCAGGCGGCGCAGGCATTCTCGTCGACGGCGGCACGAACATTGTCAATTCGGGACTGATCCGCACCGATGTGGGCGGCGTTGGCGTCGTGTTCAACACGCGTGGCTTTGACACCACACCGAACACGCTGACCAACAACGGCAGCATCATTGCCACGACCGCCCCGGGCCTCGCGATCCTTGGCGTCGACAACAACACCGTTGTCAACAACGGCTATATTCAAGGCACGATTTTGCTGCTGGGCAGCGGCAACTCCCTCACGAACAACGGCTATCTGATCGCGGGCGATCCGGCCGCCTACGCCAGCACCGGACCAAGCGGAGTATCCATTGGCGGCACGCTGACCAACGGCCCGGCCGGAACATTCGCCATTCGCGTCGACCCGACCAGCAGCGACAGTTTTGTCGCCGATACCGTTCAATTGAACGGCCGCTTGCAGATGGTCGTCACGCCCGGCCTCTATAGCGCGACAACAACGTATTCACAGGTGGTCTTCGTTTGCGGCTGTGGCGGCGGAAACCTGACCGGCACGTTCTCAAACGTGGTGTCATCCTCGCCGTTCTTCACGGCCACGGCCGATTACTCGATCGCCGGCGAGGTGGACGTCACATTGAACCGCATCGGGTTCGGCAGCGTGCCCGGCATGACGCCGAACCAGCGCGCGGTCGGCAACGTCCTCGAGCCGGGATATTCCACCAACCTCACCGGCAACGCCGCGACGTTCTACAGCAACCTGCTCGCCGTCACTTCGCTCAAGGCCCTCGACAACCTGTCCGGTGAAGGCATCAGCGGCGCACAGAACGCGGCCTTCGTGACCGGATCGCAGTTCAACAACGCGATGCAGACCCAGGGCCTGTTCGCGCCCGACCTTGGCGGGCTGAGCGTCGTCATCCCGCCTCCGCAATATGCCGCCACGCGCGTCGCTGCGGGCCACGACGCCTTCGCCTCGTTCGACAAAGCGCCGACCATGACCCCTCAGCCCGGCCGCTTCCGCATCTGGACCGCAGCCTTCGGCGCCAACCAGTCGCTGCACGGCGAGGCCGACACCGGAAGCTCGGGTCAGTCGGTGCGCAGCGCCGGCGGCATGCTCGGCATCGACTGGCAGGCCGCGTGGGACCTGCGGGTCGGCTTCGCGGCCGGCGGCAGCGAATCGATGTTCTCGGCATCGAGCCTTGCGACCAGCGGCCGGATGACCGGCGGCCATGTCGGCGCCTTTGCGATCAAGACTTGGGGCGCCTATTACGCCGCGGCGACGGTGAGCTACGCCCACTTCGACAATTCGACCACCCGCACCATTCTGGGTGTCGGCTCGACCGAGACGGCCTCCGGCCGCTTTGACAGCGACCAGCTCGCCGCGCGCTTCGAGCTTGGCTGGAAGCAGACCTATGGCCGCGTCAACGTCACGCCCTTCGTCGCGGTCGAACCCGCCGTGCTGTGGCAGCGCGGCTTCACCGAAACCGGCGCCAACGTGCTGGGGCTATCCGTCGCCTCGCACACCGCGACCTCGCTGCCGACCTTCGTCGGCGTGCAGGTCGACGGCCGCCTCGTCACGCCGCAAGGCCTGGTGTTCGCGCCCTATTCGCGCGTGTCGTGGGTGCACGAGTTCGAGCCGGATCGCCGTGTGACCGCGGGCTTCATCACCCTGCCCGGCACCAACTTCACGGTGGACGGCGCGCGCGCCGCAAGCGACTCGGGACGGCTCGATTTCGGCGGCAAGCTGTATCTCCCCGGCGGCTCGGCGCTGTTCGCCAACTTCGCCGGCGAATGGTCGGACCGCACCGAGACCTATTCGGCGACCGGCGGCTTCCGCGCCACCTGGTAGAGCGTCAGTTCGGCTCGATGCCGGCGTCGCGGACGAACCCGCCCCAGCGGTCCAGCTCGGTCTTCACATAGGCCGGCATCTCCGACGCCCGGAGATACGACGGCTCGAGCCCGAGCGCGCGCAGCGTGTCCTGCATCGCGGTCTCGTTCATGATCTCGGCCGTGGTTCGATCAAGCGTCGCAATCACGTCCTTCGGCAGGTTGGCGGGACCGAACAACCCGGTCCAATAGCTGAGGTCGAAATCCTTGAAGCCGGCCTCCTGCATGGTCGGCACGTCGGGCAGCAGCGCCGAACGCTTGGCCGACGAGATGACCAGCGCCCGGGCCTTGCCGCTGGTGACGTTGGACAGGGCGGCGGCCACATCGACGAACGTCATGGTGATGGTGCCGGCGATCACGTCGGTCATGGCCTGCGGCGTGGCGCGATAAGGCACCCGGGTGATGTCGACGCCCATCACCTTCTTGATCGTCTCGCTCGCGATCTGCGACCCGGCGTTCGGCGCTCCGTAAGTGAGCTTGCCGGGATTGGCCTTGGCAGCGGCAATGAGATCGGCCACCGACTTGTACGGGCTGTCCGGCAGGACCAGCAGCACCGCGCCGGCGGTCGCGAGCCGCGCGATCGGCGTGAAGTCCTTGATCGGATCGTACTTGATGGACTTGGAGAGGTGCGGATTGGCGGAGTGCGTGCCGTTGCCGCCGAACATCAGCGTGTAGCCATCGTTCGGCTGTCGCGCGGCATATTCGGCGCCCGTGATGGCGTTGGCGCCGGGGCGGTTCTCAACGGTGAACGACTTGCCGAGTTTTGCGCTGAGCCCCGTCGCCAGCACCCGCGCCATGATGTCGGTGCCGCTGCCCGCGGCCAGCGGCACGATGATCGTCACGTTGCGGCTTGGATAGCTGTCTTGTGCGCTTGCGATCTGGGACCAGGCGCAAACCGCGAAACCCAGCAGGGCGATCAGACGTCGAACCATTGAAACCTCATGCGCGTTGCCCGGCGACCTGCCGGACAAGCAAATCTTACACCGGATCGAAATAGTCCTCGGGACTGATCGTCTCGATGCCCAGGAAACGCCTGCGGCGGAACGTCTCTTTCATGGCGAGCGGTGCGGTCGCATCGAGGCCGATCTTGCCACGATGCACGGCGCGCACATCGGCGCGGGGAAAGCCCGCAGCGTTCTCGATCCGGACGATACCGGTGTCGGGCCGGTGCCGGGTGTGGATCGCCCACAGCACATCCTGCGGATCGTGCGGATCCACATCGGCATCGACCACGACGACGAGCTTCATCCAGAGGTGCGCGGCGAGCGCCGCCTCCAGCACGGCCTTCGGCTGCAAATCATCGGTCTTCGCAAGGCTGATGACGCAGCCGAAAATATGCCCCGGGAAGCCGATGTCCCGAATGTCCGCCAACGGCGCGACCTTCTTCCAGACATCGACCATCAGCGGCACGCCGAGCAACACGGTGTCCTCAGAACCGCCTGCCAGGATCACATGATAGATCGCGTCGCGCCGGCGCGTGATGGCACTGACCTTCAGCACATGATTGGGACCGACCTCGACATAGCCGTCGGTGAACTCGCCGAACGGACCTTCGGCTTCGCGAACATGGGGCAGCACGTGACCTTCGATCACAAACTCGGCGTCGGCCGGCACATCCAGCGGCACGGTCTTGGCGCGGACGAGCCGCAACGGTTCGCGCTGCCAGCCGCCCGCAGTGCGATACTCGTCGGCCTCGATCGGAATTTTCGACGCGGCGCTGAGCATCAGCGCCGGCGGCGCCCCGATCACGACCGCGACCGGCATCGGCTCGCCGCTCTCTTCGGCGACCCTCTGATACTGGCCGAGGTGCTGCGGCGGCATCATCCGCACGCGGGTGTGGTCGCCGCCTGCGAGCTGGATCCGGTTCCAGGAGGCGTTGACGATGCCCGTCGTCGGGTGCCTGGCGATGCAGATGCCCGCGCTGATATAGGCGCCGGCGTCGCGCTCGGAATGCACCACCTGCGGAATGTCGCGCGCGACATCGAAGCCCGAGGTTTGGACCACCTCATGCACGGGCGCGTCCGATACGATCATCGGATCGAGCTGGGCCAATCCCAAGGCGAGCAGCGAGGGCAGCAGCGTTTGCGGCTCGAGTCCGAGCGCCAGCGCCAGCACCTCGCGACGGCCGAGGATATTGGTCGCGACCGGCGACGGGCTTCCGGCGACCGCCGTGAACAGCAAGGGCTCGTTGCCGGCCTTCTGCACCGCGCGCATCACGGCAATCAGTTCGTGACGCGGATCGACCGGGCGTGAAATCGAGCGCAGCGTGCCGCTGCGCTCGAGCGAGTCGATCAGACTGCGGAAGGACGTCAGAGCCGGCACGGCGACACGTCTGGATTCCTGCTGCGCCCGGCTGCGCTGCCCTATACGAAATACTGCCCGCCGTTGGCGGTCAGCGTCGAGCCGGTGATCAGGCCGGCATCGTCGGAAGCCAGGAACACCACGCAGCGCGCGATCTCCTCCGGCTCACCGAGCCGGCCGATGGGGATTTGCGGCAGGATGTTCTTTTCCAGCACATCCTTCGGCACCGCCTGCACCATCTCGGTGTTGATGTAGCCCGGTGCAATCGCATTGACCGTGATGCCGGCGCGGGCGCTCTCCTGCGCCAGCGCCTTGGTGAAACCAAGCTCGCCGGCTTTCGCCGCCGAATAGTTGCACTGGCCGAGCTGGCCCTTCTGACCGTTGATCGAGGAGATGTTGACGATGCGTCCGAACTTGCGCTCACGCATGCCCTCGATGACATTGCGGCACATGTTGAACAGCGAGTTGAGATTGGTGTTGATCACCGCCGTCCACTGATCAGGCTTCATCCGATGCAGCGTTGCGTCGCGGGTGATGCCGGCGTTGTTGACCACGATCTCGACCGGACCAAGGTCGGCCTCGACCTGCTTCAGGCCCGCCGCGCAGCTGTCGAACGACGACACATCCCACTTGTAGACGTTGATGCCGGTCTCGGCCTTGAACTTCTGCGCCGCCTCGTCGTTGCCCGCGTAATTGGCCGCAACTTTATAGCCTGCTGCCTTCAACGCCTTCGAGATCGCCGCACCGATACCGCGCGTGCCGCCGGTCACCACCGCTACGCGTGCCATTCCATTCCTCCTTGTTGATTCTTACGCATCCCCTCACAACCAGATTAGAGCATGATTGCGACACGCGTGAACTGCTTTGATCCTTCACAAAAAGTCGATGGCCGGGACGAACCCGGCCATCGTGTGTTTGATGCAGTGCGAAAAATCCGTTCGCTCGGCTCAGCTTCGCTCCACAACCTTGACTTGAGTACGTGGCGCTCGGCTCACTCTCGCTCCACGACCTTGACTCAGGTGCGTGTCGCTCGGCTCAGCCTCGCTCCACGCACATAGCAATGCCCATGCCACCGCCGATGCAAAGTGTCGCAAGGCCCTTCTTGGAGTTGCGCTTGCCCATCTCGTGCAGCAGCGTCACGAGGACGCGCGCGCCCGACGCACCGATCGGGTGGCCGATCGCGATCGCACCGCCGTTGACGTTGACCTTGTCGGTGTTCCAGCCGAGGTCCTTGTTGACGGCGCAGGCCTGCGCCGCGAAGGCCTCGTTGGCCTCGATCAGGTCGAGATCGTCGACCTTCCAGCCGGCCTTCTGAAGCGCGGCACGCGAGGCCGGGATCGGACCGGTGCCCATGATCGCCGGATCGACACCGGCATGGGCCCACGACACGATGCGGGCGAGCGGCGTCTTGCCGAGCTTGGCGGCTTCGGACGCCTTCATCAGCACCACGGCGGCGGCGCCGTCATTGATGCCCGAGGCGTTGGCCGCGGTCACGGAGCCTTCCTTGTCGAAGGCCGGACGGAGCTTGGCGATGGAATCGAGCGTCACGCCCGCCTTCGGATATTCGTCGGTGTCGACCACCACGTCGCCCTTGCGCGACTTGATGGTGACCGGCGCGATCTCGTCCTTGAACTTGCCGGCCTTCATCGCGGCCTCGGCCTTGTTCTGCGACTTCACCGCGAACTCGTCCTGCTGCTGGCGGGTGATCTGCCACTTCTTCGCGACGTTCTCGGCGGTGGTCCCCATGTGATAGCCGTTGAAGGCATCCCACAGACCGTCCTTGATCATCGTGTCGACGAGCTCGACCGAGCCCATCTTCGTGCCGTTGCGCAGATGCTGGCAGTGCGGCGCCATGCTCATGGATTCCTGGCCGCCGGCGACCACGATGTCGCTGTCGCCATTCAGGATCGCCTGATAGCCGAGTGCAACCGCCCGCAACCCGGAGCCGCAGAGCTGGTTTACGCCCCAGGCCGGGCTCTCGACCGGGATGCCGGCAGCGATCGAGGCCTGACGCGCGGGGTTCTGGCCCTGACCCGCGGTCAGGATCTGCCCCAAGATGACCTCGGACACCTTGGCGCCCTCGACGCCAGCGCGCTTGAGCGCCTCCTGGATCGCAACCTTGCCCAGCTCATGGGCCGGCAGGCTGGACAGCGCTCCGTTGAACGCACCAACCGGGGTACGGGCTGCGCTGACGATGACGATATCGTCCTTCATGTGACCTCTCCCAAATCCCTTACTGAATGGCCGCCCGCCGCCGGCGCTGGCCTCGTTCTTCGATAGCGATCAAAGCCTAGGCTGTCCATATGAGGCGGGCTTTGCGGCAACGCAAGAAACTCTGCTGCTTTGGTTGCATTTACGGCCGATTTTCCGGCCGCGCAGCCACCCGGCACTGCACAAATAAGTGGCCCGCCGCCGGGAAACCGCTTAGCCTTGTTCCAGGGTAGACCGCCGGTCGCGCGGCCCCCCTGGCAGAGCGTGAGCGAGGGCAAATGGCTAAGTCGGACGAGCCGGTCATCATCAAGAAGTACGCCAATCGGCGTCTCTACAACACCGGAACCAGCACCTACGTGACACTGGAAGACCTCGCCGCCATGGTGAAGGCCGGAGAGGATTTCGTCGTCTACGACGCCAAGAGCAACGAGGACATCACCCGCTCGGTGCTGACGCAGATCATCTTCGAGCAGGAGAACAAGGAAGGCGGGCAGAACCTGCTGCCGATCAATTTTCTCCGCCAGCTCATCCGCTTCTACGGCGACAGCATGCAGATGCTGGTGCCGCGCTATCTCGAAGTATCGATCGACTCGCTCACCAAGGAGCAATCCAAGTTCCGCGAACAGATCTCCCAGGCCTTCGGCATGGGCGGCTTCGGAGGGATGGAAGACCAGGTGCGCCGGAACATGGAAATGTTCGAACGCACCTTCGCGATGTTTGCGCCCTTTGCCCGACAGGGCGGCCAGGCCGGCGCTGGCGCCCCGGACGCCGACAAGGACAAGTCTTCGTCGGGCAGCGGCGACGACATCAACGATTTGAAGCGCCAGATGGAAGAGATGCAGAAGCGTCTCGATCGCCTCGGCGACAAAGGCGAATAAGCCAAGCTTCAAGAATCGATCGGAAAATAAAGTGGGGACGGGCTCATCGCCCGTCCCCTGAGTTTGTGCCGCCCGAGGAGACCGACCGTTCGAACGGCACGCCCTCACTTCGTGGCGGATCAAGCGCTCTTCAGCGGGACTGCGACGAAGCGCGTCCCGTTGCCGGACTTCACCCGCATCAGCACGTTGGTGCGGCCATCCTTGCGGGCGTCGGCCAACACCTTGCGCAATTGGCCTACGCTCGACACCGTCTTGCCGCCGGCGCTGAGAATAACGTCGCCGGTCTGCAGGCCCTGCTCGGCCGCCGGGCTGTCCTGCTCGATGCCGGTGATGACCAGACCCTGGGCATCGGCTCCAGCCACCTGACTTGCAGGCGCGAGGCTCAGGCCGAGATGCGGGGCACCCGCATCGGCGTCCTTCGACGAACCGTCGGCCTTCGCCTGCTTATCGTTCGGCATCGACTCCAGCGCCAGCGCGATGGTCTTGCGCTCGCCATTGCTCAGGACACTCAGGTTCACCTTGGCGCCCGGGGTCAGCGCGCCGATCTTTCTGGCGAGGTCGCGCGAGTCATGGACCGCGTCACTGTTGACCGCGGTGATGACGTCACCCGCCTTGAGGCCAGCCTTGGCGGCGGGACCGCCGTCCTGCACCTCATCGACCAGCGCGCCGTCGGCGTTGCGCATCCCAAGACTCTCGGCGATGTTTTGATTGACCGGCTGCACCTGCACGCCGATCCAGCCACGCTCGACATAGCCCTTGTCCTTGAGCTTCGCGACGACAGTCTTCACCGTGTCGGCCGGAATGCCGAAGCCGATGCCGACCGAGCCGCCTGACGGCGAGTAGATCGCGGTGTTGACGGCGATCACCTTGCCCTCGACGTTGAACGCCGGACCGCCGGAGTTGCCCTTATTGATCGGGGCGTCGATCTGGATGAAGTCGTCGTACGGACCCGCGCCGATGTCACGGCCGCGAGCCGAGACAATGCCCGCGGTCGCAGTGCCGGCGAGGCCGAACGGATTGCCGACCGCAACCACCCAGTCGCCAACCCGCGGCTGCTTGTCGGAAAGTTCGACGAAGGGGAAGGAGCTGCCCGCGTCGACCTTGATGAGCGCCAGATCGGTCTTCTGGTCGGAGCCGACAACCTTCGCGGTGTAGGTCTTGCCGGCGTCGGTCTGGATCTCGACCGTCTTGGCGTGATCGACCACGTGGAAGTTGGTCACCGCATAGCCGTCAGCCGAGATGAAGAAGCCCGAGCCCTGGCCAGTGATGGTTCGATGGCGCGGCATCGATCGGAAGTTCGGCACGTCGGGCATGCCGAACTGACGGAAGAACCGCTGCAAGCCTTCGTTGTTATTGTTGTCGCCGAACTCCTCATTGCTCAGGCCGGTGCCGTTCGTGGCGCCCTGGTCCTCGATCTTGACGCGCACCGAGATGACGGCAGGCTTCACCTTCTCAATCAGATCGGCAAAGCCGGGCTGAGGCTGCGTGGTGGCCGTGTCGGCGTGAGCCGGCGTGCCGTTCAACGTCAGCGGCGGATAGGACGGACTCGCAAACAGCGCACCGGCGCCAATCGCTGCGACCGACGCCAGCAGAATCACGCGGCGCTTCGACAGCAACGCGCGCACCTTCGTGGGAAGTTCGTTTTTCATGAGTTCAGTCTCCATCATCGTTGCAAAGCGCCAGTGGCGCGTTGCAGACAACATGGGGACCGCACCCTTACGGAGCGCTGGCGCGGGGATTAATCCTTGTTCATGGAGGCGCGCAAACGGTCGGGCGAAATGTCGCAGACCTGATAACGGAAGCGTTACCGCGAGCGGTCCTGATGCTCGCGCGGGGCTTTGCGCCGGTCGACCTTCACAGTGTCGCCCCACGGACGCTCGAGCGAAGCGAGGCCGATCAATTGGCCTTGCAGATAATCGCAGCCCCATTCGGCGAGCAGCGCGGCGCTCGGCTCGTCCTGCACCCACTCGGCGACCGTGCTCAGTCCGAGCCGCCGGGCGAGATCGACCAGCGAACGCACGAACGAACGATCGTCGTCGGCGCGCATCAGGTTCTGCACGAAGGCGCCGTCGATCTTCAGCACGTCCACGCCGAGCTTGCGCAGATTGCGGAACGACGTGTAGCCCGAGCCGAAATCGTCGACCGCGATCTTGCAGCCGAGATCCTTGACGCGGGATACGAAGCCGCGCGTGTCGTCGACATCATGGATCGCAGTCGACTCGGTGATCTCGACAATGAGACGTTCGGCCACGCCGGAGTTGGCGCGCAGCAGCGCACCGAGCGTCGACCACCAGTCCGGATCGGTGATCGAGGCCGGCGAGACGTTGACGCTCGCGCGCAGCGCAGGCACCGCCGCCATCTCGCTGACCAGAAGTTCGAGCACGCGATGGTCGATGAGCCGGACCAGCCCGAGCCGCTCGGCGATCGGAATCACGGAGCTGGCCGGTGCCAGCGAGCCGTCGGCGCGGCGGATGCGCATCAGACATTCGTAATAAGCGGTCTGGCGCGACACCGTCTCGGCGATCGGCTCGAACGCCAGCAGGATGCGCCGCTCGTTCAGCGCGTTGACGATCTCGTCGGCCGCACGGACGTTCTCGCGGCGCAGGATCTCGCGCTCGACATTCGGACGATAGACCTGGAACGAACCAAGCCGCTTGGCTTTGGCCCGGTCGAGGGTTTCCTGCGCGCGCGCCAGAATCTCCGGCACGTTTGCCGCGTGACGCGGCGCGGTGACGCCGCCGATCGTCACAGTCACGGCAACCGGACCCGCGCCGGTGCGGATCACGTCGTCACGGACGCCAGCGATCAGCCGCTCGGCGGCCTTCTCCATATCCTCGGCGGTGCAATTGTTCAGGATCACGCCGAACTTGTTGCCGGAGAAGCGACCCAGTTCGTCGCCACCGCGCATTTTTGCGCGCAAACGCTTGGCCACCGCGCCGATCGCTTCATCGGCGACGTCGAAGCCGTAAGACTCGTTGATGCGCGCGAGATTGTCGACCGCGACCAGCATGAAACCGCAGGAATTGCGCTGCGCGACTGCCTGATTGAGTGTGCTCTCGAGCACCTCGGTGAGATGAAAGCGGTTCATCTCACCGGTCAGGCCGTCGAAGCGCGACAGGTAGGTCAGCCGCTCTTCCTGAGCGTGGCGCTCGTTGATGACGCGGACCACACCATGTGCCCTCGCGGGCTTGCCGTCAGCGCCTGCGAACCAACGGCCGATGTCCTCGATCCAAAGCGACTTGTCGGATCCGGCCGGCTGCAACACGTATTGCAGCTGATACGGCACGCCGCTGCCGCCGTCGCGCTGCTGCGATTTCATCACCGCATCGAAGCGGCTTGCCGCCGTGTCCGAGGCCAGCAGCTTCGCATAGTTGCGGCCGCTGGAAATCGCAGCAAGGCTTCCAACGTTCAGCACGTCGGTGGCGTTCGCGCCCCAAGCCAGCACATCGGATTCAATGGTCCACTCGTAAGGCGCTTCACCGATCGAGGCCATGATGCGCGCCGGATCGAACGCGAGTTCGCGCGCGACAACGCCGCGTGGCTCAGGCGCACGCACGGCCGGCGTCGCGAATACGTCCGCGGTCGCGAACACGTCGGCGTCCTGCGAGGGAGCAACCGATCGATAGGCCGGCCTGCGAGCGTCGCGATCCTGAGACACGTTGAACCTTTACGGGACTGCAGCACTGTCTCAATGCGTGACAGCGCAGCGCTATTTCGCTGACAACTTAGTGGATAGCGATGAAGAAACGGCAAATCCGCTTGTAAACTCGCGGTTCACGATGCTGGCATGGCGGTTGCGATGTTCTCGTTGTGGGCACGAAATTGTCCCGCGACGACACAGGAGAGCGCGATGCCGGAAGTGAGCGATTTACCATCTTCGAGCCGCGCGCTGGTTCCGCTCATTCCGCTGAAGCCGCAGAGCGAGGCACAGCGTCACGGCCCGGCGCAACGGATCGCGTCATTTATCACGCATTTGATTGCCACGTCGGAGAAGTTGCCGCAGACCCGCGAGAAGCGTCGCGCCGATCCGGCCGATGTTATCGCCGCCTATCAGGCTACCGTGTCGCGCCTGCGGCAATTGAACAATCAGTAACCGCAATCAATAACCGAGCGCGCAACCGTCCTTGCGCGGCTCGGAACCGCCGATCAGCACGCCGCGATCCCAGTCGATACGGATCGCCTGTGCGCCGCCCCAGGGCGACGGCGCTTCGACAATCTTGTGGCCTCGCGCCTTGAGCCCCTCGACGGTCGCGGCCGGCATGCCGCGCTCGATCACGGTGCTCTCGCCCTCGAAGAAGGCGCGCGGCGCGTCGATGGCGCTCTGGATATCCATGCCGTAGTCGAACAGGTTGAGCACCATCTGCACGTGGCCCATCGGCTGATAGTGCGCGCCCATCACGCCGAAGGTCGTATCGCAGCGGCCGCCGCGCATCGCCAGCGCCGGAATGATGGTGTGCATCGGCCGCTTCGAGGGGCCCAGCGCATTCGGATGATCGGGCTTGAGCACGAAGCCGGAGCCGCGGTTGTTGAACAGCACCCCGGTCTTCTCGGTGCAAATGCCGGTGCCGAATGACGAGTACAGCGAATTGATCAGCGACACCGCGCAGCGGTCGCGATCGACCACGGTGAGATAGACCGTGTCGCTGCCCGGCGTCGGCGCCGGCGGCAACGGCACCCGCTTGGTGCGATCGAGCTTCGCGGCAAGCGTCTTTGCAAAGACTTTGTCGTTCAGGGCATCAACTGACACGCGCATGAACGACGGCTCGGCGATGTGCGTGTCGCGCACCGCGAAGCCCATCCGCGCGGCCTCGAGCATCAGATGGAAACGATCGGGGCCGAGCGCTTCGAGCGCGGCGAGGTCGAAATTCTCCAGGATGTTGAGCGTCACCAGCGCGGTGAGGCCCTGCGTGTTCGGCGGAATCTCGACAAGGTCGACACCGCGATAATTGGTCGAGATCGGCGTCACCGCCTCGCCGCGATGCTTAGCGAAATCCTCGACGGAGAGAACGGAGCCTTTCGCCGCGAGCGTCGACGCCATGTCTTCGGCGATGGGCCCTTCGTAGAACGCTTTCGCGCCATCCTTGGCGATCGCCTTCAGCGTCCGGGCGAGCGCCGGCAGCTTCATGATGTCGCCTTCAGCCGGCGTGCCGCCGTTCGGCAGATAATGCTTGGTCGCGCCCGTGCTGTTGCGAAGCTTGCTGACCCAGCCCTTCCAGTCGGAGGCCACACGCGGCGCGACCGGAAAGCCGTGCTCGGCGTATTTGATGGCAGGCGCCAGCACCCGATCGAACGGCCAGGTGCCTTTCGTCTTGAGCAGCGCACCCCAGGCCTCGATCGCGCCCGGCACGTTCACGGCGTGCGGCGAGGTCGGCTCGATCGAAGTCATGCCTTTTTCGAGCAGCGCCTCGGTCGAGGACTTGGCGCCGGAGCGGCCGCAACCGTTGTAGCCCCACACAGGTTTGCCGGGCTCGGCGATCAGCGCGAAGCAGTCGCCGCCAATGCCGGTCATGTGCGGTTCGATCACGCAGAGCACCGCGACCGCCGCGACCGCGGCATCGACGGCGTTGCCGCCTGCGCGCAGCACGTCGATTGCGGCAAGCGTCGCCAGCGGATGCGAGGTCGCGGCCATGCCCTCGCTCGCGATGACGGGCGAACGGCCGGGCAATTGGAAATCGCGACTCATGGATGCTTCAGACGGTCGGGACGTCGCGCTCGATCTGGATGTCGCGCTGCGCAGTGCGCGCCGTGATGATGAAGCCCGCGAGCACGTCGACCAGGCTGATCACCATCAGGATGAAGAACGGCGAGGTGCCGGCGCGGGCGACCAGCAGGAACTCGACCAGCATGGCGATGAACAGGATCATCGACAGGATGTGGTCGAGGAGGCCGCGGATGCCCATCCGCGTCGCCTTCACGATCTCGACGCCGAGCAGCAGCACGGAGAACGCCAGGAGGATCTCCTCCGGCGTCACGTTCCAATCCTGACCCGAGATCAGATGGATGGTCGCGACCTTGTCGGTCCAGCTCAAAGTCGGCGTCAGGAACGCGATCATGTTGTAGATCGCGAACGGGATCACCAGCAGCGGAAAACCGACCAGGTACATGGCGAGCCCCTCAGGCTAGCAGACGACCTTGCGAACTTAGGCCTCGGTCTTCGCCTTGAGCACCTGCCGGCCCTTGTACATGCCGGTCTTCAGATCGATGTGATGCGGACGCCGCATCTCGCCCGAATCCTTGTCCTCGACATAGGACGGCTGCTTGAGCGCGTCGGCCGAACGGCGCATGCCACGCCGCGAGGGCGAGGTTTTCTTCTTCGGCACGGCCATGGGGAATTCTCCTTGAAAAACCGCGGCGCGCGACGCGCCGGACCGTCTGAACCCTTGGGAAGCCGGGCTTATAGAGGAAGCCCCCTGCCAAAGCTAGACCAAATGAGGCGAAACCCATTTCCGGCCCTCACCTCCTGATACAGGCATCGATGGACTTGGCCCGGGCGGCGCGGGCCTGGACGATGCCGGCGATCCGGCGCACGCCCGGGCGGGGCTGCATGGCGCTCCGCCGCTTGGGATTGGGCAGGATCGCCGCCATCAGGCCCGCCTCCGCGGGAGAAAGCTCCCGCGACGACTTGCCGAAGGCCTTCTGGGCCCCGGCCTCGATGCCGAACTCGCCGTTCGGGCCCCATTCGGCGATGTTGAGATAAATCTCCATGATCCGGCGCTTGGGCAGCACCAGGTCGACCCACAGCGCCAGCGGGAACTCGAGAGCCTTGCGGACGATGCTGCGGCCGGGCCACAGGAACAAATTCTTCGCGAGCTGCTGGGTGATCGTCGAGCCGCCGCGGGCGTCGGTAATGTCCTCGGCGTCCTCCAGAGCGGCCCGCATTTCCACCATATCGACGCCGCGATGGCTGCAAAACCGCGCATCCTCGGAGGCGATCACGGTCCGCGGCAGCACCGGCGCGACCCTGTCGATGGGCACCCAGGTCCGCTCAACCCGTTTACCGAGAATCGAGCGACCCACCATGAGTGTCGACACGGGGTTGATCACGCGGTAGAGCGGCGCGATCAAATAGGGCAAAAGGATCAGGACCAGCACTGCCACAACCAGCCAGCGGATCACGCGAAACGCGGATTTTCGGGGAGTGGCAGCGCTTGTCATTGGTTCGGAGTTAAGCACAATTCATCCCATGTCGCGCACCGCCGCCAAAACCGATACCCAGGACGCCTCCTTTGCCGCGAGGCTCAATGCCGCAGCCAACGACACCGAGCATCTGCTCGACCGGCTGCTCGGCAAAAGCCTGCCGGAAGGCGAGATCGCACGCCCGCAGCGCATCCTCGAGGCGATGCGCTACACCAGCCTGGGCGGCGGCAAGCGGCTGCGGCCGTTCCTCACCATCGAGACCGCGGCGCTGTTCGGCGTGCCGCGCGAACGCGCGCTGATGGCCGGCGCCGCGATCGAGCTGGTGCACTGCTATTCGCTGGTCCACGACGACCTGCCGGCGATGGACAATGACGATCTGCGCCGCGGCCGTCCGACCGCGCACAAGCAATTCGACGAGGCCACGGCGATCCTCGCGGGCGACGGCCTCCTCACCTTCGCGTTCGACGTGCTCGGCCGCCCCGAAACCCATCCGGACGCCGCGGTGCGCATCGCGCTGGTCACCGGCCTCGCCCGCGCCGCCGGCATCGGCGGCATGGTCGGCGGCCAGATGCTCGACCTCGCGGCCGAAGGCCGCTTCGGCAAGAACGACAAGGCCCAAGGCGAACAGGATGTTCTGACGCTGCAAGCCATGAAGACCGGCGCGATCCTGAAGTTCTGCTGCGTCGCCGGCGCGATCCTCGGCAATGCGCCGAAGGCCAAGCACGAGGCGGCTAGCCGCTACGGCCAGGTGATCGGACAGGCGTTCCAGATCGCCGACGATCTGCTCGACGTCGAGGGCGACACCGCCACGCTCGGCAAGGCCGCCGGCAAGGACGCGGCGCACGGCAAGGCCACGCTGGTCGACCTGCTCGGTGTCGCCGGCGCCCGGGCTCGCCTCACGCAGCTGGTAAAAGACGCCGAGAGCACGCTCGCACCGTTCGGCGCCGACGCCGCGATCCTCAAGGACGCCGCCCGCTTCATCGCCGAACGGCGAGCCTAGGCGCCGGACCGGATTCCAATGAGCACCCCGCCGAAGCGCCCGATCCGGATCGTCCGGGTCGGCATGGCGCATCCGCGGCTGTTCATCTCGGCCGCGATCGGCCTCGTCGCGATCCTGATCCTTCGCGCGACAGGCTTCGGCACTGTGGCGAGCATGCTGCTCGGATGGGATACGGGCGTTGTCATCTATCTGGTCGCCGCCGCGGTCATGATGGCGCAATGCTCCACGGTCGCGTCGATGAGGCGGAATGCGGACATCCAGGACGAAGGCGCGTTCGGCATCCTGGCGCTCTCCGTCATCGCGGCGGTCGCAAGCCTCGGAGCGATCTTCGCCGAGCTCGCGGTGCTCAAGGCCGACGATCCGCACTACGGGCTCTACATCGCGCTCGCCATCGTCACGGTCGTCTTGTCCTGGACTTTCACGCACACCATCTTTGCGCTTCACTACGCCCACGAATTCTACGGCGGCGACGAGGGCGGCGGATGCCTGAAATTTCCCGATGACGATCAGCCCGACTACTGGGACTTCATCTACTTCTCGTTCGTGGTCGGCATGACGTTCCAGGTCTCCGACGTCGCCATCACCCACAAACCGACGCGCCGCCTGGTCGTCGCTCATGGCGCGCTGTCGTTCTTCTTCTCGACCGCCATCGTCGCCATGATGGTGAACCTCGCGGCCGGCCTGTTCCAGAAGTAGCGTGCAATGACCGGCTCCATCGAGACCATGGCATTCATTCTGGCGGTGCTGGTGCTGGTCGCCGTCATCGCCCAACGGCTGACGCTGCCGCCGTCGATCCTGCTGGTCATGGCCGGCATCGGGCTGGCGCTGGTGCCGGGCCTGCCCGCGCTCGAGCTCGCGCCGGAGCTGGTGATCCTCGTGCTGCTGCCGCCGCTGATCTACTCGGCCGGCGTTGCGATGAGCTGGCGCGAGTTCTGCCAGAATCTCAGACCGATCACGCTGCTCGCCTTCGGCGCCGTGGTGTTCACCACGGTCGCGGTGGCGGCGGCAATGCACTATCTGCTCCACTGGCCTTGGCCGGTGGCTTTCGTGCTCGGCGCCATCGTGTCGCCGCCCGATGTGGTGGCGCCGCTGTCGATCGCGCGGCGGCTCGGCCTGCCGCGCCGCCTGCTGGTGGTGCTCGAAGGCGAAGGCCTGGCCAACGACGCCACCGCGCTGATCCTCTACAAGTTCGCCGTGCTCGCCGTGACGGCCGGCTCGATCTCGGCCGGCAAGGCCGCCGGCAACTTCGCGCTGATCGTGGCCGGCGAGGTGCTCTACGGCATCGGCGTCGGCTGGCTCAGTCTCAGGCTGCGTCATTGGGCCCGCGAGCCGCGTGTCGAGATCACGCTGTCGGTGATGACGCCGTTTCTGGCCTACCTCATTCCGCATCAGGTGGGGGGCTCGGGCGTTCTCGCCACCGTCGCGTGCGGCCTTTATGTGAGCTGGAACGGGCCGCGGCTGATCTCGGCCGCGACGCGGCTGCAGGGCATCTTCTTCTGGGATTTGATCATCTACCTGATCGAAGGCTTCGTGTTCCTGATCACGGGCCTGCAGGCGCGCTCGCTGATCGAGAAGGCGCACGACTTCCCGATCGGCCAGGTGCTCACCGCGACGGCGGTCACGGTCGTGATCGTGATCCTGGCGCGGTTCGCCTGGGTGTTCCCGGTCACCTACGGAACGCGCTGGCTCAATCCGGTGCTGGCGCGGCGCGAACCTTCGCCGCCATGGCGCTGGGTGTTCGTGCTGTCCTTCGTCGGCATCCGCGGGGTGGTGTCGCTCGCCGCGGCGCTTGCGATTCCGCTCTGGGTCGATGGCGGCAATCCGTTTCCTCACCGCGATCTGATCCTGTTCGCCACCTTCGGCGTCATCATCGTCACGCTGATCGGCCAGGGCCTGATGCTGCCGAACGTGATCCGCTGGCTCGGGCTGCGCGGCGACGGCGAGGCCGATGCGCGCCTCGAACGCCAGGCCGAACTCGATGCGCGCACCGCGGCAGTCAGCCACGCGAGAACGCATCTCAAGCGGATCGCCGAGGAGCGCGGCCTGAGCGAGGAAATCGTGACCTTCCTCAACGCGCGGCACGATCAGCGCGAGCGGCTCATTCCGAGCGACCTCGACGATGGGCTTACGGCGATGCGCGCCAACAACGATGTGCGGCTGGAACTGATCTCCGCCGAGCGTGACTTCCTCTACGGCCTCCTGCGCGGCGGCACGATCACCGACGAGTCGCGCCGCCGCCTCGAACGCGAGCTTGATCTCGAAGAGGCCGCGATCCTGGCCAAACGCGAAGGCGAGACGCCGCTTTAGGGCGGCGGGTTGCGCGCGAGCGTTTCCCACCGGCGCCAGCCGTGGTCTCAGATTCAATTTTCAAACAGCCCTGCACACAAGCGTCCCCGGCTCCACGCGATGAACCGCGCGGATCGCCAGATTTCCCTGTCGGTTTATCCGGGCCATGCCCGGGTTTCGTTGCCTCCCCTGAGGGGAGCGGAGCGCCGGTTGGCGCCACGTATCAGTCGGCACCTTGCGAGGGTGCCGCGTGCCGTTTGACCGGCACGCACGCCTTCCAGCGCTCCACTGTGGCGATTTATTGCGAGGCCACCGTTCGAGATTCGATCGGACCGGCTGGGTTTTCACCCACCATGCTCCAGGGGGCATTTGCGCCCGCTTTCACCCGACCGCGCCCTGCCACTGAAGGCGGCCCCCTCATCGGGGACGGACAATGACCTCACACCCTGGGACGTGGTCACGAGCCACGCCTGCAGGCGCCACACCCCGCTCCGTCAGCCGAACGTCTCCGGAAGACGCCCTCAGATGAGCGAGGCAAATCAGAACTTATCACGAACATCAATGTGCGTCAATCAAACAACCAGCTTCTGCCACCACACGCAGGATTCGTCGACCGGCTCGATTTTCGGCTTGAGCCCGCGCTGGGCCAGGAAGTCCGTCACGGCCTTGGCGCAGCTTCGGATCCCGCCATAGTCATCGATGACCACGTATCCGGACGGCGAAAGCCGGTCGTAAAGATTGTTCAGCGCCGTGATCGTCGAGCCATACATGTCGCCATCGAGCCGGATCAACGCAAACCGTTCATCCCGAAGCTTCGGCAGCGTCTCCTCAAAAAATCCCTTGAGGAAAACCACTTGCGCGTCGAGCAGCCCATAGGCGGCAAAATGCGAACGCACGGTGTCTTCGGACACGGCAAGCTCGCTGAAGGCGTGCAGGCGATCTCGCTTGTCGGCAGGGTGCTTTGCATCCGGCGGCGGAAGCCCCTCAAAACTGTCGGCGCAATAGACCCGCCGGTCCTGCACGCCGTGTGCCGCGAGGACGCCGCGCATCAGGATGCAGGCGCCGCCCCGCCACACGCCGGTCTCGATGAAGTGGCCGGGGACATTGTTGTCGATCACGTCTTCGACCAGCTCCCGGAGATGACGCAGGCGCCGCCGCCCGATCATCGTGTGCGCCCGGCCGGGCCATGCGAATGCCCCGCGGCGCGTGAGATACGGATGGCGGAGGCGCTGCAGGAAAGAACGCCAGCGGATGTCTTCCGGCCGCTCGCGGTAAATCTCATCGGTCAGCGATTTTTCCAGGAGATCCAAATACAACGATCGCGGATCAGACATACAGCCCTGCACTCACGCCCTGCCCCTCAACGCGGCACATCCTACACGAGACACCCAGACATGATGCGCCGCCCATTGTCGGCTAACATCGCCTCATGCTGACACCGGCCTCGCCCGACCGTTTCTACACCAGCCTGCCGGTCTTCCGTGACTTCACCCACGTCATGGACCCAGGCCTGTTCCGGCCACTGCCGGATGACTGGGTGGTCGGCACCGCCGACATCGTGCAGTCGACCAAGGCGATTGCCGAAAACCGCTACAAGGCGGTGAACATGGCGGGTGCCTCCGTGATCGTCGCGATCACCCATGCGCTCGAGGATCGCGAATTTCCCTTCGTGTTCGGCGGCGATGGCGCAAGCTTCGCGGTGCCGGCCGCGGACGCGGACATCGCCCGCGAGGCGCTGGTCGCGACCGCGGCGTGGGTGCGCGACGATCTCGATCTGACGTTGCGCATCGGTATGGTGACGATCGGCGACATTCGGGCCCAGGGCTTCGACGTGCGCGTCGCGCGCTACGGGCCGTCGGAGCATATCGCGATCGCGATGTTTGCCGGCGGCGGCATCGCCTGGGCCGATGCCGCGATGAAGCGCGGCGAGATCGCGCTCGCCGCGGGGCCGCCCGGCGCGCGGCCGGATCTGAGCGGCCTGTCGTGCCGTTTCGAGGAGATCAAATCGTCGCGTGGCGTCGTGCTGTCGCTGGTGGTCGCGCCCATCCCGGGCGCCGACATGGACGCGTTCCGCGCGGCGATCGAGGACATCGCCCGGATTGTCGAGAAGACGCCGGATGCATCGCGTCCGGTGCCGGGGCAAAAGCTCAAGCTCACCTGGCCGCCGCAGGGCTTCGAACTAGAGGTGCGGGCCTCGCGAAAGCAGGGCGAGCCGCTGTGGCGGCGTCGCATCTATCTTCTGGCCTATACGTTCTTCGCCTTTCTGATTATGCGTTTCGGCATCACGGCCGGGCAATTCATTCCGGCAAAATACACCCGCGAACTGATCGACAACTCCGACTTCCGCAAATTTGACGATGCGCTTCGCATGGTGCTCGACTGCACCGTGGAGCTTGCCGACGAGATCGAGGCGCATCTCGCCGAACGCGCGAGGAACAACATTCTGCGCTACGGCACCCACCGCCAGCACGCCGCGATGATGACCTGCTTCACGCCATCGCCGACGCGATCCAACCACGTGCACTTCGTCGACGGCGCGCTGGGCGGCTATGCGATGGCGGCAAGCCAGCTGAAGCGCGGGTTGTGATGCCTCGGGTTGACTCTCACTTTTTTCACCTCTCCCATGGGGAGAGGTCGACGCGCGAAAGCGCGTCGGGTGAGGGGGTACGGTTTATCGATAGAGCTGTTCCCCCTCACCCCGACCCTCTCCCCGATGGGGGAGAGGGAGTCAGATCGAGTCTGCTGCAGCAACTGGGAATACAACCATGAGCAAAGCCACCGCCGTTCTCACACCCGGCACACCGGTCACACTGCCGCCGGCCGGCAACATCAGCTTCGAGATCGAGACCGGACAGCGCTTCAAGCTCACCCAGCCCGAGGGCGAGCAGGTCGCCGACCTGATCTCGTTCAACCGAGACGACCCGCGCGAGCTTTTGTCGATGCACAGCAGCCGCGCCGTGAACCTCAGCTGGAAGTTCACCAAGCCGATGACGCTCTACACCAACCGCACGCGGCCGATGTGGACGATCGAGGAAGACCTCACCGGCGAGAACTATTGCGGCGGTGGCTACTGCTCCGAGCATCTCAACATGATGCGCTACGGCGACAAGGGCAAAGGCCAGCCGAACTGCCAGCAGAACCTCGAGAAGGCCATCAGCGGCTACGGCATGGACCGCTGGAACTTCAACATCGACGCCTGCTTCAACGTGTTCATGACGGTGGCCTACGATCCCGACGGCAAGTGGGAAATCCGCGACGCCAAGGGCAAGGTCGGCGACTACATGATCATGAAGGCGCTGATGCCGCAGATCGTGGCGATCTCGAATTGCCCGATCCTGTTCAACCCGTGCAACAACTACAAGCTCAAGCCGCTGACGCTGGAGATTTTGAAGTAGCGTACTCGCTCTGTTGAAATCGCGGGGCTCGCTCTCTCCCCACGTGTCCCGGGCGCAGCGCAGCACGAGCGAAAGCGAGTGGTGCGATGCAGACCCGGGACCCCGGTTTTTTCCTTCACGTTGACAGCAACCGGGGTCCCGGATCAGCGGTGCACCGTTCCGCTTCGCTCCACGCTGCACCGCGTCCGGGACACGAGTTGATAGACCGCAGCCCCAACTCAAAATCACACCGGCCGCTCGCCCTTCACGGTGACGCGCGTGCCGGAGCGGGTGTGCGGCCAGTAGTCCCACATCGCGCGATGCTGCGTGCAGCGATTGTCCCAGAACGCGATCGCGTTCTCGGTCCAGCGGAAGCGGCACTGGAACAGCGGATTCTCGGCGTGCTGATAAAGATACGCGAGTATCGCGTCGCTCTCGTCGCGCGGAATGCCGATGATGTGGTGCGTGAATCCGCGGTTGACGTAGAGCGCCTTCTTGCCGGTCACCGGATGGGTGCGGACGATCGGATGCTCGGCGCTCGGATAGGCCGGCTTGTCGGCGACGCCGGCGTTTGAATAGAGCCCGCGATACACCGGCTCGCCATCGTGCAGCGCCGTGAGGCCGGCAAGATACGCCTTCATGCGGTCCGACAGCGCGTCATAAGCCGCATACATGCTGGCGAACAGCGTGTCGCCGCCATGCGGCGGGCACTGTTTGATATGAAGGATCGATCCCATCGGCGGTTCGAGATCACACGACACATCGGTGTGCCAGCCCTCGCCGTTGGCGCGCGGCGATTTTTCGTCGGCGTAGATCTTCATCAGCGCCGGCTCGCCGGGTTCGTGCGGCGCCGCCGGATGGATGTGCAGTTCGCCGAACAACCGGCCGAAGGCGAGATGCTGCTGCAGGCTGATGAACTGATCGCGAAAAAAGATCACCGAGTTCTCCGCGAGCGCGCGGTGGATTTCATCACGCTCGCGGTTCGATAGCGGCTTCGCCAGATCGACGCCGCTGATCTCCGCGCCGATGATCGGCGTAAGCTTGTCGACGCCGATGGTTTCATAAGGCGTGGGGGTCTCGTCGGCGGCGTGCCGATAGCGCGGGCCGTCCTTGCTGCTGAGCGAACTCATGGCCATTCTCCCGGTCGAGAATGGGTTGATGATAGCGCGGATTGAGCACTCCTTCACCTCTCCCATGGGGAGAGGTCGACGCGCGAAAGCGCGTCGGGTGAGGGGGTACGGTTTATCGAGAGAGTGAGGCCCCCTCACCCCGACCCTCTCCCCGCTGGGGAGAGGGGGCGCACCGCCGATGACAACGCACCTTGCGCGACTGCAACGCGGCCTATTGGGCAGGCTTCTCCAGCGCCGCGCTTCGCGTGCGGATATTCACCTTGGTCTTCGGCGTGTCGCTCTTGGAGAGGTCGGGCGGCCATTCGGTCATCCAGCTCGCAAGCGGAATGACCGGCGGCGGCACGCCGGCGTCGACCAGCGCCGGATCGATGGCGTAGAGATCGCCGTTCTTTTCCCTCAGCACCGCGGTGTTGCGCGGGTCGACCAGACCGCCGGAGTTGGAAAGCTTCGCCACCTCGTGGAAACGGAACAGACCGCCGCGCTCCATCATCGTCATGTAGGTCCAGGTGTTGACCGACTCGTCGATGCAATCGAGCTGCGTCGGGTCGCTCATGTTCGGCAGGATCTCCCGATCCTTGTGGGTCCATTGATGGACCGCCGTGCCGGTCTTGGCGCCGACCAGCATGCGCATGGTGGCGACGGCGACCGAAATCTTGCGCCGCTCGGCCTTGGCGTCCTTGGCCGGCGGCCGCATCACCGCGACCACCTTCGACCATTCCTGCGGGCTGAGCGAGACCGTCGAGCTCGAGCTGCAGGCGAAGCCGTGGCATTCGCGGAACGAGGCGAGCGTCGGCTGGGCCTGGGCGTAGGAGTCGAGAAAGGTCGTGGTCTGATGCTGAGCGTTCTGGGTGACGCAGGCGGACAATGCCAGCGCCGCACCAAGCCCGCCGAAGACGTCCCGCACCCGCACTGCCAACCCCCTGTCAGCCGTACACTCGGTGAAGATTACGGTATCGCCGAAGGGTGTCACGGCGAATCCCGGGATGCGCTGCAATTTTCCGCGAAGTGACGCAGGCCGCACACACCATCACCAACTCTAGATTTAAGATATTGAAATAACATAAAATTCTTTGGTCTCGCTCAGACCTCGACCCAGGAAAACAAAGGATTGCTCCCGTGACCGCACCCGCGCTTCCTCCGTTCAAGGCCGAGGTGGTCGGCAGCCTGCTGCGCCCGGCTACCATCTTCGAGGCCCGCAACGGCCGCTTGCAGGGCCGCGTGAGCGCCGATGAATTGTGGGCGGTCGAGACGCGCGCCATCGAGGATGCGGTGGCGCTGCAGCGCGATGTCGGCCTCAAGGTGTGCACCGACGGCGAATTCCGCCGCCGGCACTGGTTCATGGATTTCATCGAGCGCATCGACGGCGTGGGCTTCGAGGGCTCGCTCCCGACGCGCTTTCACAACGAGGGCGGTGACGTCGAATTCGCACCGCCGCGCGTGATCGTCAAAAGCAAGCTGAAGCGCGTTCAGCCGCTCGCGGTCCACCATTTCGCGGCGCTCAAGCCCATCGCCGACAAAGCGGGTCTCGTCGCCAAGCAGCCGATCCCCTCGCCGACCATCCTGCACTTTCGCGGCGGTCGGGCCGCGATCGACAGCAAAGCCTATCCGGACATCGAGGAATTCTTTGCCGATCTTGCCAGCGTCTATCGCGAGGAGATCGCGGCGCTCTATCAGGCCGGCTGCCGCTACGTGCAGATCGACGAGACCAACCTGCCGTTCCTGTGCGATCCGCAGATGCGCAAAGGCGTGGTCGAGCGCGGAGACGATCCGGACGCCCTGCCTGCGAAATACGTCGCGCTGCTCAACGATTGCCTGCGCGGGGTGCCGGACGACATGGCGGTCGGCATGCACATGTGCCGCGGCAACCACGAAAGCAGCTGGGCCGCGGAAGGCGGCTACGATCCGGTGGCGGAGCTGGCCTTCAGCGCCATCGACGTCGACGCGCTGTTTCTCGAATACGACAGCCCGCGCGCCGGCACGTTTGTGCCGCTGACGCACTTGGCGAAGAACAAGGTTGCGGTGCTGGGCCTGGTCACGACCAAGAAGGGCAAGATCGAATCCCGGGACGAGATCAAGCGCCGCATCGAAGAAGCGGCGCAAGTGGTGCCGCTTCACCAGCTGGCTCTGAGCCCGCAATGCGGCTTTGCCAGCACGATCAAGGGCAACGCGCTCACGCCCGACGAGCAGCGGCGCAAGCTCGAGCTGGTGGTCGAGGTGGCGAAGGAGATTTGGGGCTAGGTTTCGTAGGTTGGGTTGAGCGAAGCGAAACCCAACTTAGATCTTCGATGGGTTTCGCTGCGCTCAACCCATCCTACGACCGTCGCGCGCGGCATCGATCCGCTCGATCAACTCGTCGATGATCGGGTGATTGGAAAGCGGGATGAGCTGAATGGGAGCGCAGAAGGTCACTTTGTCTCCAAAGACGCTGGGCTTTCGCAGAGACAGCGTGACGCGAGGCGGACTCATCATCGGCGTGTAGTTCACGTTCTTGATATCCGACAACGCAATCCGATCGTCGCGGCCGCCGCTCTTCACCAGGAGCGCGTCACCGGCATCGAGCACCTCATCGACGAGATCGAAGATGAACTTCTTCATAATGACGTAACCGACGACGGCCATCGCGACCGGCGCGATAAAAAACAGCAGGTCCGGCGACGCCGCAGCGCCTCTCGTCAACGAAACAACGATTGGGACAGTCACAAATAATGCAAGAAACCCGTACCAGATGACGGGAAACACCCGCTTGTACCAAAACGTGGCCCGAGACGATAAGCGGCGCATCGGACCCGCCTCGGTGGATTACTCCGCCGCGGTCTGGCCCGCACCGCCGACGCCGTAGCGGCGATCGATGTAGTCGATCACGAGCTTCTGGAAGTCTTGCGAGACGGTGGGACCGCGCAAGGTCACGGCCTTCTTGCCGTCGATGAACACGGGCGCAGCCGGCGCCTCGCCGGTGCCAGGGAGCGAGATGCCGATGTCGGCGTGCTTCGACTCACCAGGCCCGTTGACGATGCAGCCCATCACCGCGACGTTGAGCGCTTCGACGCCCGGATACTTCTTCTTCCACTCCGGCATCGAGTCGCGGATGAACGACTGGATCGAACCGGCGAGCTCCTGGAACGTGGTCGAGGTGGTGCGGCCGCAGCCGGGGCATGCCGCAACCAGCGGCACGAAGGTGCGGAAGCCCATGGTCTGCAGGATCTCCTGACCGACCTTCACTTCCAGCGTGCGGTCGCCACCCGGCTCCGGCGTCAGCGACACGCGGATGGTGTCGCCGATGCCCTGCTGCAGCAGAATGCCGAGCGCGGCCGACGACGCGACGATGCCTTTCGATCCCATGCCGGCCTCGGTGAGGCCGAGATGGATCGCATAGTCCGAGCGCTTGGCGAGGTCGGCATAGACCAGCACCAGGTCCTGCACCGACGAAACCTTCGCCGAGAGGATGATCTTGTTGCGCGGCAGGCCGATCTCCTCGGCGCGCGCGGCCGACAGCAGCGCCGACTGGATCATCGCCTCGCGGGTGATCTCGCGGGCCTCCTTCGGCTGGTTCGACTTGGAGTTCTCGTCCATCAGGTGCGTGAGCAACTCCTGATCGAGCGAGCCCCAATTGGCGCCGATGCGCACCGGCTTGTTGTGTTTGATCGCCATCTCGACGATCGAGGAGAACTGCTTGTCCTTCTTGTCCTTGAAGCCGACATTGCCCGGATTGATGCGGTACTTGTCGAGCGCCTCGGCGCAGCCGGGATGGTCGGCCAGAAGCTTGTGGCCGATGTAGTGGAAGTCGCCGACGATCGGAACCTCGCAGCCGATCTTGAGCAGCCGTTCCTTGATCTTCGGAACCGCCGCCGCGGCCTCGTCGCGGTCGACCGTGATGCGGACGATCTCGGAACCGGCATTGGCCAGCGCCGCCACCTGGCGGACCGTGGAATCGATGTCCGCGGTATCGGTGTTGGTCATCGACTGCACCACGATGGGGGCGCCGCCGCCGACCGTGACATTGCCGACCTGAACCGGCACCGACTGGCGCCTCGCCTGCATTCCGACGTCCTGCATTGGAACTCTCTCTCCTGACGGGCCTGATATAGCCCTATCGAGGCCGGTTGACGAGTATCAGGCCGCCCGCGACCAGGGCCACGGCCACGGCAAAAGCCGGGGTCAGGGGCTCGCCCAGCACGAAATGGCCGGCCGCCACCCCGAACAGCGGGGTCAGGAACGTGAAGGCCGACAGCCGGCTCGCCGAGTATTTCACGATCAGGGCGAACCACAGGCTGAACGTGGTGCCGAGCACGACGGTCTGGTAGGCGAGCGAACCGAGCGCCACCGCGGACGGCATGGCGGTCATCCGTTCGCCGAACACCCATGCGCCCACGGCGACGATCGGCACGCAGACCGCGACCTGGTAGAGCAGCGTCTTTTCCGGCGAGATGCGCGAAAGCGAGCTGGCCTTGATCACCAGCGTGGTCGCGGCCCAGGCTGCGGCCGCGCCGGCCATCATCAGGTCGCCGAGCAACTGGTGCGGCGAGGATGCCGGCGCTGGCACGCCAAACGCGACCATCATGCCGGCGAAGGCCAGCACCAGGCCGGCCCATTGCATGAGGCGGAAGCGATCACCCGGAAACAGCCAGCGCGCACCGAGCACGACGAAAAACGGCGCGAGGTAGATGAACAGCGTCGCGCGCGAGGCCGCGGTGTAGACGAGGCCGCGATAGATCAGCAGGAACTCGAGACCGAACAGGATACCGACGACAATGCCGGCCGCGAGCGTGCCGTCGCGCTCCATCACCGGCAGGCCGCGGGCGCGCATGATGCCGAGCACGATCAGCATGCCGAGCGCGGAGCGGATCGCGCATTGCAACAGCGGCGGCACGCCTTCGAGGATCGCGAGCTTCACGATCGGCTGATTGAAGCCCCAGGTGATGCAGAGAAACACCGTGCTCGCCATGCCGGCGGTATCGAGCGGCCGCGTGTGGCTGGTGTGGGTGGTGGTCATGCGAAGAGATGCAGCGAGTGCGGTGCTTGAACGTTATGTTTTCGCACGCTCGCGCCACAACGTCCCCTCCCCCGCATAGCCCGTCGAAGACGGGCGTAAACGCCCTTTCGCGGGGGGAGGGCTAGGGAGGGGGCATGCTGCAGGCACCGGCCGTGATGCAGGCCCCCTCCCCAACCCTCCCCCGCAAGCGGGAGAGGGAGCGCGCCGCCCGGGGGGCACAGGGAGTCAATTACAAACATCAGCCGGCGTGTTCGTGCTGCTGGCAATGGGCGCAGACGCCGGAGATCTCGATCACCGGCGCCTTCGGCGCGAAGCCCGCGGCGCGCGCGGCGCTCTTGAGCTGATCGGCGACGGCGGCCGACGCGGCCTCGCCCACGGCGCCGCAGTGCTCGCAGATCAGGAACACCACGAGATCGCCCGCCGCGTGATTGTTGACGCAAGCGACGAAGGCGTTGCGGCTCTCGATGCGATGCACGAGGCCGTTGTCGCGGAGAAAATCCAGCGCGCGATAGATCGTGATCGGCGCAGGCCTGACGCCGTCGGCCGCGGCGCGATCCATGATCTCATAGGCGCCGAGCGGCTTGTGGCTGCCGAGCAGCACCTCGAGCACCTGGCGGCGGATCGGCGTAAGCCGCTGCGAGCGCTGCGCGCACAACGCTTCCGCATGCGCCAGCGCATCCGCGGTGCAGCGCTGATGATCGTGATCGGGAGCGTGGAAGACCGGGTGCGTCATGCCGCTGAGATAAGGTCCGGCGGCTGGAATGCCGCCCCTGAAGTGTAACGCGACCGCCCGAACCGCGCGAAATAACCTGCCGCACCGGAGCCATGCGCCGCGTTTTTGTTATTGCATTGCAACAATTCAATGGCCACTTTCGTCCTGCACTTCACCGGGAACCGCCCAGGGGGCGACCCTCAACACGAATTCATATGGTGCTACAAATGCTTAAAGGGAAAAACGCAGTCGTAACCGGCTCCACGTCGGGGATCGGTCTGGGCATCGCCCGCGCCTTCGCCAAGGACGGCGCCAATGTGGTGATCAACGGTTTCGGCCCCGCAGACGAAATCGAGAAGGAGCGCTCCGGCATCGAGAAGGAGTTCGGCGTCAAGGCGATCTACTCGCCAGCCGACATGACCAAGCCGGCCGAAGTGGTCGCGATGATCAAGCTCGCGGAAACACAGCTCGGCTCCTGCGACGTGCTCGTCAACAACGCCGGCATCCAGCATGTCGCGCCGATCGAGGAATTCCCGCCCGAGAAGTGGGACGCCATCATCGCGATCAATCTGTCGTCGGCGTTCCATGCCATCCGCACCGCGGTGCCGGGGATGAAGGCGCGCAAGTGGGGCCGCATCATCCAGACCGCGTCGGCGCATTCGCTGGTCGCCTCGCCGTTCAAGTCGGCTTACGTGACGGCGAAGCACGGCATCGCCGGTCTCACCAAGACCGTCGCACTGGAGACCGCGACCTTCGGCATCACCTGCAACTGCATCTCGCCGGGCTATGTGTGGACGCCGCTCGTCGCGAAGCAAATTCCCGACACCATGGCGGCGCGCCACATGACCGAGGAGCAGGTCAAGCGTGACGTGCTGCTCGCAGCCCAACCGACGAAGGAGTTCGTCACGGTCGATCAGGTGGCGTCGCTGGCGCTCTATCTCACCAGCGATGCGGCCGCTTCGATCACCGGCGCCAACATGTCCATCGATGGCGGGTGGACTGCCGAATAATGGAATTGCTCAACCGGGCACTCCGCCGCCCCAGCGCGTCCAAGAATCCGTCCAAGAAATCTTCGAAGCCTGCGAACGGCAAGAAGAAGATCAATCTTGCGCTGCAAGGCGGAGGCGCCCACGGCGCCTTCACGTGGGGAGTGCTCGATGAGCTGTTGAGCGACGACCGCATCGAGATCGAGGGCCTGTCCGGCACCTCGGCCGGTGCGGTCAACGCCGTGATGGTCGCCGACGGACTTGCCCGCGGCGGCCGCGAGGAAGCCAGAAAACGCCTCGCCGACTTCTGGCGCGCGGCAAGCCGCGACGGCGACATGTCGAAGCTCAACCGCGCCATCTCGGAGCGGCTGTTCTCGCTGATCCCGATTGCCGTGACGCCGTTCCAGCCATGGTTCGACGCCATGTCGCGGATGCTGTCGCCCTACGACCTCAATCCGCTCAACATCAATCCGCTGAAGGACCTGATCGTCCGCTTTGTCGATTTCGACGCCGTGAAAAATAGCGGCATTCCCTTGTTCATCGCGGCGACCAATGTCCACACCGGCCGCCTGCGGGTGTTCCCGCGCGACAAGGTCAACGCCGAAGTCGTGATGGCGTCTGCCGCGCTGCCCTACGTGTTCCGCGCCGTCGAGATCGAAGGCGTGCCCTACTGGGATGGCGGCTACACGTCGAATCCGCCGATCTATCCGTTCTTCCGGACCACCGAGACCGAGGACGTGCTGGTGGTGCAGATCAATCCGGTGGTGCGTGCGAGCGAGCCGCATTCGGCGCAGGAGATCATGAACCGCGTCAACGAGATCACGTTCAACGCCTCGCTGATCGCGGAGTATCGCGCCATCGAATTCGTGCGGCGGCTGATCGACGAGGGCGCGCTGAAGCGCGGCATGGGACCGGGCGAATACCGCCGCATCAATGTGCACCGGGTCGATCTCGGATTTATCGGACGCAAGCTGTCGGCGCAAAGCCGGCTCAACACCGATTTCGATTTCTTCGAGATGCTGCATCGCGCCGGCACCCGCGCCGGCCGACGGTTCCTCGATCAGCATTTCGACGATATCGGCGTGCGCAGCACCATCGACCTGCGCGAGCAGATGCGCGCCGAGCATGACGAGGAGATGCCGGCCGGCATCGATCGGCTGACGAAGTAATCAGCTGCGCCTTGTGCTACGTTGGCGCGATGGCATCGCCGCTTCTCTCTGCCACTGTCAAGTCCGCGCGGCTCGACATCGTCGAGGGCGACATCACCGGGCTTGCGCTCGATGCCATCGTCAACGCGGCCAACACGTCGCTGCTCGGCGGCGGCGGAGTCGATGGCGCGATCCATCGCGCCGCAGGCCCGGCATTGCTCGCCGAGTGCCGCACGCTCAACGGCTGCAAGACCGGCCAGGCGAAAATCACGCGCGGCTACAAGCTGCCAGCCAAACATGTGATCCATACGGCCGGGCCGGTGTGGCACGGCGGCGGCAGCGGCGAGGACGACCTGCTGGCGTCGTGCTACCGCACGTCGCTGGGGCTGGCTTTCGAACACGAACTACGCTCGGTCGCGTTTCCGGCGATCTCGACCGGCGTCTACGGTTTTCCGGCCGATCGTGCGGCGTTGATCGCAGTGAAGACCGTTGTGTCGGAGCTCAAGGCCGGAACGCGCCATGTCGAGCGCGTGGTGTTCTGCTGCTTCGGCAAGGCCTCGGCCAACCATCACGCCGAGGCGTTTGCCGAATTCAAGCTGACATGAACGGCACTCTCGTGTCCCGGGCGCAACGCAGCACGAAGTGATGCGTTGCAGACCCGGGACCCCGGTTTCTGTCTTTTCGCTGGGAGCAACCGGGGTCCCGCATCTGCGGTGCACCGCTTCGCGCTGCACCGCGTGCGGGACACAAGCTGCTACACCTTCGGATCAACGTCCAAGCGAACAACCAAACCCGCCAGCGCCGATGACGCCGCCGGATAAAGCTTCATCACCGCTGGATCGTGCCCCGGCACGATGTGATTGCGCGACGAAGCGAGCCGCTTCAGCGTGTTGTAGCCCTCCAGCACCTCGCCGAGATGGTAGGTGGTCGGAAAGATCCGTCCCTCGTCGAGATGCGGATAGAGATGTACCGCATCGGCCGCGAGCATGACCCAACCGCGTTTCGTTTTCACGCGGATGCTTTGCAGGCCCATGGCGTGGCCGCCAATGTGATGCAGCGTGATGCCCGGCGCAAGCTCGCTCGTGCCCTCATGAAACGTGATGCGGCCGGAGAACAGCTTCCGCACCATCGACACCACGTAGTCCTCTTCATAGGAAGAGCGGAGCTGCTTGTGGCACATGCAGCGGCCGGTGCAGTAGTTCATCTCCTTGTCCTGCACGTGATAGCGGGCGCGCGGGAACAGATCGACATTGCCGCAGTGATCGTAGTGCATGTGGCTGATGATGATGTCTTCGACCTTGTCGGGCTCGACGCCGAAACGCTTCAGCGCCTCGCCGACCGGCGTGACGATGGTGCGACCGCGCTTGCTGCCGACCGGCTGGTCGAAGCCGGTGTCGACGATGAAGGTGCGCTTGTCGTTGCGGATCACCCAGACGAAATAGTCGAGCGGCTGCAGCACGTCGTGCGGATCGCCGCCGATGTAGTTGTCCGCGGCCTTGCGCTGATGCTCGGCGTAGCGGACGGCGAAAACCTCCCAGATATCGTCGCTCATGATTTTGCTTTCCCTCTATCCGCGGTCATTCCGGGGCGCGGATGAAGTCCGCGAACCCGGAATCCATAACCACTGCTGCGGAGTATGGATTCCGGGTCCGGCGCTTCGCGCCGTCCCGGAATGACTGTGGCAACAGTCTGCCACGTATGACTGCTCAAGCCTTCTTCGCCGCCCTCATCGTCACGCCTGCGCGCTTCTCGACGGTCTTGGCGAGCTCCGTGAAATCCGACTGCTCGCCGTTCTCTTTCATCGCCGTCTCCCACAGACTGCCGACCGCCTTGGCGACTTCGACCGGGATGCCGTAGTCCTCGGCCTCGGCCAGAAACAGCCGCACGTCCTTCACCATCAGCGCCATGCCGAAGCCGTAGTCGAAGGTGCCGGGCAGAACCGAGCGCGGAAACTTCTGGGTAGTCGCGGTGTTCATGCCGCTGCCGGCATTGATGACGTCGCACATCAGGCTCGGATCAAGGCCGGCCTTGACGCCCATCGCGATCGCTTCCGAACTCGCCGCCATGCCGGTGGCCGAGAGGAAATTGTTGGCGAGCTTCATGCTCTGCGCCATGCCGGGCTTGTCGCCGCAGTAGAACACCTTGCCGAACACTTCGAGCGCCGGACGGACCTGCTCGACCTCGTCTTTCGGCCCCGACGTCATGACGGCGAGTGTGCCCTTCTCGGCGCCGCCGACGCCGCCGCTCACCGGGCAATCGATCTGCACGATGTTGCGCGCTTTCAAAATCTCGGCGGTCTTCACCGCGGCGCGCGAGCCTGTGGTGGAGAGATCGATATAGCGGGCGATGCGGTTGCCGCGTGTGAGCCCGTTCTCGCCGTTGACTACCTTCATGCCGATGTCGAGCGACGGCAGGCTCGTCATCACGGTCTCGACCCGGCTCGCGACGTCGGCGGGCGAACTCGCCGCCTGCGCGCCGAGCGCCACGAGCTTGTCCATCGCCTCCTTGCGGGTGTCGAACACCGTGAGCTTGTGGCCGGCCTCGACGAGGCGCCGGCTCATCGGGCCGCCCATGTTGCCGAGGCCGATGAATCCGATTTCCATTCCAAGTCCTCCCAAAGTGCTTTTGCGCGCCCTCCAGGCGCCGCGGCGCGGCGCACAGTGCCCGACCGCGGCACGGCCGTCACCCGGCCCGCGCCAGACCCGAAATTCCCGCATGGCAGAACCGCGGCCACCCGCTTGCAGAAATGATAAGCAAGCTTATTATATCTCAGCATATCATGATGAAACTTAGCAAAAACCGAGAAATCCTCTTTCTGATCAGCGACGTAGGCCGCTTATTGCGCACCTATGCCGATCAGAAAGCCCGCCAATTCGGCATGACTCGGGCCCAATGGGCCGTCCTGCTCAAGCTCGAGCGGCACGAAGGCGCCAATCAGTCCGACCTCGCCGAGTTCCTGGAGATCCAGCCGATCACGCTGACCCGCCTGGTCGACCGGCTCTGCGACAACGGCCTGATCGAGCGCAGGCCCGACCCGGCCGACCGCCGCGCCAAGCTCCTTTACCTGACGCCGGCGGCGCGGCCGCTGATCGAAAAGATTTCCGCCGAGGTCGAAGTGCTGGCCGACGAAATCCTGGCCGGCACCGATCCGCGGGCGATCGACTCCGTGATGTCGCAACTCGGCATCGCCCGTGAAAATTTGAAGCAGGCAATCGCGGGAAAGACCTCGCAAGAAGCGAACAAAGACGTGAAGAAATATGGCTGAGCCCACCCTCAAAGTCGTGACCGAGGCGCCGACGGCGCCCGACGCGAAACCCGACGCCGCGAAGGCGCCGGGCACAAGATTTTCGCGCAAGCGCATCCGCACCATTCTGCTGATCGTCGTGCCGCTGATCGTGCTCGCGATCGGCACGTTCATCTGGCTCGGCTCTGGCCGCTACATTTCCACCGATAACGCCTATGTCGGCGCGCAGAAGGTGCTGATCACCCCGGACATCTCCGGCAAGGTGCTTCGCGTGATGGTGCGCGAAGGCCAGCACGTCAAGGCCGGCGATGAGCTGTTCGAGATCGATCCGCAGCCGTTTCAGCTCGCGCTGACGCAGGCGAAGGCCAAGCTCGAAACCGCCCGCGCCGACCACGCCAACCTGATCGCCAACATTCAGTCGCTCAATGAATTGGTCGACCTGGCGAAGCAGGCCGTCGCGCTGAAGCAGCGCGACGTCGACCGCAAGACGCAACTTGCGAAAACCAATGCCGGCTCGCAAGCGGACCTCGACACCGCCCTGGCCGCGATGGTCACCGCGGAGCTGCAGTCGCAGCTTGCCGTCCAGCAGCGCAACACCACGCTGAACCAGTTGCTCGGCGATCCGAACCTGCCGCTGGAGAAATTCCCGGCCTATCAGCAGGCCCAGGCCGCACTCGACCAGGCCCAGCGCGACCTCAACCACACCATGCTGCGCGCGCCGATCGACGGCATCGCGACGCAAGTCGACAACATCCAGCTTGGCCGTTTCGTGATGGCCAGCACGCCGGTGTTCTCGGTGGTCGACGACGCCGCGCCCTGGGTCGACGCCAACCCGAAGGAAACCGACATCACCAACCTGAAGATCGGCCAGCGCGCCCAGGTGATCGTCGACACGTTCCCGGACCGCACCTTCTGGGGCACCGTCGCCGCGGTCGCTCCCGGCACCGGCTCGCAGTTCTCGATCCTGCCGGCGCAGAACGCCAGCGGCAACTGGGTCAAGGTGGTGCAGCGCGTTCCGGTGCGCATCCAGCTCGACCGCGATCCTGCGCTGCAGGGGCTGCGCGCCGGCATGAGCGTCACGGTCGACATCGACACCAAGTCGCTGCCCGCGGCGCCGCGCGCCGCCGCGGCGCAAGATTCGGCGCAGGAGCCGCAGAAGCAAGCCGCGAAACAATGATCCGCGTTGCCACCAACATGTCGCCTACGGCGCGACGCACGATGCTGACGGTCTGCGCCATGACCGCCACCATCATGCAGGCGCTCGACACGACGGTGGCAAACGTCGCGCTGCCCTATATGCAGGGCAGCCTCTCGGCCTCGCTCGACCAGATCAACTGGGTGCTGACGTCCTACATCGTCGCCTCGGCCATCATGACGGCGCCAATCGGCTGGATGTCGGACCGGTTCGGGCGCAAACGCCTGTTCGTGATCTGCTCAGGAGGCTTCACGGTCGCGTCGCTCCTCTGCGCCATGTCGCAGGACATCGGCGCGATGGTGACGGCGCGGCTGCTGCAGGGCGCCTTCGGCGCCGCGCTGGTGCCGCTGTCGCAGTCCGTCATGCTCGACTCCTATCCGCCCGAACAGCGCGGCCAGGCCATGGCGATCTGGGGCATGGGCGTGATGCTCGGCCCGATCATGGGCCCGACGCTGGGCGGCTTCCTGACCGATCAATACTCCTGGCACTGGGTGTTCCTGATCAACCTGCCGGTCGGCATCGTGACGGTGCTGGGCCTCATGGTGTTCATGGACGAGACCAAGAAGCAGGACCACCTGCGCTTCGACTGGTTCGGCTTCGTCGCACTCGCGATCGGCATCGGCGCGCTGCAGCTCGTCCTCGACCGCGGCGAACAGGTCGGCTGGTATGACGCGACCGAGATCGTCGTCGAGACCATCATCTCGGCGGCGGGCTTCTACTTCTTCTTCGCGCACTCGCTGACCACCGAAGAGCCGTTCGTGCGCTTCGAGATGTTCAAGGACCGCAACTTCGCGGCCGCCTGCCTTTTCATGTCGGTGATCGGCGTCGTCTTGTTCGGCGTCATGGCGCTGATCACCCCCTTCATGCAGAACCTGCTCGGCTATCCGATCATGACGGCGGGCTTCCTGCTCGGCGCCCGCGGCGTCGGCACGCTGATCTCGATGATGATGGTCGGCCGGCTGATGAAATTCGTCGAGCCGCGCACGCTGGTCGGCATCGGCCTCGCCATCTCGGCCGTGACGCTCTACGAGATGATCAACTTCACCACCGACACCTCGGCCAGAACCATCGTGATCCTCGGCGTGATTCAGGGCGCTGGTCTCGGCCTCGTGTTCGTGCCGCTGTCGACGGTGGCCTTCACCAGCCTGCCCGGGCACCTGCGCACCAGCGGCACCGCGATGCTGACGCTCGTTCGCAACATCGGCAGCTCGGTCGGCATCTCCATGGTGATCGCGAATCTCACCAGCACCACGACGGTGATGCATGCGCGGCTGACTGAGCATGTCACGCCGTTCAACGACGCCTTGCAGCAGGCCGGCTCAATGCTCGATATGGCAACCGACCAGGGCCGCGCGCTGCTCGATACGATCGTCACCCAGCAGGCGACGATCATCTCCTACGACAACACGTTCAAGCTGTTGATGATGCTGACGCTGGTGTCGTTGCCGCTGGTGCTTGCGATCGGCAAGGCACGGCCGAAGCCCGCGGGTGCGCCGGAAGAAGTGCATGCGATGGATTGAGGCTCGCGCGCTAGTGGCACCGCTCTCTCCACGTCATGGCCGGGCTCGTCCCGGCCATCTCGATAAGGGAGGCACGGTGCCCACCTAAGCGAGATGCGCGGGTCAAGCCCGCGCATGACGGCGGAGAATGGTTGGGCACGTTGCGTCAGTTTTCTACCGCTTGAACTCAGCCCTGATCTTGTCTGAGTGCTCGCCCACCCCCGGCACCGGCCCATACCGCCGCGGTGCGCCCTCGCGCTGCGCGGCGGGCGCGGGATAGGCCACCGGTCCATCCGGCGATCCCACCTCGATGCGGCGCAGGTGCGGATGATGGGCGAGCTCGCCGGGGCCGTTCACCCGCCCGAACGCGATGTCGGCCGCCGCGAGCTTGTCCTGCAGCGCCTCCACATCGAGCGCGCCAAAGGCGGCTGCGACCTTGCCGTCGGTTTCGGCCCGGCGCTTCACCCGTTCGATGTTGGTGCCGAAGTTCGGATCGGCAGCGAGCGCTTTGTCGCCCAGGACCTTTTCGGCGAGGATCCGCCACTCGCGATCGCTCTGGATCGAGATCAGGATGTCGGCGCCGTCCCTGGTCTTGAACACGCCATAGGGCGCGATCGACGTGTGGGCCAGGCCGATGCGCTTGGGCGGCGAGCCACCCTCATGCTGGAGAAGCGGCACCGTCATCCAGTCCGCCATGGCATCGAACATCGACACCGAGATCGACGTGCCCTCGCCGGTGCGGCCGCGCGCGATCAGCGCTTCGAGAATGGCCTGATACGCGTTCATCCCGGACGCGATATCACAGACCGAGACACCGACCCGCGACGGCGCCTCGGGCCCGCCGGTGACGGAGGCAATGCCCGCTTCGGCCTGGATCAGCATGTCGTAGGCCTTGCGTTGCGCGTAAGGCCCGGTCTCGCCATAGCCCGACACCGAGCAGACGATCAGCTTCGGGTAGTCGCGGCGCAACCGCTCGACCGCGAAGCCGAGCTTCGCCACCGCGCCGGGCTTCAGGTTCTGGATGAACACATCGGCCTTGGCGAGCATGGCTTCGAGCAAGGCCTTGTCGTCATCCTTCGTGAGATCCATCACGATGGATTCCTTGCCGCGGTTGAGCCAGACGAAATAGCTCGACTGGCCCTTGGCCAGCGCGTCATAGCCGCGCGCGAAATCGCCCTCCGGCCGCTCGATCTTGATGACACGCGCGCCGGCATCGGCAAGCCGGCACGAGCACATCGGCGCGGCCACGGCCTGCTCCAGCGCCACGACGAGAATACCTTCGAGGGGAAGCGTCATAGTGTCCCCCGATTCGCCACCCGCACCGCCGTCATCGCCGGGCTTGTCCCGGCGATCTCGATTATTAGGCTAGACAATTTCGTCATAGAGATCGCGCCACCTGTCGTTCTTTTCAGCGATGAGTCGGGTCTTCCAAGACCGCGGCCAATGCTTGATGTTCTTCTCACGTTGAATGGCCTGATAGGCAGTGTCGTAAGCTTCGAAATGCACCAAGCGATCGATTTTGTATCGTTTGGTAAAACCCGCGACCAATCCATTTTTGTGCTCGTACGTGCGACGAACCAAGTCGTTGGTCACGCCAACGTAGATCGCGCCACCCGGTCTGCTTGCAAGAATGTACACGTAGAACTGTTGCACACACCGAGCATCGCTAATCGAGATCGCCGGGACAAGCCCGGCGATGACAGCAGTGTGCGGGTTACAATCGCGCTCAATACGACCTTGGCAAACCGAGCACGTGTTCGGCGATATACGACAGCACCAAGTTGGTCGAGATCGGCGCGACCGTATAAAGCCGCGTCTCGCGGAACTTGCGCTCGATGTCGAACTCCTCTGCGAAGCCGAAGCCGCCGTGGGTCTGCAGGCACATGTCGGCGGCGGCCCAGGAGGCCTCGGCGGCCAATTGCTTCGCCATGTTGGCCTGCTCGCCGCAATTTTCGCCCGCCGCGTAAAGCCGCGCCGCCTCGTGCACCATCAACTCGGCGGCGCACATCTGCATGTAGGCCCGCGCGATCGGAAACTGCACGCCCTGATTCTGGCCGATCGGCCGGTTGAACAGCACGCGTTCCTTCGCGTAAGCCGAGGCTTTCTCGATGAACCACTTGGCGTCGCCGATGCATTCCGACGCGATCAGAATCCGCTCGGCGTTCATGCCGGCCAGGATGTAGCGGAAGCCCTTGCCCTCCTCGCCGACCAGGCTGTCCGCCGGGATCTTCATGTTGTCGAAGAACACCTCGGTGGTCGCGTGATTCATCATGGTGCGGATCGGCCGGATGCTGAGGCCCTTGCCTCGCAGGGCCCGCATATCGACCAGGAACACCGACAGCCCGTCGGTGCGAGACTTGGCCTGCTCACGCGGCGTGGTGCGGGCGAGGAGAAGCATCAGGTCTGAATGCTCGGCGCGCGAGGTCCAGATCTTCTGACCGTTCACCACATAGCCGCTGTTGCCGTCCTTCACCGCCGTCGTGCGGAGCGACAGCGTGTCAGTGCCGGACGTCGGCTCGGTGACGCCGAAGGCCTGCAGGCGCAACGTGCCCGACGCAATGCCCGGCAGATATTTCTGCTTCTGCGCAGCGCTGCCGTGACGGAGCACGGTGCCCATGGTGTACATCTGCGCATGACAAGCCGCGCCGTTGCAGCCCGAAGCGTGAATCTCCTCCATGATCGCGGCCGCGGCCGGCATCGCGAGGCCGCTGCCGCCATACTCTTCCGGAATCAGCGCCGCGAGGAAGCCTGCCTTGGTCAGCGCTTCGACGAACGCGGTCGGATAGGCACGCTCGCGATCGACCTTGCGCCAGTATTCGCCGGGAAATCCGCCGCACAGCGCGCGCACCGCCTCGCGGATCGATGCAAGCTCTGAGTCGTCCGGCGCGGCCGTCATCCCCGCACCTCGGCGCGGCCGTTGTTCATGACGACGACGTTCCTCTCGGGCACCGACGCGCGGAAGCTCACGACGTTGCCGTCGCACCACATCTCGGTGCGGATGGTCTCGCCCGGGAACACCGGCGCCGAGAAACGCCCGCCGAACGAGACGACGCGCGTGGGATCGTAGTCGCACACGCTCTTCAGGAACGCGTGACCTACCACGCCGAAGGTGCCGAGCCCGTGCATGATCGGCTTCGGAAAGCCCGCGGTCTTCGCCATGTCCGGGTCGATGTGCAACGGATTCCGGTCGCCGGTCAGCCGATAAATGATGGCCTGCTCGGGCCGGGTGCCGAGATCGCAGACGAGATCGGGCTTGCGCTCCGGGATCGGATGCACCGGCGGGCTCTCGCGCGGCGGGCCGCCGAAGCCGCCATCGGCGCGGCAGAACGTGGTCTGCCCCACGGTCGCGATCACCGCACCGGTCGCCTTGTCGATAACCTTGCGCTCGGCATAGACCACCGCGCCCTTGCCCTGCCCCTTGTCGATCACTTCAAGGACGCGGGTCTTCCCGATCACCGTGCCGGTGGGCTTGAGCGGCTGATGCAGCGTCACGCTCTGCTCGCCATTGACGATCCGCACCCAGTCGATGCCGGTGTCGAGTTCGCGCACCCAGAAACCGGGATACCCGACCATGGCGGCGAAGGTCGGCAGCGCCTTCAGGTTCTTTTCGTAGACGAAGTCGAGCTGCTTCAGATCGAGCGGATCGTGGCCGAGGCCGACGCCGAGCGCGTAGAGGATCGTGTCCTTGTCGGTATAGGTTTGCTCAGCGTCGGGAATCTTCAGCGCGAGCAGCTTGTCGTAGTTGATGGTCATGGGACTACTCGTACGCTGATGGCGCGGCCACCTCAGGGTGACGGGGAGAGAGTGTCAAATCGGGTCCCAGGCGAACACCTCGGCGGAGCGGTCGAGCGGCGTGAATGACGGGCCGAACGCGCCCTTGAGCTGCGCATCGAGCCTTTCCGGCGTCCAGCCCTCGGAGCGATGGATCGAGCGGATCGGCCGGGTCTGGTTGAACAGGAAGATCTCGTTGTTGCGCACCGAAAATATCTGGCCGGAGATGCCAGCCGCCTTGTCGGAGCCGAGATAAACCACGAGCGGCGCGATCTTCTCCGGCGTCATCTGCTGCAGCCGCGCAACGCGCTCCTTCTCGGCGTCGGTTTCGGTCGGGATCGAGCCGATCATGCGGCCCCAGGCGAACGGCGCGATGGCGTTGGAGCGGATGTTGAAACGCTGCATGTCGAGCGCGATGCCGCGCGACAGGCCGACGATGCCCATCTTGGCCGCCATGTAGTTGGCCTGGCCGAAGTTGCCGATCAGGCCCGACGTCGACGTCATATGGATCATCGAGCCGGAGTTCTGCTCGCGGAAGTGTGTGGCGCAGGCGCGGCTCATGGCGAACGAGCCGTGCAGATGCACCGAGATCACATCGGACCAGTCCGACCAGCTCATGCGGTGAAAAATCTTGTCGCGCAGGATGCCGGCGTTGTTCACCAGAATGTCGACCCTGCCGAAGGTCTCGATCGCCGAGGCGACGATCTTGTCGGCATTGGCCGGATCGCCGATCGAGATGGTCGACGCGATGGCCGCGCCGCCCTTCTTCTTGATCTCGTTGACGACCTCTTGCGCGGGGCCGGTGTCGCTGCCCGAGCCGTCGAGCGCCACGCCAATGTCGTTGACGACGACCTTGGCGCCCTCCTCGGCCAGCATCAGCGCGATGGCGCGGCCGATGCCGCGGCCCGCGCCGGTGACGATGGCGACCTTGTCCTGAACGATTCCGGCCATGTGTTCTGTCCGCTTTGGGTGTCTGACGGCACCTTTTTGCGAACAGATGGCCTGCCGGGTCAAGCCCGCCAGCAGGGTCGGGCTGGTGCAACTTGTGTCCCGGGCGCGTCGCAGCACGAAGTGATGCGACGCAGACCCGGGACCCCAGTTACTTGCAATTGAAAATAAAAGAAGCTGGGTCCCGGATCAGCGGTGCACCGTTCCGCTTCGCTTCACGCTGCACCGCATCCGGGACACAAGCGGCATAAGCCATGTCCTCATCAGCGCCCCCAGACCTCGTCGGCGACCTCGACGATCAACCGCAGCTTGGCCCATTGCTCGTCCTCGGTGAGCGTATTGCCCTCCTCGGTCGAGGCGAAGCCGCACTGGCCGGACAGCGCGAGCTGCTCGAGATCGCAGAACTTCGCGGCCTGGTCGATCCGGCGCTTGAGTTCGTCCTTGGTTTCGAGCTTGCCGCTCTTGGTGGTGACGAGGCCCAGCACCACGGTCTTACCCTTGGGCAAGAGCCGCAGCGGCTCGAAGCCGCCGGCGCGGTCGGTATCGTACTCCATGAAGTAGCCGTGCACGTTGGTCTGGTTGAACAGCACGTCGGCCTCGGCGTCGTAGCCGCCGGCGCCCATGAAGGTCGATTTGTAGTTGCCCCGGCACAGATGCATGGTGACCGTCATGTCGGACGGAATGTCCGACATCGCGGCGTTGATCAGCTTCGCGTAAAGCGGACCGAGCTTCTCCGGATCGTCGCCGCGCTTGACCATCTGGTCGCGATACTTCGGATCGCACAGCATGGCGATGAACACTTCGTCGAGTTGCAGGTAGCGGCAGCCGGCATCGGCGAAGCCGCGCACCGCCTTCTTGTAGGCATTGCCGAGATCGTCCCAGAAGCGGTCCATGGTCGGATAGGCGGTCTTGTCGATCGGTGTCGCGATCGGCCGGCCGTAGATCGCCGACGGTGCCGGAATGGTGATCTTCGGCGTGCGCTTGGTGTGGGCCGCGACGAACCGGAAATGTTCGACCATCGGATGAGGGCCGGCCATGCCGAGCCGGCCCGCAACCTTCACGCCCTCGTTGCGGGTGTTGACCGCGGCGAAATGGATGCCTTCATCCATGACGTGCTTTTCGACGCCGTCGAGGCCCCAGAGGAAATCGAGATGCCACCACGAGCGGCGGAACTCGCCGTCCGTGATGGCGTGGAGGCCAACGTCCTCCTGCTTTTTGATGACGCGCTCGATCTCGGTATCTTCGATTGTCTTCAGCGCGTCTTGCGTGATCTCGCCCTTGGCGCGCTTCGCACGCGCGTCGTGAATGACCTTGGGGCGAAGCAGGCTGCCGACATGGTCGGCGCGGAACGGCGGCTTGGTGCGTTTCATGGTTGTTGTTTCCTATGTGAGCCGACTTGCTCTGCTCTCGTGTCCGGGCGCGGCGCAGCGCGTCAGCGGTGCGACGCAGACCCGGGACCCCGGTTGCTATCAACGAAAGGAAAGAAACCGGGGTCCCGGGTCTGCAGCGCAGCACTGCGCTTCGCTTGTGCTGCGCTGCGCCCGGGACACAAGCGGAGAGAACGCTACTTCGCCTTCTCGTACGGATAGATCACGTCGCCCGACTTGTACTGCGACGGATAGAGCAGCACCTCGGTCTTGAGGTCCTTGAACTCGTCGACCGAATTGCCCTTGATGTTCTGGAACTGCACATAGAGCATCCGGTCCTTCTCCCACTCGCCGCGGGCGCCGAACTTCACGTCGCCGACCGTGGTCTTGAACGTGGTCTTGCGGATGTAGGCGGCGAGATCGTCGTCCTTGAGACTCTTGGTCTCCTTGATCGCGTCGCCGAGCACCTGGAGATAAGCGTAGGCCCAGACCGGCATGTAGTAGCCGAGCGGATCGACACCCTCGGCCGCAGCGCGCGCCTGATACTTCTTCAGGAGCTCCATCGAGCCCGGGAACTGCATCGACGGCACCGGGATCCAGGTCTCGTAATTGACGATGCCGTTCAGCAGCGGGCCAAGCTGTGTCTTGAACACGGTGGCCTGCAGGCCGACCATGGCGCCGCCAATCATCTTCGGCTTGAAGCCGATCTCGTTGATCGCCTTGATCATACCGACCGAGTCGAGCGGATACGAGCAGATCACGACGAGGTCCGGATTGCCGGCCTGGATGGCGCGCACGATCGGCGCGAAATCCGTGGTCGATGGCGGATAGTTGCGGTCGTAGGTGATCTTGAGCTTGAGATTCTTGGCGTTCTCGCGCGCGCCGTCGCAGGCGTTGCGGCCAAACTCGGCGTCGGCGGCAACGATCGCGACCGACGTCGGTTTCGGATTCTGCGCCATCGCGATCTCGAAGTAGCCCTTGGTGTAGGTCGGCTTCGGCGTCGGCCCGGTCGGCAGCATCGAGAAGTATTTGTCGTAGTTGAACTCGTCGTTGATGCCGGTGCCGAACAAGCTGATGAACAGCCGCTTCTTCTGGATCATGACCGGCATCGCGGGCGCGATCTGCGTCGACGCGTAGGCGCTGACCGCGAAGTCGACCTTGTCGACGTCGAGCAGCTTCGTATAAAGGGCCGGCACCTGCGCCGGGCTCGACTGATCGTCGTAATAAACGAGCTTCACCGGCCGGCCGAGCAACCCGCCGGCGGCGTTGACGTCCTCCTCCCAGATCTTCATCGCGACGAGCGACATCTTGCCGTTGGCCGCCAGCGGGCCGGTCAGCGACATGCTGAAGCCGATCTTGATCGGCTCGCCACTCTGCGCGAACGCGGCCACGGCCGACATCGCGACCGCCGCCGTGCCGCAAGCGACGCTCCGCGCGAGCCGTCGCCAGTTGAGCAATCCACTCATCGTTTCCTCCCTGCTTATTTCTTGGCGCCTAGCGGCCCCAGATTTCCTCGGCGAGCTCCACCACCATGCGGAGCTTCGCCCACTGTTCGTCCTCGGCGATGATATTGCCTTCCTCGCTCGAAGCGAAGCCGCATTGCGGCGAGAGGCAGATCTGATCGAGCGGCATGAACTTCGCGGCCTGCTCGATGCGGCGTTTGATCGCATCACGGGATTCGAGCTGGCCGGTCTTCGAGGTGACGAGGCCCAGCACCACCTGCTTGCCCTTCGGCACGAAGCGCAGCGGCTCGAAGCCGCCGGCGCGCTCGCTGTCGTACTCCATGAAGTAGCCGTGCACGTTGATGGTGTTGAACAGAAGCTCCGCCACCGGCTCGTAGCCGCCCGAGGCGATGAAGGTGGAGCGGAAGTTGCCGCGGCACAGATGCATGGTAATGGCCATGTCGGCCGGAATGTCGGAGATCGCGGCGTTGATCATGCCGGCATAAGCCATCGGCAGCGCGGCCGGATCCTCGCCGCGGTCTTTCACCTGCTGGATCAGCGTCGGGTCGCATAGATAAGTGAGATTGACCTCATCGAGCTGCAGATAGCGGCAGCCCGCGTCGGCAAAAGCGTTCACAGTCTTGCGATAGGTCTCGCCAAGGTCGCGGTAGAATTCGTCCATGTCGGGGTAGACGGACACCGGCACCGCGTCACGGCCATCGCGGAAATGCACCGCCGACGGCGACGGGATCGTCATCTTCGGCGTCTGCCTCGTGTGCGCCTTCAGGAACTTGAAGTGCTCGATCATCGGATGACCGTCGAAGGCGCCGAGCTTCTTCGCCACGCGCGTGAGCACCTGCTGCGGCTGCACGCCGCCCGTAAACTTGACGGTGCGCTGGTGCGACACAGTTTCGATGCCGGGCAGCGCCGAGACAAAATCCGTCTGCCAGGATTTGCGGCGGTTCTCGCCGTCTGTGATCGACTTGAGGCCGGTCTGCTCCTGCTTCTTGATCAGGAGTTCGATCTCGCGATCCTCGATCGTCTTGAGTTGATCCGCGCTGATCTCGCCCGATGCGCGCTTGGCGCGTGCATCCTTCAGCGCCGCGGAGCGGAGAAGACTGCCGACCTGGTCGGCACGGAACGGCGGTTTTGTTCTTTGCATTGCCATTACTCTTTCAACTCACTCAGGTCGTCACCCCCGGGCTTGCCCCGGGGTCCATACGATGGTGCCGCAAGCACAGTTCTTACGACCCATTTTCGTTGCACCCGCTCATGGATCGCCGGGTCATAGGCGAGCGAAGCGACGCCGTCCTTCGGCCGGCTATGCCCGGCGATGACATCGGTGCGTGATGCAGGAACCTCGAACATAATCAGCTATTCACTTGCCCCAAACCTCTTCGGACAATTCGACGATCATCTTCAGCTTCGCCCATTGCTCATCCTCGGCGAGAATGTTGCCCTCCTCGGTCGAGGCGAAGCCGCATTGCGGCGAGAGGCAAAGCTGGTCGAGACCGATGTATTTCGTCGCCTGCTCGATGCGGCGCTTCAATTCGTCCTTCGACTCCAGCTTGCCGGATTTGGACGTCACCAGACCCAGCACCACGAACTTGTTCTTCGGCACGAAGCGCAGCGGCTCGAAGCCGCCGGCGCGATCCGTGTCGTACTCCATGAAGTAGGCCTGGATGTTGATCTCGTTGAACAGGATTTCGGCCACTGGCTCGTAGCCGCCCGACGCGACGAACGTGGACTGGAAGTTGCCGCGGCACAGATGCATCGCGGTCATCATGTCGGCCGGCACGTCGGAGATCGCGGCGTTGATCACCTTGGCATAGATATGCGGGAGCGTCGAAGGGTCATCGCCGCGCTCGGTGACCTGCTGGCGCAGCGCCGGGTCACAGAGATAGGTGAAGTTCACTTCGTCGAGCTGGATGTAGCGGCATCCGGCATCGGCGAAGGCGCGCACCGCCTTGCGATAGCTCTGGCCGAGGTCGCTGTAGAACTCCGTCATATCAGGATAGATAGACTCGGGCACCGCCGAGCGGCCGTAGCGGAAGTGCAGCGACGACGGCGACGGGATCGTCATCTTCGCGGTCTGTTTGGTGTGCGACTGCACGAAACGGAAATGCTCGATCATCGGATGGCCCGAGAAGGCCCCGAGCTTGCCGATCACGCGCAGCATCATCGGCTTGGGGTTCTTGCCCTGGAACTTGATCTTGCGCTCGCCGAGATAGGCCTCGACGCCGGGAAGCTTGCCGAGAAAGTCGTAGTTCCAGAACGCCCGGCGGTATTCGCCGTCGGTGATGGATTTGAGCCCGACCTGCTCCTGCTTCTTGATGATCGCGTCGATCTCGCGATCCTCGACGGCCTTCAGCTGCTCGTCGGTGATCGCATTGGCCTCGCGCTTGGCGCGGGCCTCCTTCAGCGCGGCGGAACGGAGAAGACTGCCGACATGATCGGCACGAAACGGTGGTTTGGTTCTTTGCATTGCCACTACTCTATCCATTCACTCAGGTCGTCACCCCCGGGCTTTGACCCGGGGGTCCATACTATGCCGCAGCAGACATCGTTCTTACGTTCTGCGTGTGCTGCTCCAGCTCATGGATCGCCGGGTCAAGCCCGGCGATGACAGCGGAGTATGACGTTAGTGCACGAAGCATCGTCTGCCGCTCACTTTCCCCAGACCTCTTCGGCGAGTTCGACGATCATGCGCAGCTTGGCCCATTGCTCGTCCTCGGCCAGCACATTGCCCTCCTCGGTCGAGGCGAAGCCGCATTGCGGCGACAGGCACAACTGGTCGAGCGCGACGTACTTGGTCGCTTCGTCGATGCGGCGCTTGATCTGGTCCTTGCTCTCGAGCTTGCCGCTTTTCGACGTGACCAGACCGAGCACCACAGTCTTCTTGCCTTTCGGCACGAAGCGCAGCGGCTCGAAGCCGCCGGCGCGCTCGGTGTCGTATTCCAGGAAATAACCGTCGAGATTGACCTCGCCGAGCAGCTTCTCGGCGACGAAGTCGTAACCGCCGCTCGCGATGAAGGTCGAGCGGAAGTTGCCGCGGCACGAATGCATCGAGATCACCATATCGGCGGGCTTGCCCTCCAGCGCCTTGTTGGTCATCGCGGCGTATTTCGCCGGCAACGAATCTGGATCGTCGCCGCGCTCGCGCGAGTGCTCGCGCTCCTTCGGATCGCACAGCATCGACCAGGCGGTGTCGTCCATCTGCAGATAGCGGCAGCCGGCGTCGTAGAACGCACGGATCGCGTTCCGATAAGCCTTGGCGACGTCGTCGAAATAGGCGTCGAGCTCCGGATAGACCTTCTTGTCGATAGAGGCGCGGCCCTGACGGAAATGCAGCGTGCTGGGCGCGGGAATGGTCATCTTCGGCGTCACCTTGGAGTGAGCCTTCAGATACTTGAAATGCTCGACATGTGGATGACCGGAGAAACCGATCTTGCCGGTCACCCGCACGCTCTCGGCCTTGGTGGTGACGCCGGCGAACTGAATGCCTTTGTCGACCGTGTACATCTCGACGCCGTCGAGTCCCTTATAGAAATCGAACTGCCACCAGGAGCGGCGGAACTCGCCGTCGGTGGCGAGCTTCAGCCCGACCTCCTCCTGCTTGCGAATGATCTTGTCGATCTCGCGGTTCTCGATTTCGGCGAGCTGCGCGTCGATGAGCTCCCGCTTGGCATGCTTGGCGCGCGCGTCCTTCAGCGGCGCGGTGCGGAGCAGGCTGCCGACGTGATCGGCACGGAATGGCGGTGTGCTGCGCTGCATTGCGTCGTCCTCCCTATGGCTGCGCCGTGTGCTTGCCGCTGTCGACGCCATCGTGGCCACTTGCTCCGGCCGTCACCCGCGGGCTTGACCCGCGGGTCCATGCGATGCTGCCGCAAGCCATGTTCTTACGAACCTGGCGCGCTGCGCCCGCTCATGGATCGCCGGGTCAAGCCCGGCGATGACACCGAGCGAGAGGCGACGGCAATCCACCTCAATTTGCGACTTGATCCAAACTCAATCCAACTCACTCCGAGCTCACTTCCCCCAAACCTCTTCGGCGATCTCGACCACCTCGCGCATCTTCGCCCATTGCTGTTCCTCGGTGAGCACGTTGCCCTCCTCGGTCGAGGCGAAACCGCATTGCGGGCTCAGCGCCATCTGCTCCATCGGCATGAACTTCGCAGCCTCGTCGAGACGGCGCTTGACGGTATCCTTGCTCTCCAGCGTGCCGCTCTTCGAGGTGATCACGCCGACCACGACGATCTTGTTGCCCTTGGGCAGGAAGCGCAGCGGCTCGAAGCCACCGGCGCGGTCCGAGTCGTATTCGAGGAAGTAGCCGTCGAAGTTGCACTTCGCGAGCAGGCGCTCGGCGATCGGCTCGTAGCCGCCCGACGAAATCCAGGTCGAGCGGAAGTTGCCGCGACAGACATGCGTCGTGATCGTCATGTCGGCCGGCTTGTCCTTGATCGAGTCGTTGATCAGCTTGGTGTAGTCATCGGCCAGCGTCGCGACATTCATCCCGCGCTCCTTGGCCCGCTTCATCTCCACGTCGGAGCAGAGATACGCCCACGCAGTGTCATCGAACTGCAGATAGCGGCAACCGGCGTCGTAGAACCCCTTCACGGCCTTGCGGTAAGCGGCAGCGAGGTCGGACAGGATCGCGTCGTTGTTCGGATACGCAGTCTTGGCAACCGCGCCCGGCTCAAGGCGGAAGTGAAACACCGTCGGCGCCGGGATGCACATCTTCGGCATCACCTTGGTGTGGTTCTTCACGAAGGTGAAATGCTCAAGCATCGGGTGCTTGCTGAAGTCGATCTTGCCGGTGACGCGGATGCCCTTCGGCTTGGTCTGCACACCCTGGAACTGGATGCCGTGATCCATCTCGTAGACCTCGACATTGTCGAGGCCGTCATAGAAGTCGTAGTGCCAGAACATCCGGCGATACTCGCCGTCGGTCACGCATTGCAGCCCGACGTCTTCCTGCTTCTTGATGACCTTCGGAATCTCCGCATCCTCGACCTTCTTCAGATCGGCCGCGCTGATCTGACCCTTGTCGCGCTTGGCGCGCGCCTCGGTGATCGCCGCGGAGCGCAGATAGCTGCCGACATGGTCGGCGCGGAACGGCGGCTTGGTTCTTTTCATCTCGGTCGTCTCCTCACTCGTCAATTCGTCGTTCGTTGGCAACATTGCATCAGCATCGCACGTGTTCATGTCAGTGGTCGAGAACGGCACCTCTCGTCAACCCTCACCGGACGTTGCGGGACGACGACTTGCGTGCGTGGGAAGGCTCCCATTTCGACTCGCGGCCGCCGGAACGGAAGTGGGTTTTGCTGGCCATGTTGCAGCGCCGATATTCGACGAAAGATGCGCTGAAACGCCGCGTTTTCAGCGGCCCACTCGCTTGCCGCACCAGGCGCTTTCAACCTAGTATCCGCGCCGAACAGGCCGCGCTCGGGGGACAGCGGCCCGCGTCACTTTTCTGGGAGGATTCCAATGTTCAAACGCTTACTTTTGGCGTCGGCCGCGCTGGCGCTGACCACCGCGCTGTCGCAGGCGCAGGAGGTCAAGATCGGCCTCGTTGCCCCCTTTACCGGCATCGGCGCGGAGCTCGGTCAGCAGATCGACCGCGGCGTCGAGCAGTATCTCAAGCTGCGGGGCGACGAGTACAAGCCTTACAAGATCAACGTGATCAAGCGCGACGACAAGGACCCGTCGGGCGCCAACTCCAAGATCGCGGTGCAGGAGCTCCTGACCCAGGACAATGTCGATGCGCTCGCCGGCTGGATCTATTCCCCGAACGCGATCGCGTCGGCGCCGGTCGTCACCGCCGGCAAGAAGATCGCCGTGCTGATGAATGCCGGCACCGCACACATCACCACCATGTCACCCTACTTCGTGCGCACCTCGTTCAGCATGTGGCACTCGGGCTACGCGTTGGGTGAAGCCGCCGTCAAGCAGCTCAAGGCCAAGACCGCGGTCGTGGGCTACAGCGACTTCCCGCCCGGCAAGGACAGCCTCGCGGCGTTCAAGCGCTCGTTCGAAGCCAATGGGGGCAAGGTGATCGACGAAGTCCCGATGGGCGGCGCCGGCCAGGTGCCGGACTTCACGCCGTTCTTCCAGCGCGTGAAGGACAAGAAGCCGGACGTCTTCTTCGTGTTCGTGCCGGCCGGCGACCACTCGCTGGCCGTGGTGAAGACCTATGGCGCGCTCGGCATGAGGGAAGCTGGCATCAAGCTGATCGGCCCGGGCGACATCACCCAGGACATCAAGCTGCAGGCGATGGGCGACGCGGCCGTGGGCCTCATCACCATGCACCACTACTATGCCGACCTGGACAACCCCGCGAACAAGGCCCTGGTCGCGTCGTGGAAGAAGGACTACGGGCCGGACGCGACGCCGGACTTCGTCGCGCTCGGCGCCTATGACGGCATGGCCGCGCTCGCCCACATGATCACGGCGACCAAGGGCAAGATCACTGACACCGCCGCGGCGCTCGCCTCGCTCAAGGACTGGAAATACAACAGCCCTCGCGGCCCGATCTCGATCGATCCGGAGACCCGCGACATCGTCATGAATGAGTATCTGTCCGAAGTGGTGAAAGGCAGCGACGGCAAGCTGCACCAGAAGCAGATCGGCAAGATCGAGCACGTCAAGGACCCGTGCAAGGCCGAGAAGATCGGCCCCTGCGCACCGAAATGACGATGGCCCGATAGGCCTTTTGCATCACGAAACCGCCGCCCTGACCGGGCGGCGGTTTTGCTTTGGGCGTGACAAGCGCGCGATCGCTTGAAGTGCTGCTGCGGCATCAGCGGTGCGCTCCCTCCCCGCCAGGGCCCGGCAATCGCATATGTTCGCGGCGAGGCCACGAGTCCCCTCTCCCGCTTGCGGGAGAGGGTGGCGAGCGTAGGCGAGCCGGGAGAGGGCTCTTTCTGTCTGGCAGCCCTCTCCCCCCTCGCATTCGCTCGGGACCCTCTCCCGCAAGCGGGAGAGGGGACCAAATCGCACCAGCGAGTCATATGCGATTGCCCCGCCCTGGCGGGGAGAGATGGCGGCTGTGGCACGGCCGATACAAATCTCAAGCGACCACGCGACAAGATGACTTCCACGATGGTCTGAATTGGCGTTTGGCCTGCGATGCTCTATGTTTTTCGAAAGCCGGAACAACCGGCGGGGGGAATGTGGAAATGGACCGGGCGCGAGCCATGACTTCGCACGCCCCGATCAGGCGGGCCTTAGCGTGATCGAAATCGCCAATATGGTGCTGGGCGGCCTTGCCGCCGGTATGGTGCTGTTCATCGTCTCGGTCGGCCTCTCGGTGACCATGGGGCTGATGGGCTTCGTCAATCTCGCCCACGGCGGCTTCGCCATGATCGGCGGCTACGTCATCGTGCTGGCGATGAACCGGCTCGGCATCCCGTTCGTGCCGGCGCTGGCCTTGGGCTTCATCGTGGTCGCAGCCATCAGCGCCGTGTTCGAGCGGCTGTTGTACTCCCGCCTGTACCGCGCCCCCGAACTCGACCAGGTGCTGTTCACCATCGGGCTTGTCTTCATCATGACCGCCTCGGTGCTTCTGGTGGTTGGGCCGGAGACGCAGCCGCTGACCCTGCCGACCTCAATGCAGGGGCAGCTCAACCTGGGCTTTATGACCTATCGCACCTACAGCGTCGTGCTGATTGTGGTGGGCGTCATCATCATGCTGGCGCTGTGGCTCGGCTTCGAGCGCACCCGCATGGGCGCGCAGATCCGCGCCGCGGTCGACAACCGCCGCATGGCAGAATCGCTCGGCATCAACATCACACGGCTGTTCACCATCACGTTCGCGTTCGGCAGCGGCATGGCGGCGCTGGGCGGCGGGCTCGGCGCCGAGTTCCTCGGCCTCGATCCGCAATATCCGCTGAAGTACCTGGTGATGTTCCTGATCGTCGTTGCGGTCGGCGGGCTCGGCCGCATCACCGGCGTGTTCTACGCCGCGCTGATCATCGGCGTGGTCGACTTCACGCTGAAGAAATACCTGCCGCAGGGCGGCACCGTGTTCATCTATGCCATGACCATCCTGCTCCTCCTGTGGAGACCGCAGGGGCTGTTCGGACGTCCGACATGAGCGCGACGCAGATGCCTGACAGCAATACAAGCGACGCGCTCGCCGCGCGCATCCTCGCCCGCCGGCACCGCTTCCAATGGTGGGAGCCGCTGCCCTGGCTGTTGGCGCTCGGCTTCTATTTCGTGTTCCCGCGCTATCTCGGTTTCGGCACCGAGCTTTTGATCACGGTGCTGTTTGCGATCTCGCTCGATCTGGCGCTGGGCTACGCCGGCATCATTACGCTTGGGCACGCGGCGTTTTTCGGCGCCGGCGCCTACACGGTCGGCATCCTGGCCAAGCATGAGATCTGGACCGAGCCGATCTCGGGATTGGTCATCGCCGCGATCGTCGCGGGCGCCGTTGGGCTTCTGTCCGGGCTGGTGCTGCTTCGCACCACGGGCCTGACGCTGCTGATGCTCACACTCTGCACCATGGGGCTGCTCGAAGAGACCGCCAACATGGCCTCCGAGGTCACCGGCGGCTTCGACGGCCTCGACAGCCTGCCGATCAAGCCGATCTTCGGCACATTCGAGTTCGACGTGCTCTATTCCAGCACGCAGTATCTCTACGTGCTGGGGGTGCTGCTGGTGTGCTTCATCTTCGTGCGCACGCTGGTCTACTCGCCCTACGGCCACAGCCTCACCGGCATCCGCGAGAACACGCTGCGCATGCACGCCATCGGCGCGCCGGTGCGCATGCGCCTCGTGACCTGCTACGCGATCTCGGCGGCGCTGGCCGGCGTCGCCGGCGCGCTGTGGGCGCAGGCCAATGCCTATGTCAATCTTTCCACCTTGGGTCTCGACCGCGCCGCGACCGTGATGATCATCCTGGTGCTCGGCGGCTACGGAAGGCTTTACGGCTCGATCGTCGGTGCGATCGCCTACATGGCGCTGTCGCACTTTTTGTCGAAGGCCTATCCGACCGCCTGGCAGCTCGGACTCGGCGTGTTGCTGGTCGCCATCGCGCTGTTCGCTCGCGGCGGCATCCTCGGCATCGCCGATCAGATCCGGAGCCGGCTTGGCCGCGCCAAAGAGCAGAAGCCGTCATGACCGCGCTGCTCGCCACCCAGTCGCTCAACAAGCACTTCGGCGCGCTGCACGCCACGCGCAACGTGACCTTCACGTTGGAGGAAGGCGCGCGACACGCGCTGATCGGCCCGAACGGCGCCGGCAAGACCACCTTCATCAATCTGCTGACGGGGTTCCTGCTGCCGACCAACGGCAACGTGACGTTCAAAGGCCGCGACATCACGAAAGCGGCGCAAGCCGAGCGCGTCAAACTCGGCATCGCGCGCACGTTCCAGATCAACCGGTTGTTCCGCGGCCTGACCGTGCTGGAAAATGTCTACATGTCGATCGCCGAGCGCACCGGCGCAGCGCCCGACATGCTTCGGCCGGCGGGCCGCCGCAGCGAGGTGATCGACGAGGCAATGGAATTGCTCACGCGGCTGAAGCTTGCCGACGTGGCGCACAAGACCATCCCGGAACTGCCCTATGGCCGCCAGCGGCTGGTGGAGCTCGCCATCACGCTTGGACTGAAGCCCGAGGTGCTGCTGCTCGACGAGCCGGCGGCGGGCGTGCCGAATGCCGAGAGCCACATCATTCTCGACGCCATCGATGCGCTGCCGAAAAGCATCGGCGTGCTGATCATCGACCACGACATGGAGTTGGTGTTCCGCTTCGCCAAGAAAATCACCGTGCTGGTGCGCGGCGCGATTTTCGCCGAGGGCACACCGAAGGAAATCGGCGCCAATCCGGACGTCCGCGCGGTCTATCTCGGACAGGCGACCACCCATGGCTGAACCATCCAAGCCCAGCGCGGTCGAACTCAAGGGCGTGTCGGCGGGTTACGGCGAGACCGTGGTGCTGGAGGACGTCAATCTTTCGCTTGCGCCGGGCGCATGCATCAGCGTGATCGGGCGCAACGGCGTCGGCAAGACCACGCTGCTCGCGACCATCATGGGCCACACCACCTTGCACAAGGGCGAGGTGACGCTTTCGGGCCGAAGCCTGAACCGCGTGCCGATCTATCGGCGCGCCGCGGCGGGCCTCGGCTTCGTGCCGCAGGAGCGCGAGATTTTTCCGTCGCTGAGCGTTCTCGAAAATCTCGAGGTCGGCGCGCGGCCAGGACCGTGGACCAAGGAGCGGCTGTTCGAGCTGTTCCCCAATCTGAAAGAACGGCTCGACAACCGCGGCAATCAGCTCTCGGGCGGCGAGCAGCAGATGCTGTCGATCGCGCGCGCGCTTCTGACCAATCCGTCGGTGCTGCTGATGGATGAGCCGACCGAGGGTCTGGCTCCGGTGATCGTCGAGGCGCTGACCGCGGTGCTGGTGAAGCTCCGCGGCGATCCGAACCTCTCGATCATCCTGGTCGAGCAGAACAGCCGCGTGGCGTTCGAGTTCTCCGAGCGCAGCGTGGTGCTCGACAAGGGCCGCATCGTCTATGACGGCGCCTCGGCCGCCTTGCGGGACGACCCGGAACGGCTCGCGAAGGTGATCGGCGTCAGCGAATAAGCTATATCACAGCGAATTGCGCTCTCTCCCGGCCTCATGCTGAGGAGCACAGCGAAGCTGCGCGTCTCGAAGCACGAGGCCGCCACGGACCGGGCCGCCCTCGTCCTTCGAGACGCGGTCCTTCGGACCGCTCCTCAGGATGAGGGCGGAGGAAAATACTGCGAGCGTTGCCTCACCTTGTCGTACACCGGCAAAGCCGGGCATCCTCGGTGCAACAAACCGCGAGGAACTCCATGATCATCGCCCGCCGTCATCTGCTGCAATTCGCGGCGCTTGCCGCTACGCTTCCGGCCACAACGACAATGAGCCTGGCGCAGAGCTACCCTAGCAAGCCCGTCCGCTTCGTCATCGGCTTTCCGGCCGGCGGGCCTAACGACATTCTCGGCCGCATCATCGCGGGGTGGCTGTCGCAGAAGCTCGGCCAGCCGTTCAACGTCGAGAACAAGGGCGGCAAGTCCGGCAACATTGCGACCGAGGAGGTCGTGCGCGCGGCACCCGACGGCACCACCATCCTCCTGTGCGGCCCGGCCAACGCCATCAGCGGCTCGCTTTATCCGAACCTGTCGTTCAACTTTCTGCGCGACATGCTGCCCGTCGCCGGCGTCACCCGCGAGGCATTGGTGATGGTCGTGCACCCTTCCGTGCCGGCGAAGACCGCGGCGGAGTTCCTGGCTTATGCCAAAGCCAATGCCGACAAGATCAAGATGGCCTCGACCGGCGTCGGCAGTTCGCCGCATGTGACGGGCGAGTTGTTCAAGCAGATGAGCGGGCTGAAGCTCGATGTCGTGCACTACGCGGGCGGCGGACCGGCGCTGAAGGCGATGATCGCCGGCGAAGCGCAGGTGATGTTCGAACCGATGTCGGCCTCGATCGAGCCAGTGCGGAGCGGCAAGCTCCGCGCCATCGCGGTGAGCACGGCGCAGCGCTCGACGGCGCTGCCGGAGGTGCCGACCGTGAGCGAGGCGGTGCCGGGTTTCGAGGCCAGCGCGGTGACCGGCATCGCGGTGCCGAAGGGCACGCCGGCCGAGGTCGTGGAGATACTGAACAAGGCCGTGCAGGCGGCGTTCAGCGATGCGGCGATGAAGACCAAGCTCGCCGACACAGGCGGCGAACCGCTGCCGGGCTCGGCTGCGGACTTCGCCAAGCTGATGGCGGCGGAGACGGAGAAGTGGGGCAAGGTCGTGAAGGCGGCGGGGATCAAGGCGGATTAATCACGCGGCGTCATTCCGGGGCGCCGCGAAGCGGCGAACCCGGAATCCAGACGCACAAACCGCCTTTGAAACTGGATTCCGGGTTCGCGCCTTCGGCGCGCCCCGGAATGACCGCTGAGAGAACAGCGCCAGAAAACTACGCGTGCGCCTTGCGCTGCGGGTCGATGATCTTCTCGAGCTTGCCGAGCACATGCATGCACGGCAGCACCTGCTGCAGGCTGCCGTTCGGCTCGCGCTTCTCCTGGATCGCCTTGATGAACTCGCGGTCCTCGAGCTCGATACCGTCCATCGACACGTCGACCTTGGACACGTCGATCTTGTTGTCCTTGCCGTCGGAGAGGTCGTCGTAGAACGCCTTGTAGGTGCCGTTGTCGCAGATGTAGCGGAAGAACGAGCCGAGAGGCCCGTCGTTGTTGAACGACAGCGACAGCGTCAGCATCGAGCCCGACGGGGTCTTGGCGACGATGCCCATGTCCATCGCGATGTTGAGCTCCGGATGGATCGGACCCTGCACCGCGTAACAGTCCGAAATGTTCTCGCCGACCTGATACTGGAACAGGTCGATGGTGTGGGCGGCGTGATGCCAGAGCAGATGATCGGTCCAGCTCCGCGCATTGCCGGCCGCGTTGATGTTCTTCCTTCGGAAGAAATAGGTCTGCACGTCCATCTGCTGGATCTTCAGCTCGCCGGCGACGATCTTCTTGTGCACGTACTGATGGCTCGGGTTGAAGCGCCGCACGTGCCCGCCCATGGCGGTGACGCCGGTCTCTTTCGCAATCTTCACCAGCTTCTCGGCGTCCTCGACGCTGTCGGTCACCGGAATCTCGACCAGCACGTGCTTCCCGGCGCGCATCACCTGCTCGCCCTGGCTGAAGTGCATCTTGGTCGGCGTGGTGAGGATGACCGCGTCGGCGCGCTTGATGCCTTCCGAGAGGTCGCCGGTGTAATGCGGGACGCCGTACTTCTTGGCGATCGCTGCGGTCGAGTCCTGGTTGCCGCCGACCAGCGAGGTGACTTCGACACCGGGAATGCGCTTGAGCGCGTCGAGATGCTTCTGACCAAAGGCGCCCTGGCCGGCAACACAGATTTTCATGGACTCTTCTCCTTTAAGCGGTATGGCCGGGACTTAAGCCCGGCCATGACGACAACAATGCGACCGCTGCTTATTTGCTGCGAACGCGCTGAATTTTCTGACGCGCGGCGGCGCGCTTGAGCTTGGGCGCGGCCTTCTTCGCGGCCGGCTTCTTGGCCTTCGCCGCAGGCTTGGCTGCCTTCTTGGCGCCCTTGATGCGGTTCTCCAGGATGATGTGGCCGACCGCAGTGTTGGACGCCGGCACCGTGTAGAAGCGGTAGGCCTCGTCGACCTTGTCGTCGAGCGCGCCGCGCATGATGAGCCACATCACCATCTCGACGCCCTCGGCGCCGGCCTCGCGCATGTATTCGAGGTGCTCCATGCGAACGAGCTTCTGCGGGTCCTTGGTGAGGTTGTCGAGGAACGCGTGGTCGAACTTGGAGTTGATCAGGCCGGCGCGCTGGCCGCTGATCTGGTGCGACATGCCGCCGGTGCCGAACACCACGACGTTGAGGTCTTCCGGATAGGACTCGATCGCCTTCTTGATCGCCTTGCCGAGCATGAAGCAGCGGTGGCCGGTCGGCGGCGGATACATCACCACGTTGACGGCGAGCGGAATGACCGGGCACGGCCATTCCTTCGGCGAGCCGAACATCAGATTGAGCGGCACCGTGAGGCCGTGATCGACCTCCATCTTGTTACACAGCGTGAGGTCGAACTCATCGAGAATGACGGACTGCGCAATGTGTGCGGCCAGTTCAGGATGGCCCTTCACCACCGGCACGGGTCGCGGACCCCAGCCCTCGTCGGCGATCGGGAATTCGGCCGCGGTGCCGAGCGCAAAGGTCGGGATCATCTCGACCGAGAAGGCCGAGGCGTGGTCGTTGTAGACCACGAAGCAGACGTCCGGCTTGGCATTGCGCATCCATTCCTTGGACCGCTCGAAGCCCTCGAACACACGCTGCCAGTACGGCTCGCCGGTGCGGTGATTGTCGATCGCAGCGCCGATCGCCGGCACGTGCGAGGACGCGACTCCTGCGATGATCCTAGCCACGGCGTTTCTTTCCCTTGCTGGCGGGTTTCGCTTTCGATGCTTTCGGCTTCTCGTTCTTGCCCGAGCGGCTGCGATTGCCTTCGACCGAACGGCCGCCGCGCAGCATGAGGTCGGCATAGTCCTGCTGGGTCGAGCCGGTCATCAGCGCGGCCAGATGCTGGAATGGATGGCCGTCGCTCGCCCCTAACTTGGCGGTGAAATAGATGTTGCCGCCAAGCTCCAGGAGCCGGTTGTACTGGCGCTTCAGAATCGCCTCGCGCTGATCCGGCGTCAGCAGCGGAAACCGCTCGTCGAGATACTTCGCCTCGTCCGCCTTGAAGGCCTTGCGGTTCTCGGCCTTCATCAGCGACATGCAGAACATGTTGAGGTGGTAGCCGCGACGCGAGCGATCGGCATCGAACACATAGGTGCCGGGAATGTCGTCGTAGTCTTTTTCGTTGATGTGTTTTGCGGGCGCCATCGAGGTCTCTCTATCGGGCCGAGCCGCGAGCAACGGGCCAAAAAGACTGGTCACTGAATGATATATCCAGCGCTCCATACCAATGCAACGGCGCGGCCTGCGCCGGCTTGAGGCAGATCAAACGGACCGTTATTTGGAGCAGGCCTAAAGGCCGGCGTCACGCCAGTTCGGCGCGGGCGCCTCAGGATGGGTCTTGTATCCCGCCAGATGCACGCCGGTCAGCGCCGCGTACTCGTCCTTGTCGGAGGCGTCGCCGGAGATGCCCACCGCGCCGATGGCCTCGCCCATCTCATTCAGCACCAGCACGCCGCCCGGCACCGGGATGAAGCGGCCGTCCGAAGCGGCCGCGATCGCACCCTGGAACGCCGGACGGTCCCTCAGCCGGTCGCGGATGGCGCGGCTTGCGATGCCCATCCCGAGCGCGCCGGCCGCCTTGCCGATCGCGATATCGGCGCGGAGGTTGCCCGAGCCGTCCTGCCGCTTCAGCACCACGAGGTGCCCACCGACGTCGAGCACCGCGACCGTGAGCGGCAGAAGCCCCGCCTCCGCTCCAGCCTTCAGCGCGCCGTCGGCGATAGCCTCGGCCACCGCCAACGGCATGCTGACCTGGAGCCGATGGACGAAGTGATCGGCCACGATCTCAGCCCCAGTAGAGCTTCGTCGGATTGTCGACCAGGAGCTTCTTCTGCAGTTCCGCGGTCGGCGCGATCTTCGGGATCATGTCGGTGATGACGCCGTCGTCCGGCGCCTCCTTCGGCATGTTCGGATGCGGCCAGTCGGTGCCCCAGATCACGCGGTCCGGGAAACGCTCCACGATAGTCCGCGCGAACGGCACGACGTCGTCATAAGGCGGGCCCACGAGGGTGAAGCGCTCCGGACAAGTCACCTTGGTGATCCAGTTCTTGTTCTCGTCGAGCGCCTTGAGCCAGTTCTGGAACTGCTTGCCGTTCACGCCCTCTTTCACGTTCGGGCAGGCCATGTGGTCGAACACCAGCGTGGTCGGCAGCGACTTGAGAAACGGCCCCATCTCGTCGAGATCGGCGTGCTCGAAATAGATCACGACATGCCAGCCGAGCTTAGCGATGCGGTTGGCGATCCGGACCATCACGTCCTTCGGAGTCGAATCGACGAGCCGTTTGATGAAATTGAAGCGCGCGCCCTTGATGCCGTCACGGTCCATCTGCTTGAGCTGATCGTCGGTGAAGCTCTCATCGAGAAAGGCGACACCCTTGGCGCGGCCATTCGACGTCACCACCGCATCGATCAGCGCGCGGTTGTCGGTGTCGTGGCAGGTGGCCTGCACGATGACGGCCTTGTCGAAGCCCAGGAAGTCGTGCAGCGCGAACAGCTTCTCTTTCGGCGCGTCGCACGGCGTGTACTTGCGCTTGGGCGCGAACGGAAACTTGGCTTCCGGACCGAACACGTGATTGTGCGCGTCCACCGCGCCCGCCGGCGGCTTGTACTTCGGCTTCGACGGATTGGGATGAAACGGGATGTAGCCGGGACTCATCGGCACGTTGCAGTTCTCCTTTTCTCTCATCGTCATTCCGGGGGCGCAGACGAAGCCTGCGAACCCGGAATCCAGACACTTACACATGCCCCTGGATTCCGGGTTCGCGCCTGCGGCGCGCCCCGGAATGACAGAGGCGAAATATCACACGCGTTCGATCGCGAGCGAGACGCCCTGGCCGACGCCGACGCACATCGAGGCCAGCGCGCGCTTGCCGCCTTGCTTCGCCAGTTGATGCGCCGCGGTCATCGCCAGCCGGGCGCCCGACATACCGAGCGGATGACCCAACGCAATGGCACCGCCGTTCGGATTGACGTGCTCGGCATCGTCGGGAAGGCCCAGCTGCCGCATACAGGCCAGCGACTGCGACGCGAAGGCCTCGTTCAACTCGACGACATCGAAGTCGCCGATCTTGAGCCCGTAGCGCTCCATCAGCTTGCGCGTCGCCGGCACCGGGCCGATGCCCATCACCCGCGGCGGCACGCCGGCCGAGGCCATGCCGATGATGCGCGCGATCGGCTTGAGCCCATGCTTCTTCACCGCGGCTTCGGAGGCGATGATCATCGCGGCCGCGCCGTCGTTGACGCCCGAGGCATTGCCGGCCGTCACAGTGCCAGGGTCGCGCACGAAGTTCTTCAGCTTGGCGAGCCCTTCCATGGTGGTGTCGGCCCGGATGTGCTCGTCCTTGCTCACCGTTACCGGGCCGGCCTTGCCGCCCGGCACGATCACCGGCTCGATCTCCTCGTCGAAGAAGCCTGAGGCTTGGGCCTTTGCCGCGCGTTGCTGCGAGCGCAGCGCGAAGGCGTCCTGGTCCTTGCGGCCGATCTGATAGTCCTCGGCGACGTTCTCGGCCGTCTCCGGCATCGCATCGACGCCGTACTGCTTCTTCATCAGCGGGTTGATGAAACGCCAGCCGATGGTGGTGTCCTCGATCGTGGCGCTGCGCTGGAACGCCTCGTGCGCCTTGCCCATCACCAGCGGCGCGCGCGTCATCGATTCGACGCCGCCCGCGATGGCAAAGTCGCTGTCGCCGGCGCGGATCGCAGCAGCCGCAAGCCCGACCGCATTCAGGCCCGACGCGCACAGCCGGTTGACGGTGCAGCCCGGCACCGAATCCGGCAGCCCCGCGAGCAGCAGCGCCATGCGCGCGACATTGCGGTTGTCTTCGCCGGCCTGGTTGGCGCAGCCGAAATAGACGTCGTCGAGCGCGCCCCAATCGACATTCGGATACCGCTTCATCAGCGCCTTCAGCGGAATCGCTGCAAGATCATCGGTGCGCACCTTGGCGAGGCCGCCGGCATAACGGCCGATCGGCGTGCGGACGGCGTCGCAGATGAAGGCTTCGGACATCGTGGAACTCCTGAGAACGGGCTTACTCTATCACTTCGTCGGCGCGGCCGAGCAATGTGATCGGAACGGTGAGCCCCAGCGCCTTGGCGGTCTTGAGGTTGATGGCGAGCTCGACATGGGTCGATTGCTGGATCGGCAGGTCGGCCGGTTTTGCACCCTTGAGAATACGCGCCGCGTAGTCGCCGCAAAGCTTCGCGGCCGCCACGATGTTGGCGCCGTAGCTCATCAAGCCGCCGGCAACGACGAACTCCCGCAGGAAATAGACCGCCGGAATCCCGGCGCGCGCCGCCAATGATGCCACGTGATCGACATCGACAAGGAACAAGGGATCGGCCGCGACGAACAGCGCGCCGATCTTTTCGGCCTTGGCCTGCGCGAAGGCCTGATCCACCTCGGCGAAGGCCTTTACGGGAAAAATGTGAAACGTCTTGCCGATGGCGCGTCCGGCCTCCTGCACATTCCTGATCTGGGCTTCGGAGGTGGGTCGCGCCGGATTGATCAGCACGCCGAGATTGCTGACCGCGGGCACGAGCTCGTGCATGAGCTCCAGATTCTTTGCGCCGAGCTCACCGCTGAGCCAGGTGATGCCCGTCATGGTGCCGCCCGGCCGGCTGAGGCTTGCAGCAAGTCCCGATGCCACCGGATCGTCGCCGGTGAGAAACACGATCGGGATCGTCGAGGTCGCGCGCTTGGCGGCGAGCGCCGCCACATTGCCGCCAACCGTCACCAGCAGGTCGACCGGCCGGTTCACCAGCTCGGCAGCCAGCGCCGGCAGCCGGTCGAACTTTCCTTCGGCCCAGCGGAATTCGATCGTGACATTGCGGCCATCGACGAAGCCCGAGTCCTTGAAGCCTGCGAGGAAGCCGTCGACGTGGGCGCTGAAGATCTTCGACGAAACGCTGCCGAGGAAACCGACCACCGGCCGGGCGCCTTGCGCCCGCGCCGCGAGCGGCAAGGCTGCAGCCGCGCCAAGGCCCGCAATGACGTCGCGCCGCCTCACTCGATCACCTCGTCGGCGCGCAACAGCACCGAAGTCGGCAATTCGATGCCGAGACTTTTCGCGGTCTTGGCGTTGACCACCAGCTCGAACTTGGTCGGCCGCTCGATCGGAAGCTCGGCGGGCTTGGCGCCGCTCAACACCTTGCCGGCCATGCCGCCGGCCTGGCGGAAAGCACCGAGCAGGTCGACGCCATAGGCCATCAATCCGCCATGGCGTGCGAACTCCGGAAACAGCGTGATGGTCGGCAAGCGATATTTGGTTGTGAGATCCGCCACGCGGCCCGGATTGGTGCCGAACAATGGCGATGACAGGATCAGCACGGCGTCGGGCTTTCGTTCGCCCGCGGAACGGAATGCGTCGTCCAATCCGTCGAGGCTCGTCACGTCGACGATGCCGTCGATCTTGACGTTCAGCCAGCCGGCGGCGGTCTGGATGCCCTTCAGCTGCGGCGAGGGACTGCTCGGATCGCGGACCACCACGACCTTCGACAAACGCGGCACCGTCTCCTTGAGCAGCTCCATCCATTTGGAGCTAAAGTCCGGAAAGTCGAAATAGACGCCGGTCACATTGCCGCCCGGCCGCGCCAGGTTCGTGGCGATGCCCGCGGCGATCGGATCGGTCTCCAGATCAAAGGCCACAATGGGAACCGTCTTGGTGGCGGTGCGCGCCGCCTCGACCGAGATGAAGCTAATCGGCGCCAGCAGGTCGACCTTGGCGGCAATGAGCTCGGCAACCAGGCCGCTGTTCCGCGCGGCGACCGATTCAGCGAAACGGGCGTCGATCTCGACCTTGTCGTCGCCCCAGCCGGCCTCGCGGAGCCCATCACGGTAGGCCTGAAGCCGGGAGGCCGCCACGCTCGACAAACCGGGATAGAGAAATCCGACCTTCTTGCGGGTCTGGGCGGGCGCCTGCGCCGGCCACATTTGGCTTAGCCCCGCAGCACCCAGAAACTTGATGGCATCGCGGCGTTTCATGGCGGGGCTGTAGATTGGACGGGCCGGACAATTGCTGCGGCACGCATTGCTTGCGTGGGCGTTTCGTGCGGGAATTTAGGTGCCACCGCAGCCCGGGTCAAACAACATGCCGCTTGTCTCCGAGAAGCCGATTTTCGTCCTGACGTCGCCGCTGGGCGGCATTCAGATACTCGGCAATACGCCCTATGGCGAGCGCCGCATCATCAACATCCTCGGCGGCACGGTCGAAGGGCCGAAGCTCAACGGCAAGGTGCTGCCCGGCGGCGCCGACTGGCAGATCGTGCGCGCCGACGGCGTGGTGCACCTGCATGCGCGCTATACGATCGAGACCAACACCGGCGGTCAGATCCTGGTGGATGCCGAAGGCTACCGTCACGGCCCGCCCGACGTGATGGCAGCGCTGGCGCGCGACGAGACGGTCGATCCCTCGCGCTACTATTTCCGGACCGCCATGCGGTTCGAAACCGCCGATCCGGCTTCATCCTGGCTTAACCGTATCCTCGCCATCGGTTATGGCGCCCGCGCCAACCAGCAGGTCCGTATCGAAGTGTTCGAAGTACTATGAGGGCGACTTGACCGAGACGCCCGGACCCCGCAAGACTCCTATTAGTTGTCTTTGACAACATATTTTCGGACCTCAATTCGGACAACGGACGGCCCGACCCTGATGGCCAAAAAAGCAAGCCAGAAAGCAAGCCGCCCCACATCCGCCCTGCCCGACTCGCTCGCGGCCGAACTGCGCGGCAACATCGCTGTCGTGACGCTGAAGCGCCCGCACAAGCGCAACGCGCTCGACGACACCACTGTGCTGGGCCTGCAATCGTTCTTTGCCACGCTGCCGAAGGACATCAAGGCCGTCGTGCTCAATGGCGAAGGCCAGCATTTCTCGGCGGGCCTCGACCTCACCGAACTCTCCGAACGCAACACCGCCGAAGGCGTTGAGCATTCGGCGAGCTGGCACCGCGCCTTCCAGCACATCGAATTCGGCAAGGCGCCGGTCGTCGCCGTGCTGCATGGCGCCGTGGTCGGCGGCGGTCTCGAGCTTGCCGCGGCTGCGCATGTGCGCATCGCCGAGCGCTCGACCTACTACGCGCTGCCCGAAGGCAGCCGCGGCATCTATGTCGGCGGCGGCGCGTCGGTGCGATTGCCGCGGCTGATCGGCGTGTCGCGCATGCAGGAAATGATGCTGACCGGCCGCACCTACAATGCGGAGGAAGGCTTCAGCATCGGGCTCTCGCACTATGTGGTCGAAGACGGCGAAGGCCTCGCCAAGGGCGTCGCGCTCGCCAAGCGCATCGCCGAGAACGCGCCGCTCACCAATTTCGCGATCACCCACGTGCTGCCGCGCATCGCCGAGAGCGATCCGGCATCGGGCTACGTCACCGAGTCGCTGATGGCGGCGATCGCCCAAGGCAGCGACGAGGCCAAGTCACGGCTGAAGGATTTTCTGGAGAAGCGTGGCAAGAAGGTGCTTCGGGGGTGAAGCGTGGCTGAAGCAATGCGCAACAGGACTGCTGCCGCGGCGCCGCTCCGCCCGGTGCGGCTTGGACCTTCGGATGTCGAGATCGAGCGCAGGCCCGACGGCACGCTCCTTCTGCGTTCGCCGCATCCGCTCGAGCGCTATCACGACAAGCTGACGGTGCGGCTCGAGCATTGGGCGGCGGTGGCGCCCGATCGCGTGTTCCTGGCGCAGCGGACGCGCGACGGCTCCTGGCGCAAGGTGGCCTATCGCGATGCGTGGCTTCAGGTGCGCAGCATTGCGCAGGCTCTGATCGAGCGGAAGCTTTCGGTGGAGCGCCCGATCGCAATCCTCTCCGGCAACGACATCGAACACGCCCTCCTGGGCCTCGCCGCCATGATGATCGGCGTGCCTTACGCGCCGATCTCGGTGCCCTACTCGCTGATGTCGAGCGACTTCGGCAAGCTCAAGTCGATCATCGAGGTGCTCAATCCGGGCCTGGTGTTCGCGGCCGACGGCAAGGCGTTTGCACGCGCGATCGACAGCGCGGTGCCGCTCGGCGTCGAGATCGTCACCACGGTCAATCCGCTCGACAGCCGCCCGACCTCGTCCTTCGCCGAACTGCTGATGACCGAGTCGACCGTGACGGTCGAAGCCTTCCACGCCAGGGTCGGCCCCGACACCATCGCCAAGATCCTCTTCACCTCGGGCTCGACCGGCTATCCCAAGGGCGTCATCAACACCCAGCGCATGCTGTGTTCGAACCAGGCGATGATCCGCGCCGGATTGCGCTTCGTCGGCGACGAGCCGCCGGTGATCGTGGATTGGCTGCCCTGGAACCACACCTTCGGCAGCAATCACAACTTCAACCTGGTGCTCGACAACGGCGGGTCGCTCTACATCGACGAGGGCAAGCCGCTGCCCGGCGCGATCGCCGCCACTGCGAAGAACCTGAAGGAGATCGCGCCGACGATCTACTTCAACGTGCCCAAAGGCTACGAGGCGCTGCTGCCGCATCTTCGCGCCGACGCCGAGTTGCGGAAGAACTTCTTCAGCCGGCTCAAGGTGCTGTTCTACGCCGGCGCAGCGTTGCAGCAGTATGTCTGGGACGCGTTGCAGGAGCTCAGCGTTGCGGCCTGCGGCGAGCGGGTGATCTTCATCTCCAGCATCGGCTCGACCGAGACTTCGCCGCTCGCCATCGCCTGCAATTGGGACTATCCGCGACCGGGCAACATCGGCGTGCCGGCGCCGGGCGCCGTGCTGAAGCTCGTGCCCAACGAAGGCAAGCTCGAATGCCGGCTCAAGGGCCCGAACATCACGCCGGGCTATTGGCGGAAGCCGGAGCTGACGAACGACGCCTTCGATGAAGAAGGCTTCTACAAGATCGGCGACGCGCTGAAGTTCGTCGATCCGAACGATCCGAGCCAGGGCCTGTTGTTCGACGGCCGGCTCGCCGAGGACTTCAAGCTGGCCAGCGGCACGTGGGTCAGCGCCGGTGCGCTGCGTGCGCAGTTCGTAGATCATTGCGCGCCGCTGATGCGCGACGCGGTGATCGCCGGCGCCGACCGCGACGACCTCACCGCCCTGGTGTTTCCGGACATCGAAGCCTGCCGCAAGATTGCGGAGGTGCCCGCCGATGCGCCGCCCGCCGCGGTGCTGGGCGATGCCAAGCTGCGTGGCGAATTCAGCCGGCGCCTGACCGCACTGGCGCAGCAAAGCGCGGGCAGCTCGACGCGCATTTGCCGGATCATCCTGATGGCCGAACCGCCGTCGCTCGATGCCGGCGAAGCCACCGACAAAGGCTCGATCAACCAGCGCGCGGTCTTGACGCGGCGGAAGGCCCTGGTGGAAGAGCTGTATGCGTCGACGCCATCGGCAAACGTGATCTCCATCGACGAACGGAACTAGATTTCATGGACCCCAAAGGACACGCCGCGATCGTGACCGGTGCTGCTTCCGGTCTCGGTGCCGAGACCGCGGCGGCACTGGCCAAGGCCGGCTCCAAGGTCGCCTGCCTCGATATCAACATCGAGGGCGCGAGACAGACCGCCAGCAGGATCGGCGGCATCGCGATCAAGTGCGACGTCACGAGCGAAAGCGGCGCCGTCGCGGCTTTGAAGGAGGCGCGCGACAAGAACGGCCCGGCGCGCATTCTCGTCAACTGCGCCGGCGTCGGTCCGGCCAAGCGCATGGTCGGCCGTGACGGCCCGATGCCGCTGGCCGAATTCGAGAAAGTGATTTCGATCAATCTGGTCGGCACCTTCAACATGATGCGGCTCGCCGCCGCCGACATGCAGACGCTGGAGCCGCTCGCCGATCACGAACGCGGCGTGATCGTCTCCACCGCCTCGGTCGCGGCCTTCGAGGGCCAGATCGGCCAGACCGCCTATTCGGCGTCCAAGGGCGGCGTCGCGGCGCTGACGCTGCCGGCGGCGCGCGAGCTGTCGCAATTCGGCATCCGTGTGGCCGCGATCGCGCCCGGCATCTTCGCCACGCCGATGCTGACCGCGCTGCCCCAGGCCGCGCAGGACAGCCTCGGCGCCTCGGTGCCGTTCCCCAAGCGGCTCGGCGAGCCGCGCGAATACGCCGACCTTGTGCTGTTCATCGTCCGCAGCAATTATCTCAACGGCGAAGTGATCCGGATCGACGGGGCGCTGCGCATGGCGCCGCGCTGAAACTGGAGCAAGCCTTGAGGACAAAGCTGTGGGGATGATGATCTATATCCGGCACGCCCGCATCGAATGGGGCGACTGCGATCCCGCCGGCATCGTGTTCTTCCCGCGCTACTTCGCGATGTTCGACAGCTGCACCACGGGATTGTTCTCGCAGGCGCTCGGCATGAGCAAATATCAGTTCCGGCAACACTACGCGTTCGACGGCTATCCGATGGTCGACACGCGGGCGCGCTTTTTGAAGCCCACCAAGTTCGGCGACGACGTCGTGATCGAAACCAAGGTGACGGAGTTCCGCCGATCGAGCTTCGACGTGCAGCACCGGCTGACGCTCGACAACGAGCTTTGCGTCGAATGCCTCGACACCCGCGTCTGGGCCGAACGCAATCCGGACAATCCGGAAAAAATCCGCTCCAAGCCCATTCCGCAAGACGTCATCGCGAAGTTCAACGTGCCGTAACGGCATGAACGGCCGCATGGTGTGATGACAGAGCTCAAGCCCATTGTCCTGGTGACCGGCGCCTCGGCGGGACTCGGCGCGGCGCTTGCCGAGGGGTTCGCCGAGCGCGGACACAGCATCGTGCTGGTCGCCCGCCGCGCAGCGCAGCTCAATGAAGTGGCTGACGGCATCGCGGCGAAAGGCCACGAGCGGCCGCATGTGATCGCGCTCGATCTGGCGTCGCCGGATGCCGGCGACCGCCTGGAGCGGGCGTTGCAGGAGGCGGGGCTTGAGCCCGAGATCGTCGTCAACAATGCGGGCTTTGGGCTGCTGGGCCCGGCCGTAAAGCTCGACCGCGCGCAGCAGCTGGCCATGGTCGATCTCAATGTGCGGATCGCGACCGATCTCGCGCTCCGCTTTTCCGACAGCCTCGCGCGCCGCAAAGGCGGCATCCTCAATGTCGCTTCGGTGCTGGGCTTCCTGCCCGGCCCGGGCATGGCGGTCTATCACGCCACCAAGGCCTATCTCGTGTCGTTCAGCCTGGCGCTGCATCAGGAGATGAAGGCCAAGGGCATCCGCGTGACGGTGCTCTGCCCGGGCCCAATCGAGACCGAATTCGCCGTGCGCCCGGTGGGCTATTTCGCGCGGCGGCTGACCCGGCCGCTCGAACACGTCGTGCGTCACGGCATCGCGGGTTTCCTCGCCGGCGAGCCTGTCGTGGTGCCGGGCAAGGACAACAAGGTCCTCACCGTGCTGGCGCGGCTGCTGCCGCGGTGGCTCACGCTGTCGATGGTCGGCAACAGCAAGCGCCGGCGTTTCGAGGCAACATGAGCACCCCCGTGACGCTCATCACCGGCGCGTCCGCCGGTATCGGCGCGGCGCTTGCGACCATGTTCGCCGAGCACGGCCATGCTGTGGTGCTGACGGCGCGGCGCGAAGCGCAACTCTCGGCCGTCGCGGATGCGATCGAGCGTGCGGGCCGGCCGCGGCCCCGCATCATTGCGACCGATCTCGCGCGGCCCGAGGCGACGGCTGAGATCGAGAGCGAATTGCGCGCGGCGGGCCTCGAGGTGCAATACCTGGTCAACAATGCAGGCTTCGGTTTCGTCGGCAACGCCACCGAGATGAACGGCGCCGAGCGCCTCGCGATGGTCGATCTGAACGTTCGCGCCCTCACCGAACTGTCGCTGACGTTTGCGCCAAGCCTCGTGCGCCACAAGGGCGGGCTTTTGAATGTCGCGTCGGTCGCGGGATTCATGCCCGGTCCAGGCATGGCGGTCTATCACGCCACCAAGGCCTACGTGGTGTCGTTCAGCGAGGCCTTGCACCAGGAGCTGAAGTCGCAGGGCGTCCGCGTCACAGCGCTCTGTCCCGGTCCGGTCGAGACCGAATTCCAGACGCGCGCCGGCATGCCCGAGGGCTACTTCCCGAAAATCATGACGCGCTCGCCCGATCGCGTCGCCCGTGAGGGCTATGACGGGCTGATGCGGGGCAGACGCATCGTGATACCGGGCTTCAACAATCAGGTGGCGGCGCTGCTGCCGCGGTTTGTGCCGCGCGGCTTGCTGCTTTCGATGATGGGACGGCGCAGCCGTAACGCCTAGGGCTGCGGCGCGACAGCCCGACAGGTGCCGTCCGCGTCGAAGCGCCCAAACGTCTCGACGGCGTCTTGCGCCCACTCCTCGACCGGCAGCGGGCCGCAAACCAGCATCATGTACTCGTAGTGCGCGCGCCGATCGTTGCCCATGACGAACTGGTAGTGCATGCGGAACAGGTCCCAGCGCCGCTTCCTGTAGAACTCCGGCGACATCATCTCCCTGATCCGCACCTTCCAGACCAGCGGGTTGCGGCGCCACGCTCCTGCATCGATGCCGATGCCCGCGACTGGATCGAAGTTGAAGAAGTTGAGCACATCGGCGCGTGCCTGCACGTCGATCCAGAGGACCGACGGCTCGATCGCCACACGATAAACTTCGTTGCGCACGCGCGTGGCGTGGCGGTGCAGGCCGATGCCGGGCATCAGCGAACCGGGCGTCAGCAACACCACCTTGGGACCGTGGGTGCCAAGCGCCGGATCGATCTCCAGCGCGCGCGCCACCACGGCCGGTCCAAGCACGCCGCCGCCGGAGTGACCCACCACGACGATCTCGTCGATGCCGGGGGCCTTGACCATCTCGACCAGGCGCTGCGCGCCGGCTTCGACAAAGTAATCGAAGCACGAGGGCTCGCCGCGGCCGTAACGCAACAGATACGGCCAATGGCTGTTGATCTGCACCGTGAACAGCTTGTCGGCCAAGGGCCGCAGCAGCTTGAACACACCGATGGCGACCAGCGCTCCGACCAGGACATTGACCACCGATGGCAGGGCGATGAACTTCTGCAGGGCCCAGACCACGCACCAGCCGCCGAGCGCAGAGGCCGCCAGCCACAGGATCAGCAGCAACTGGAAATACGTCAGCGCCGCGCCGTACTGCGGAGAGGCGCGATAAATCCGAAACAGAGTGCCGGTGTAGAGATAGTTGAACATCAAGCCGAGCGCGCGCGGCACCTGACGCCACATCGGCTGCGCCATGTTGGCGCGGATCATCCGCTCCTGGCGCAGGAATTCGTAGCAGGTGTGGACCCGCCAGTTGGGCCCTGCCGCCGCGACATCCCAATGGGCAAAGTCGTCGGAATCCAATTGCAACGGACCGGCCTTGGCGCGGACCGGCCAGTTTTTCAAAAACCGCCGCAAGGCGTGATCGAACAGCTTGTAATAGCCTTCGGCGCCCTGCGGATCGTAGCCCTCGATGTAGAGCACGTGCCGGCGCCAGCTCAGGCCGCCGCTGGTGGTGCTGCCGGTCTCAGCCATCGTGGCGCTCACGGATCGTGCCGCAGCCGATCGCGCAACTTGTGACGCTGGACCTTGCCGGTGGCGGTGCGCGGCAGGTCGGCGATCGTCTCGAAGCGGCGCGGCTGCTTGTAGCGCGGCAGCACTTGCGAGAGCCGCTCGCGCGCCGCGACGATCGCAGCCGCAGGCTCCGCGCCCGTCGCCGGCACCACATACAGCACGATCTCGGCGAGGCCGATCTCGTTCTCGCCCAGCACCGCGGCGCTCTCCACGATGGACGGAATGCCGGCCAGCGCGTCTTCGATCTCGGACGGCGAGACCCAGAGGCCGGAAACGCGCAGGATGTCGCCGGTGCGGCCGCGGTGATGATAGAAGCCGTCGGCATCGCGGGTGTATTCGTCACCCGTCGAGAACCAGCCGTCGGGCTTGAAGCGATCGGCTGGCCGCTCCGGCGGCCGCGACGTGTCGCCCGCCGAGCGATAACCCTCGCACACCGACGTCATACGAACCTCGAGCCGGCCCGCGGTGTCGGGCTGCTCGACCACCGCGCCGTCGTCGCTGACGATGCGAAGCTCCACGCCCGGCATCGCGTAGCCGGACGAGCCCGGCTTGCGTTCCGTGGGCGTGTTGCCGATCACCATATAGACCAGCTCCGAACAGCCGAGCCCGTCAAGGATCGGATGGCCCGATGCTGCTTCCCAGGCGTTCCAGATCTGCGGCGGCATGCGCTCGCCCGCCGATACGAAATAGCGCATCCCGCGAAACGACGGCGTCTGTGCCAGCCCGGCTTCGAGCAACCGATGATAGACCGCCGGAACGCTCAGCAGAACGGTCGGTTTGAAGCGCTCCATGGTGTCGGCAACGCTTCGTTCGGTCGCCCAGCGCTCCAGCAGCACGTTGCCGCAACCCATGCGCAGCGCCGCGAAGCTGTTGCCGATCGCATAGGCGAAATGGAAGCGCGACGTTGCAAACAGGCGGTCGTCCTTGGTGCAGCCCAGCACCTCGGCGTAATAGCGCGCGCTGATGCCGACGTTGCGATGATGATGCTCGACCGCCTTCGGCACGCCGGTGGTGCCCGACGTCATCACCCAGAACGCCGGATCGTTCGGCTTGCGCGGCGTGGGCACGAGCGGCGCGGCAGGCTTGCTCTTCCAGGCGGCGAGCTCGCCGTCGCGATACATCAGCCTGGTTTGCGGCGACGCCGCCGCGATCGCGAGCTTCGCGGTCTCGACGAATTCGGCATCGATCACCAGCACCGCGGGGCGCACGATCGAAAGAATCTGCGTGAGCTCTTCGGGCGAAGCGCGGCTCGACATCGCGACCGCGATCGCGCCAGCCGCCATGGCGCCGAGATGCATCGCGATGATGTCCGGCGTGTCGAGCATGAGCATGCCGACACGGTCGTTCGGCTGAACGCCCGCTTCGCGCAGTCCCGCCGCGAACTGGCCGACACGCGCGGCGAGCGCGCCGTAGGTCAGCGTCTCACCGGCGTTGAGCAACGCCGGATGATCCGGTCCCGCGACCTTCAGTCCGTGCAACAGGCAATATTCGACCGCATTCATCGGGAGGGTGCGTCAGGCTGGCCGCGCGTCGGCGGCGACCACTTCGATGACTTCGACGGCCGGATGCGCGGTCGGCAAGACGCGGTTGAGCTTCAACCCAGCCTTGCCGAACAGCGCCTGATACTCCGGCGCGGTGCGCTCGCGCCCGCCGGTGAGCAGCATGACGTGCAGGTCGAGCCAGCGGCCCGGTCCCGGCGTGTCGTCGGTCGGCACGGTCTTTTCGAGCACCAGCACGCGGGCGTCCGGCTTCATAGCGCGGCGCACGTTTCGCAGCATCTTCAGGCAGTCATCGTCGTCATAATCGTGCAGGAGATGCCGGAACAGATAGCCGTCGGCACCCTCGGGCACGGACTCGAACACATTGCCGGCGATGAAGGACACGCCGGGCAACGGCCCGCCTTCGCCGCGGCGGGCGGCGTCGATGCCCTCCTGCAGATCGAACAGCGTGCCCTGCACGCCCGGATGCGCGGCGAGGATCGCCGACAGCAGCATGCCGTGACCGCCGCCGACATCGACGATGCGCTTGAACTGGCCGAAATCGTAAGCCGAAACGATCGCCGGCGTCTCCGGCGAGTGCACCTCGACCATCATGCGCTGGAAGCGCGCGCCTTCCTTCGGATTGGCATGCAGCCAGTCGAACAGCTCTTTTCCCTTCAACGCTTCGAACGCGATGCCGCCCGCGAGCGCGCCGTCGAGCTTGCTCCAGATCTCGCCATTGTACTCGGTGAGCAGCTCCGCCGAGGTCTTCATCGAGTTCGGCGCACTCGACGTCAGCATCCGGCCCAGCGGGGTGAGCGCAAAGCGCTCGCCAGCCGATTCCGTGACGATGCCGCAGGTCGAGAGCGCGCGCAGGAGGCGATAGACCCGGTCGGGAACGAGGCCATGCGCTTTGGCCAGCGCTTCGGCACTGTCGCCGCCGGCCTCCATGGCATCGGCCAGGCCCAGCCGCGCGAACGAGCCGATGGCATGCGTCACCCAAAGGCTCGACAGAAGCTGCATCATTTTCTTGTGCAGCGATGCGGGATCGGCAGCCGCTTTGGGTGACTTCACGCTTTCGACTTTCAACATCCCCTCCGGGGCCGCTGCGGCCGTGCAGCCATAGACCAAGTCTTGAGGTTTATCCAGGGACGCGTTTTCCCGGAAAATGACCGGCGGCATTCCTTTACTTCAACGGGCTTCTGAGGCTCAATCCAAGCAAAAGTTGGTCTTGAAACCAACGTCCGGCCAAAGGCCGAAAAGGGAGGAACCTGACATGTCGCTTTCAGCGATGCTGAAATCCGCGCCGGCTTTAGGCTTGGCGTTGGCGCTCGGTGCCGCGCCCCAGGCGTCGGCGCAAGACAAGACCATCGAACTCAAGCTTTCGCACTGGGTGCCACCGACCCATCCATTGCAAAAGACGATGGAAGAATGGGGCGCCGACATCGAGAAGGCTTCGGGCGGTACCATCAAATACAAGATCTTCCCCTCTCAGCAACTCGGCAAGGCGTTCGACCATTACGACATGGCGCGCGACGGCATCGCCGACTTCACCTACGTCAATCCGGGCTATCAGCCGGGCCGCTTCCCGATCATCGCGGCGGGCGAATTGCCCTTCGTGGTTGGTCAAGCCAAGGGCGGCAACCGCGCGATCGATGCGTGGTACCGCAAATACGCCGCGACCGAGATGAAGGACGTGAAGTACTGCTTCTCATTCGTGCTCGATCCGGTGGCATGGCACTCCAAGACCAAGAAGATCATGGTGCCGTCCGACATCAAGGGCATGAAGATCAGGCCGGCCCAGGCGACGATCGCGGCCTGGATGACATTGCTCGGCGGCACCAATGTGCAGGCCAGCGCGACCGAAGTGCGCGACGTGATGGACAAGGGCGTGGCCGAGGCCGTGACCTTCCCGTGGGGTTCGGTGCCGCTGCTCGGCGTCGACAAGGTCACCAAGTATCACATGGATGCGCCGCTCGGCTCGGTGATGTTCCAGTGGCTGATGAGCCCGCGCACCTACAACGCCATGTCGGCGGCGCAGAAAAAGGTGATCGACGACCACTGCACCACCGACTGGGCGGCGAAGTTCGCCGACCCGTGGGCCGACTTCGAGCACGCCGGCATCGAGAAGATCAAGGCGATGCCGGGCCATGAGGTCTACACCATCAGCAACGAGCAGCTTGCCGAGTGGAAGGCGTCAGCTGAGCCGCTGAAGAAGAAGTGGGCCGACGATGTGAAGAGGGCCGGCGGCGATCCCGACACGATCATGAAAGAGCTGCAAGCTTCGCTCGCGCAGTACAAGGCGGGCTTCTAACGCGGGGCGCGAACAACGGCAGCGGACATTTTCGCTGCCGTTGTCCTGTCAGGGTAGGGCCATGTCCGGCGGCGATCCCACCGAGCCATCATCGGAGAGCAGCACGGCGCCGCGTGGATCGCGCGGCCCGATGAACTGGCTGATCGATCTGATCGAGCTGGTCGCCGCGGGATTCGTCGGCATCGTCGCGGCCGACATCTTCATCTCGGTGATGCTGCGCTACTTCTTCAGCGTGCAGATTCCAGACGCCTATGACTTCGGCCGGCTGCTGCTCGGCATCCTGATCTTCTGGGGCATCGCCGCGACGAGCTATCGCGGCACCCACATCACGGTCGATCTGCTCTACGCCAATGTCGGCCCGAAGCTGCAGCGCTTCATCGACGTGTTCGCGACGCTGGTGCTGCTGTTCGTCGTCACGGTGCAGACCTATACGCTTTACGACAAGGTCTGGACCACGAAGGCCGACCACGTCCTGACCTTCGATCTGCGCTTGCCGACCTGGCCGTTCTTCCTCGTGGCCTGGCTCGGCGACGCGTCCGCCGTGCTCCTCATCGCGATCCGGACCTATCGGCTGATCTTCCAGCCCGACGAGTTCGGCACGAAGTACCAGATCAAGCCGGTCGAGTGAGCCCGTGAGCAGCGAAACCGTCGCCATCCTGGGTTTCGTGGCGCTGTTCTCGCTGATGCTGATGCGCGTGCCGGTCGGCATGGCGATGGGCCTCGTCGGCGTCGGCGGCTTTGCCTACCTGGTCAACGGCGACGCCGCGCTGAAGATCATCGGCCACACCTCGATGCGCACGGTGACCGACTACACCTTCGGCGTCATCCCGATGTTCCTGCTGATGGGCGCCTTCGTCACCAACTCGGGCATGAGCAAGGAGCTTTTCCGCGCCGCCAACACATTCCTCGGCCATCGGCGCGGCGGCCTCGGCATTGCCACCATCGCGGCGTGCGGCGGCTTTGCCGCGATCTCCGGCTCGTCGGTTGCCACCGCGGCCACGTTCTCGACCGTCGCGTATCCGGAGATGCGGCGATACGGCTATCCGGAATCCTTCGCGGCCGGTGTGATCGCGGCTGGCGGCACCCTCGGCGCCATGCTGCCGCCGTCCACCGTGCTCGCGGTCTACGGCATCATCACCGAGCAGGACATCGGCAAGCTGTTCATCGCGGGCGTCCTGCCCGGCATTCTCGCCGCTTCCATGTACATGATCACCGTCGCGATCATCGGCTGGGCGCGGCCGGGCTATCTGCCAGCCGGGCCGCGCAGCACATGGCGCGAGCGGCTCACCGGGCTGCGCGACATCTGGGCGATGCTGCTGCTGTTCTTCTTCGTCATCGGCGGGATGTATGGCGGCTTGTTCACGCCGACCGAAGCTGGCGGCGTCGGCGCCGGCGGCGCATTGATCGTCGGCGTGCTGCGTGGCCGGCTGGGCTTCGAGGAAATCCGCCGCTCGCTTTTGCAAGCCACCCGCACCGCGGCCGCTGTGTTCACCGTGCTGATCGGTGCGTTGCTGTTCGGCTATTTCCTCACCGTGACGCAGACGCCGCAGAACGTCACGGCGTTCCTCACCGGCTTGGGGATCGGCAGCTACGGCGTGCTGGCGCTGATCATGGTGATGTACATCGTGCTCGGCTGCCTGATGGACGCGCTCGCCATGGTGATCCTGACGGTGCCGATCATCTTCCCGGTGATCAAGGAGCTCGGCTTCGATCCGATCTGGTTCGGCATCATCATCGTGATGACGGTGGAACTCGGCCTGATTCATCCGCCGGTCGGCATGATCGTGTTCGTGATCAAGAGCGTGATCGGCGATATCAATTTTTCGACGATCTTTTACGGGGTCATCCCCTTCATCCTCACTGACCTGCTGCGCCTCGTGATCCTGATCACGTTCCCGATCATCGCGCTCTGGCTGCCGTCGCACATGTGATCCGGCGTGGCGCCGCGCCCTGCCTTCTGCCCACCGCAGCAGGCCGCGTGTCCCGGTCAGCGGTGCATCGTTCCGCCATGGCGCACAAAGGCACGCTCAGGGCTGCACGCTGCACCGCATCCAGACCGCGCCGATTGGCCCCATGCCAACATCCCCCTCGACAAAATCCACCGCCCCTATAAACAAAACGCCGATCGTTCCTTGGAGGAATCACCCACATGATGCGAGTTGACGCCTATACCCATTTCATTCCGACGCGCTTCTACAAAGAAGTGATGTCCGCGGGCAGCCACAAAGACATCGGCAAGCGCATGATGGGCGTGCCGTCGATCTACGACGTCAACGTCCGCCTCAAGGTGGTCGACAAGTTCAAGGACTACGCCCAGGTCCTGTCCTATCCGATGCCGCCGTTCGAACTGATGACCAAGAACGGCAAGGAGACCGAGGAATACGCCAAGATTGTCAATGACGGCTTCGCCGAGCTCTGCGCGCAGCACCCCGACCACTTCCCGGGCTGGGTGGCGCAGGCCCCGATGGCGGCGCCGGACTGCGGCGTCCGCGAGGCTGCCCGCGCCATGAAGATGGGCGCGCTCGGCGTGCAGATTTACACCAACGTCGCCGGCAAGCCGATCGACCATCCGGACTTCGATCCGTTCTGGAAGGCGATGAACAAGACCGAGACGCCGATCTGGATGCATCCGTCGCGCACGGCGGCATTCTCGGACTATGCCTCCGAGACCAAGTCGAAATACGAGATCTGGTGGACGCTCGGCTGGTCCTATGAGACCGCGGCGGCGATGTCGCGGCTCGTGTTCTCCAAGATCCTCGACAAGTATCCGAAGCTGAAGATCATCACCCACCACATGGGCGGCATCGTGCCTATGCTCGAAGGCCGCATCGGTCCGGGCTGGGACCAGATCGGCGCCCGCACCTCGGACGAGGACTATCAGAAGCTGAAGAAGTCGCTGAAGAAGCGGCCGCTGAACTACTTCAAGGAAAACTTCTACACCGATACTGCTGTGTTCGGCGGCAAGCCCGCGACCGAGTGCGGCCTCGCCTTCTACCCGACCGAGAAGATCGTGTTCGCGTCGGACTGCCCGTTCGACCCCGAAAAGGGCACCTACTACATCCGCGAGACGCTGAAGATCCTCGACAGCATCGACATGTCGAAGAAGAAGCGCAAGGCGATCATGTACGGCAACCTCGAGGAGATCACCGGCCGAACGCTGGTGAAGTGACCTCTACCGCATATCAGGAATGCCAGACGGCCGGGCTTGCACCGGCCGTCTGTTTTTCAGTGTAGTCTGCAGGCTCTCGGGAGCCTGACGAACGACCTCTGAAAGTCAGAACATGAAGCGGCCCGTCATCGGCGTGATCGGCAACGCACACCTGGTCGAACAACGCTTTCCGGCCCAACTCGTCAGCGAGCGAATTCTCCGCGCCGTCGCGGAAAGCACCAACGCCTTGCCGGTGATGTTTGCCGGCGCTCCGGACATCACCGACGCCGACGCGCTGCTGGAAACAGTCGATGGCGTGCTGCTGACCGGCGGCCGCGCCAACGTCCATCCGACCCATTTCGGCACCGAGCCGCATCCCCGATACGAACCCTACGATCTCAAGCGCGATGCGCTGGCGCTGGCATTGATCCGCATTTGCGTCGAGCGCGGCGTGCCGCTGTTCGGCATCTGCCGGGGCTTGCAGGAGATGAACGTGGCCTTCGGTGGCTCGCTGCATCCGGAGATCCGCGAATTGCCCGGCCGCGCAAACCACCGCATGCCGCGGCTGGAAAGCGGCGAAATCCACCCTGATCTCGATGTCATCTTCGGCGACCGTCACGACGTGCACCTCGTGGCAGACGGCGCATTCACGACGCTGCTCGGCTGCAAGACGATCCGGGTCAATTCACTGCACGGACAAGGCATCCTCGATCCGGGCCAGCGCATCGTCGTCGAAGGCGTGGCCGATGACGGCACCATCGAGGCGATCCGGATCGCTGATGCTCCAGGCTTCGCGCTCGGCGTGCAGTGGCACGCCGAATACGATCCGCAGAGCAATCCGGTGAATCGGGCGCTGTTCAACGCGTTCGGCGAGGCCGTCGCGGCGCGAAAGCGCGCCGCGTAGAGTCTGATTTGATGAAGCTCAAATAGTGCCGCTTCTGTTGCAACAGCGGCGGTGAACTCCCTCTCCCCAGCGGGGAGAGGGTCGGGGTGAGCGGGCCTCGCTCTCTCGATAGACCTTACGCCCTCACCCGCCGCACCATAGCGCGTTGAAGACGCGCGTACTCGCGCTTGTGGTGCGGCGACCTCTCCCCACGGGAGAGGTGAAAAGAGCCGTTGCGCCACCGCTTTAACATGAGCAACGGCCATCCACACTGGACTATTCCGCGAGCGGGATCGGATTCACCGCCGGCGGCTCGACTCCGAACGATATCGCCGTCATGCAGGTCATCGAGAAGCTGCCGGTCGTTGCGACCGCTGCCACCAGACTTTCCTCACCCAACGCCTTCTCGGCGGCAGCGTAGGTCTCGGCGCTCAGTCCCTTGTTGGCGAGCGCTTCGCGCGCCACGACGAAGCACATCTTTTCGCGCGGATCGGCCAGCTCAGGTTCTTTCCGCGCGTTGATCGCCTCGATCACCGCCTTGGAGAGCCCGACCTTGAGAGAGACTTCCACCTGGGCGAACCACGGATACCGGGCGCCCCAGTGCCGCGCCACCGTGATGTTGACGATCTGCTGCTCGCGACGCGACAACGGTCCCGACCCCAGTGCGTTTCGCAGATTCTGCGCCGCCTCGAACAGCTTCGGTAATCGGATATAGGCGTAGTACGGCCCGCCCAACGGCCCCCCGGCAGCCTTGGCGGCGTCGTAGACCCGCGCCTGCTCGGCGTTCATGTTGGCGCGGTCGATTAGTTTAATGCGGGGCATCTCGTTTCCTCCATCCCGGATCTGTTTGGAACGCGAAGCTAGCATTGGCTTTCGGACCGCACGAGAGGCGGGAAAAGTCCACAGCCGGCGCTGTTGCGGAGTGCCCAACCGTGAATCCGCCCCCGCCCTCTGCTACGGTCCGGCCCCATGGACGCTGCTCGAAATCTGCCGCCTGACGAGACCGCCGCGCAGGAACCCGCGGCGCGGCCGTCGCCGGTCATGGAGCAATATCTCGAGATCAAGAGCGCCAATCCGGGCAGCCTGCTGTTCTACCGGATGGGCGACTTCTACGAGCTGTTCTTCGAAGACGCCGAGATCGCAAGCCGTGCGCTCGGCATCGTCCTCACCAAGCGCGGCAAGCATCTCGGCCAGGACATTCCGATGTGCGGCGTACCGGTGCACCGCGCCGACGAATACCTACATCGGCTGATCGCGCAGGGCCATCGCGTGGCGGTCTGCGAGCAGCTTGAAGACCCGGCTGAAGCAAAGAAGCGCGGCGGCAAGAGCATCGTGCGACGGAACGTCATCCGCCTCGTCACCGCCGGCACGCTCACCGAAGACACGCTGCTCGATGCGCGGCGCAACAACTACCTTCTGGCCGTCGTGCGCGCCCGCGTCTCCTCCGATGCGGCCGACGCACGCTTTGCGCTCGGCTGGATCGACATCTCGACCGGCGAGTTCCGGATCGCCGAATGCGACCGCGTGGGGCTCGCGGCCGAGATCGCGCGGCTCGAGCCCTCCGAGATCATCGTCTCCGACGCGCTCTACAGCGACGCCGAGCTTGCGCCGTACCTGCGCACGCTGCCGGCGGTGACCCCGCTCACCCGCGACGTGTTCGATAGCGCGACCGCCGAGCGGCGGCTGTCGGACTATTTCGCGGTCGCGACCACCGATGCCTTCGGCACGCTGACGCGGCTGGAGCTCACGGCCGCTGCAGCCTGCGTCACCTACGTGGAGCGGACGCAACTCGGCAAGCGGCCGCCGCTGTCGCCGCCGGTGCGCGAGGCCCAGGGCGCGACGTTGTCGATCGATCAGGCGACGCGGGCCAATCTGGAGCTGACCCGCACGCTCGGCGGCGAGCGACGCGGTTCGCTTCTGGCCGCGATCGACCGCACCGTGACCGCGGCGGGCTCGCGGCTGCTCGCGCAGCGGCTCGCCGCGCCGCTGACCGATCCGGACGAGATCAACCGGCGCCTCGACAGCATCGCGGTGTTCTGCGCCGATGCGCTGGCGCGGCAGGAAACCCGGCAGCATCTCGGCGCTGCGCCCGACCTTTCCCGCGCCCTTTCCCGCCTCGTGGTCGGCCGTGGCGGACCGCGCGATCTGGCCGCGATCCGCGACGGCATCGAGGCCGCGGCATACCTCGCCAAGCGGCTCGAAGCCCTGGCCGAAAAACCCGACGAGATCGCGCAGGCGATGGTCTCGCTGCGCCGTCCCGATCCGGCGCTGGCACAGGAACTCACCAAATCGCTCGCCGATGAACTGCCATTGTTCAAGCGCGACGGCGGCTTCGTGCGCGAAGGCTGCCTCGCCGCACTCGACGAGGCCCGCGCGCTGCGCGACGAATCCCGCAAGGTGATCGCAGGGCTTCAGGCCCGTTACGCCGACGACAGCGGCGTGAAATCGCTCAAGATCAAGCACAACAACGTGCTGGGTTACTTCGTCGACGTCACGGCCCAGCACGGCGAAAAGCTGATGAGCGCGCCGCTGAACGCGACCTTCATCCATCGGCAGACGCTGGCCGGCCAGGTGCGTTTCACCACCACCGAGCTCGGCGAGTTGGAGGCGAAGATCGCCAATGCCGCCGACCGCGCACTCAATCTCGAGCTGGAGATTTTCGAGCGGCTCACCGCAGCGGTGATCGCGGCAAGCGAAGCGATCAAGGCCGCTGCCGATGCGCTCTCGACGCTGGACGTGGCGAGCTCGCTCGCAGCACTTTCCGTCGAGCGGCAATACGTGCGGCCGGACGTGGACCGCTCGCTGGATTTCATCATCGAAGGCGGCCGTCACGTGGTGGTCGAGCAATCGATCGAAACGCCGTTTGTCGCCAACGACTGCGATCTGTCGCCGCCGGGCGGCGGCAAATCTGGCCGCATCTGGCTGATGACCGGACCCAACATGGCCGGCAAGTCGACCTTCCTGCGCCAGAACGCACTGATCGTCGTGCTGGCCCAGATGGGCAGTTTCGTACCGGCGAGACACGCCAAGATCGGCGTCGTCGACCGGCTGTTCTCGCGCGTCGGCGCCGCCGACGATCTCGCCCGCGGCCGCTCGACCTTCATGGTCGAGATGGTGGAGACCGCAAGCATCCTCAATCAGGCGACGCCGCAGTCGCTGGTGATCCTGGACGAGATCGGCCGCGGCACCGCAACCTTTGACGGTCTCTCGATCGCCTGGGCCGCGATCGAGCATCTGCACGAGCAGAACCGCAGCCGTGCGCTGTTCGCGACGCATTTCCATGAGCTCACAGTGCTCTCGACCAAGCTGCCGCGACTGCACAACGCCACGGTGCGGGTGAAGGAATGGCAGGGCGACGTGGTGTTCCTGCACGAGGTGGTGCCCGGCGCCGCGGATCGCTCCTACGGCATCCAGGTGGCGAAGCTCGCCGGCCTCCCGGCCAGCGTGATCGAGCGCGCCAAGGTGGTGTTGGCGATGCTCGAAGCCGAGGACCGCGCCACGCCGCGCGGCTTCGAGGACCTGCCGCTGTTTGCCGCACAAGCGAAGCCCGTGGCGCCCGATCCGCATCAGAGCGCTCTCGAAGCGCTGGTCGGCGCGCTGCAAGCGCTCAACCCGGACGAAATGTCGCCGCGCGAGGCGCTTGAGGCGCTCTACGCACTCAAGCAAAAATCCCAGACCAAAGCCTAGACGCGCTTTTGGCATCGCGTGTTAGGCTGACAGCCACAAACGCGGGGCATCACCGCGAACTAAAGACTCTTGAGGAACGCCATGAGGATCATGCTCCGCGCGGGCGCCGCGCTGTTTGGGCTTTTCTTCGGCATTTCAAGCAACGGCTTGGCCTCGGCTCAGCCCTATCCCAATCGCACCGTCACCATCGTCGTCACATCGGCAGCCGGCGGACTGACTGACGTGCTGACGCGCGGCGTCAGCCAGAAGCTGTCCCAGCTCTGGAGCCAGCCTGTCGTCATCGAGAACCGCGGCGGTGCGGGACACAGCTTCGCCGCCACGGCGGTGAAGGCCGCAGCGCCGGACGGCTACACGCTGCTCGCGACCGAAACCGGCATGTTCACGATCCAGCCGTTCCTTCATTCTCCAGGCCGGCTCGCCTATGACGCGACCACCGATTTCATCCCGGTCGCGGGCTTCGCGTCGATCCCGATGGCGCTGCTGGTCAATCCCGCGGTGCCGGCGAAGTCGGTCGAAGAGCTGCTCAAGCTCGCGAAAGACAAGCCCAGCACCATCAGCTACGGGACCGCAGGCCTCGGCACGGCGCCGCATATGGGTGCGCTGCTGCTTGAGACGATGACCGGCGCGAAGTTCACGGCCGTCCACTACCGCGGCGCAAGCCCGGCGCTGAACGACGTCATCGGCGGTCATATCGATATGATCATCATGGGTCCCTCGATTGCGCTGCCGACCGTGAAGGCCGGCAAGCTCGGCATGCTGGGCTTCGGCAGCTTGCAGCGCGTGGCACAGTTCGCAGATGTGCCGACCATCGCCGAAACCGTGCCCGGCTATGACGCCAGCGTGGCATTCGGGTTGTTCGCGCGATCCGGAACCCCGCCGGAGGTGATCGCCAGGGTCAATTCCGACGTGCAGAAGGTGATCAACGACGCCGAGTTCCGTGCCAGATTTCTTGAGCCGCAAGTGGTGCAGCCGGTGCCCGGCTCGCTGGAAGGCTTCAGCGCCTATCTGCGCAGCGAGGCGGCGAAGTGGTCGAAGGTGGTCGGCGATGCCAAGCTACAGATCGATTGAAAAAGAGCCGCGATAAATCGCGGCCGGGAGGAGGTGCCATGAGACATCTTACGGCGCTTGCAGCGCTCGTTGGCGTTCTCGCGGCAACATCTGTGCAAGCGCAGTCCTATCCGTCCCGCCCGATCACGATCGTTGTCACGGCGCCGGCCGGCGGCGTGACCGACGTGGTGGCCCGCGCCTTCGCCCAGCAGATGGCCGAGGACTGGAGCCAGCAGGTCATCGTCGAGAACAAGGGCGGCTCTGCCCACGTGGCCGGGCTGAGCACCGTCGCCAGGGCAGCGGCGGACGGTCACACGTTGATGGTGGCCGAGGCCGGTGCGTTCGCCATCAACCCGCTGATCTTTCCGAAGGGCCGGCTGCCCTATGACGAGAAGACCGATTTCGCGCCGATCACGGGGCTCGTCCGCGTCAACCAGGGGCTGCTGGCGAGCAAATCGCTGCCGGTCAACAACGCCGCGGAGCTGATCGCGCTCGCGAAGCAAAAGCCCGGCGCATTGAACTACGCCACCGCCGGCATCGGCTCAGCGCTGCACATGAACATCGAACTGTTCAAGACCATGGCCGGCGTCAATCTCACGCCGGTGCACTATCGCGGCGGGACACCGGCGCTCAACGACCTGATCGCGGGCCACGTCGACGTGATGTCGATCAGCGTGAGCCTCGCGGTTGGGCCCTGGCAGGCCGGCCAGATCAAGATCCTCGGCATCGGCAGCGAGAAGCGGCTCAAGCGGCTCCCCGACGTTCCAACCATCGCCGAAACCGGGTTGCCGGGCTACGAGGCTGTCACCTGGTTCGGCCTGTTCGCGCCGGCCGGCACGCCGCGCGACGTGGTGATGAAGGTCAACGCCGAGGCGCGGAAGGTCTTCAGCGATCCGGCGTTTGACGAGAAATTCATGGCGCCGCAGATGTTCCAGTCGCTGATCGGCACGCCGGAGGAGTTCGAAGCCTTCATCAAGGCCGACACACAGAAATGGTCGAAAGTGGTGCACGAGGCCAAGGTGCACATCGACTAAAGAGCCGCAGCATGGCGGCGTTCGGGAGAGGACGTGCGATGAAAACTATGGGCGCGCTATTATCGTTGACCGGCTTCCTTGTCGCCGCGCAAGCACAAGCGCAAACCTATCCTTCGCGCCCGATCACGCTCGTCGTTACGGCCGCAGCCGGCGGCGTCACCGACGTGGTGGCGCGCGCCTTCGGCCAAAAGCTCTCGGAGGACTGGGGCCAGCAGGTCATCGTCGAGAACAAGGGCGGCGCTGCCCACGTCACGGGCGCCAGCGCTGTGGCGAAGGCAGCGCCGGATGGTCACACGCTGATGGTGGCCGAGGCCGGCACCTTCACGATCAACCCGGCGATCTATCCCAAGGGCAAACTGCCCTACGACGAGAAAACCGATTTCGTGCCTGTGACGGGCCTGGTCCGCATCAATCAGGCGCTGCTCGCCAGCAAATCGCTGCCGGTCAACAACGCCAAGGAGCTGATCGAGCTCGCCAAGCAGAAGCCCGGCGAACTGAACTTCGGCACCGCCGGCATCGGCTCAGCACCGCATATGAATATCGAGCTCTTCAAGAATCTCTCCGGCGTCAAGCTCAACGCGGTGCACTATCGCGGTGCGGCGCCGGCACTCAACGATCTGATCGCCGGCCACATCGGCTTGATGTCGGTGAGCATCAGCCTTGCCTTGCCGCCGTACCGGGCCGGTCAGCTCAAGATCCTCGGCATCGGCAGCGAAAAGCGACTGGCCCCGATCCCGGACATTCCGACCGTGGCCGAAACCGGATTGCCGGGCTACGAATCGACCACATGGTTCGGCCTGTTTGCACCGGCCGGCACGCCGCGCGAGGTCGTGATGAAGCTCAACGACGAAGCCCGCAAGGTTTTCAGCGATCCGGCCTTTGACGAGAAATTCCTGGCGCCGCAGATGTTCCAGTCGCTTGCGATGTCGCCGGAGGCGTTCGAAGCCTTCATCCAGGCCGAGACACAGAAGTGGTCGAAGGTGATCCGCGAGAACGATATCAAAGTCGAATAGCCGCGCCGCCGAGCGCGCTTGCGCGAGGGGCCGGCGCGGCCGTCATAAAGGAGCTCAGCGCCGCAGCAACGCGCGACGGCGCAGCGCGTAGAGCGCGATGTTCCAGACCACCGACACCACGAGCGACAGCACCAGCCCGGCCCAGGTGCCGAGCGGCCCGGTCGCAAGATGCACCGTGAACAGACAGGCGCTGAAGCCGACCAGGCCCCACATGGAATTGGCGATCAGCGCCGCAGTCGCGGGTCCACCGACACGCGGCTGGAAGATCAGCATCAGGCTGGTCATCACGATCGGATAGACGGCAAGCAATCCCGTGACGAGCGGCCCGACGCGGCCGCTCAAGCCGACCACCGCAGCGACCAAGCACGCCACCATCACGGCTCGCACCAGCACGTCGTACCATTTGCGAACGATCAGCGGCATCTTGGCGTGGCGATAGCGATTGGTGATGGGGATGCAGGCGCCAAAGATCGCCAGGTTTGCGAGAGCCACCGTCGTGAAGGTCCAGGGCACCAACCGCAACAGAAACGCGACGACAAACCAGCTCGCCACCGCGCTGCCGACGCTGATCAAGGTGCCGAAACGCTGTGCCAGGACAACGAACACCAACGAGAACACCGCCGTTGCAGCGTGCGCGGCAATGCTGCCGATGGCGCTGGCCGAGATGAATGCCGAGTTGTGGTCAAGGGCAACGAAGACGTAGGCCGGCCCCGCGGCGACCGGCAAGGTCGCGACCAGCGCACCGATCGCAGGCCCGGCGCGCTCGGCGACCATCGCGGCGCCGACCACGAAACCCGCGGTGACAGCCATTTTCAGAACGAGCGCGAACCAGAACAGCAGATCGGGAGACATGCCCCAGCTTTAAAGGCACCAATGGCCGGGACAAGCCCGACCAAGATGCAAGCGCTATGATTTATGCTGATATCACACGCACCGAAGCGGAATGTCGGCCAGCGGGCCGATGGCGATGGTCTGCTACGCCACGCAGCAGCGCCCGGTGAGCTTCAGCGGGCGGCCGGCGTCAGCACGACCCGGCCGACCACTTTTCCGGCCCGCAACTCGCTCAAGACGGCGTTGACGTCGTCGAGCGGCCGGGTTGCGACCGGCACGGACGGCAAGCCCGTGCGTTTGACAAGGTCGATCAGCTCCGCGGTCTCGGTGAGGCTTCCGGTGTAGGAACCCTGAATCGTGATCGCCTTCATCGGGAACGGCGGCAGCGACAGTGTGATCTCGCCGCCGTAGAGTCCGACGAGAATGAGCTTGCCGGCCTTGCAAAGGCTGTCGAGGCCGAGCTTGGCCGTCGCGGCCGAGCCAACCAGGTCGATCACTGCCCAGGCGCCGCCGCCCGTCGCGGCAATGATCTGCTTGGCGGCGTCGGGCGCCGCGCCGTCGATCACGGCCACCGCGCCGGCCTTCTTCGCGGCATCGCGCTTCGCCGGATCGATATCGACCACCACCGCGCTGTGCCCGCCCATAGCCTTGTGCAAGGCGAGGCCCATGAGACCGAGTCCGCCGGCGCCGATGATCACCACCGGATCGGTTGTGAAGGTCGGCCCGATCTTCTTCAGCGCGCTGTAGGTCGTCACGCCCGAGCAGGCGAGCGGCGCGGCTCGCTCCGGCGGGATGTTGCCGATATCGAACAGATAGCGCGGGTGCGGCACAATCAGATGCGTGCTGTAGCCGCCATTCCTGAACACGCCGATGCTGCTGGGCTTGGTGCAAAGCTGCTCGTCGCCCCGCTTGCAGACCGGGCATTCGCCACAGCCCATCCACGGATCGACCAACCGCCAGTCGCCAATTTTCACGCCGCGTGCATCAGGACCGACGGCGACCACCTCGCCGACATTCTCGTGACCGAGCGTGACCGGCATCTTCATGCCGCGCTCCACGATGCTGAGTTTCTTGCCGCCGCCGAGATCGAAATAGCCGTCGGAGAGATGCAGATCGCTGTGGCAGACGCCCGCGGCCAGAACCTTCAGCAGAACCTCCGTCCCGGCAGGCTTGGGATCAGGCATCTCGTTGCATTGCAGCGGCTCGCCGCACTGGCAGACCTGGAAGCTGCGCATCGGAAGTCCTCCCTGTCGGGCCGGATCGGCTCGGCGTCCGGTCACGATCGCCGGAGCCTACAGAGTGAAACTCTCGATCACTACAGCGTCCGTCTGGGTTCGATGCCGGCGCGCAAATTGCTCAAATAAGCGCCATTGATCTAACCTCATTTAATATATTGATATTACATAAGAAAATCATCGGAATCGAAAGCGCGAAAGCCGCGCCTGGCTGTCCGCCCTTGGCTGAGAAGCCGAATCCGTTTCCCAAGATGCTGCGTCCCGCCGTGACAGGCGGCGTCCGCTTACGCTATGCCGGATACTGGCATGCTCACCTTGGAAAAACCGACGGCTCGCCTCGACCGGCCGTTTGAAAAGCGCGAACTCGACGCCGAACTAGCGAAGCTCGCGAAGGACCACACCGGTTCCGAGCAGGAGCTGCGGCGTGCCGTGACGCAGCGGCTGAAGACGGTGCTGGCCGAGGGCCGCGCGCACGCCGAGAAATTGCTGCTCAAGGATCGCCAGGGCGGCCGCTGCGCCGAGCGGCTCTGCGCGATGACGGACGACATCATCGCTGTGCTGTTCGAGTTCGTCGTCAAGAATCTCTATCCGTCGGAAAATCCGGCCGAAGCGGAGCGGATGGCGATCGTGGCGACCGGCGGCTACGGCCGCGGCCTCATGGCGCCGGGCTCCGACATCGATCTCCTGTTCCTGCTGCCTTACAAACAGACCGCCTGGGGTGAGTCGGTTGCCGAGGCGATTCTCTATTGTCTCTGGGACCTGGGGCTGAAGGTCGGCCACGCCACGCGCTCGGTCGACGAGTGCATCAAGCAGGCCAAAGCGGACATGACGATCCGCACCGCACTGCTCGAAGCTCGCTTCCTGCTCGGCGACAAGAAATTGTTCGACGAACTTGCAACGCGTTTCGACAAGCAGGTGGTGCAAGGCACCGGGCCTGAGTTTGTCGCCGCCAAGCTCGCCGAACGCGAGGAGCGCCACCGCCGCGGCGGCCAGTCGCGCTATCTGGTCGAGCCCAACGTCAAGGACGGCAAGGGCGGCCTGCGCGATCTACACACGTTGTTCTGGATCGCGAAATACGTCTACCGCGTCCAGGACGTCGGCGAGCTGGTCGATCGCGGCGTGTTCGACGCCGAGGAGCTGCGGGTGTTCCGCCGCTGCGAGGATTTCCTCTGGTCGGTCCGCTGCAACATGCATTTCGTCGCCGGCCGCGCCGAGGAGCGGCTGTCATTCGACATCCAGCGCGAGATCGCGGTGCGGCTCGGTTACACCGAGCACCCAGGCATGAAGGATGTCGAGCGCTTCATGAAGCACTACTTCCTGGTCGCCAAGGACGTCGGCGATCTCACGGCGATCTTGTGCACCACGCTGGAAGATCGCCAGACGAAGCCCGCGCCGGTGCTGAGCCGGATGATGGCGCGGTTCCGGCCGCATGGGCGGAGAGCTCTCCCCGACAGCGAGGATTTCTTCGACGACAACAACCGCCTCACCATCGCAGGGCCGGAGGTTTTCGCGCGCGATCCGCTCAATCTGCTCCGGATGTTCTGGCTCGCACAGAAGCACAATCTGGTGCTGCATCCGGACGCCATGCGGGCGGCCACCAAGTCGCTGCGGCTGATCGATCACAAGCTGCGGCAGGATCCCGAAGCCAACCGGTTGTTCCTGGAAATTCTCACGTCGCACGACGCGGAGATCATCCTGCGCCGGATGAACGAAACCGGCGTGCTCGGCCGCTTCGTTCGCGCCTTCGGCCGCATCGTCGCGATGATGCAGTTCAACATGTACCACCACTATACGGTGGACGAGCACCTGCTCCGATGCATCGGGATCCTCGCCGAGATCGAGCGCGGCAGCGAGGAATTCCCGCTGGCCAGCGACCTGATGAAGAAGATCGTGCCGGAGCACCGCACGCTGCTCTATGTGGCGCTGTTCCTGCACGACATCGCCAAAGGCCGCATCGAGGACCATTCGATCGCCGGCGCGCGCATCGCCCGCGTGTTCTGCCCGCGGATCGGGCTGTCGCCCGCCGACACCGAGACGGTGGCGTGGCTGGTCGAGCAGCACCTGACGATGTCGACGGTGGCGCAATCGCGCGACCTGTCGGACAGAAAGACCATCGAGAATTTTGCCGCGGTGGTGCAATCGCTGGAGCGCATGAAGCTGCTCACCATCCTGACCACCGTCGATATCCGTGCGGTCGGCCCCGGCGTATGGAACGGCTGGAAAGCGCAGCTCCTGCGCACGCTTTACTATGAGACCGAGCCCGTCCTGACCGGCGGTTTCTCCGAGGTTAACCGCGCCCAGCGCGTCGCCATGGCGCAGAACGAACTCCGCGCCGAGCTCAAGGACTGGCCGGCCGAACGGATGGACGCTTATCTGGCCCGGCACTATCCGGCCTACTGGCTGAAGGTCGATCTACCGCATCGCGTCGAGCACGCGCGCTTCGTCCACGAGGCCGAAAGCGCCAACAAATCGACGGCGACGAGCTTCACGCTCGAATCCGGGCGTGGCGCGACCGAGATCACGGTGCTGGCGCCCGATCATCCGTGGCTGTTGTCGACGCTCGCCGGTGCCTGCGCCGCGACGGGCGCCAACATCGTCGACGCGCAGATTTTCACCACCACCGACGGCCGCGTGCTCGACACCATCGCGGTGTCCCGCGAGTTCGAGCAGGACGAGGACGAACAGCGGCGCGCCGCACGCATCGGCGAAACCATCGAGAAGGCCCTGAGCGGCACGCTGAAGTTGCCCGAGGTGGTGGCGCGGCGCTCCGCAAGCAAGGGCCGGTTCAAGGCCTTCGCGGTCGAGCCCGAGGTGACCATCAACAACCAATGGTCCAACCGCTACACCGTGATCGAGGTGACGGGCCTCGACCGGCCCGGACTGCTTTACGAGCTCACTGCGACGCTCTCGAAGCTGAGCCTCAACATCACCTCGGCGCACGTCGCGACGTTCGGCGAGCGCGTCGTCGACGTGTTCTATGTCACCGATCTGCTCGGCGCGAAGATCGCCTCGCCGACCCGGGAGATGGCGATCAAGCGCTCGCTGATGCAATTGCTCGCACCGCCGGCATAACCATCCCGCCAAAGAAAAATGGAGCCGACGTTTGTGTGCCGAAGCACCGAACGCCGACTCCATTTGATTTGTCGTGCAGCTTTCTCTTACACCAGCGCTCAGGCTTGTTCGGGAGAAGGCGTGTACGACGAGAAGAGTTAGGCTTTCTTCTTCTTGCCCTTCTTCTTCTTCATCGCGACGTGCTTCTTCGCCTTCGCGGCCGGCTTCGACGTCGCCTCGTACGGGTTGGTCGCCGCCTTCATGAAGTTTTCGGTGTTCTGCTGGGCCGCGGCCGCCGGATCCTTCTTGGCAGCGGCTTGAGTGGTCGTGGTCGCGAACGTAGCAGCCAGCATGACTGCTGCGAGTAGTGCAGCTTTACGCATGAGATTCCCCAGGCTTGTGTGTTTCACCGGATCCCCCGGTACGCGGGTATGATGCACAAAAAAGCCATGTTTGGATATAGCGCCGGGGCAACACTCAACAGTGCTGCAGTGCCCGCAAATCCAGTCACTGCCTGGGGTTACGGGCCGTCGGCCAAATGCGCTTAACCGCACCTTAAAGCGCCCGCCGTAACGTGCGGGTGCGCTCCGTGGGACGGGGCCGCGGGGACGGTTCGGGACCAAAATGGGTGCGCCCAAGGGCAAAGAACGACGGGAGCCCGTCTTTAACGCGGCCCCCTCGGTCGAGCTCGACGCCGATGACACGGCGCCGCGCCGCAACAAATCCGCGTCCTCCGACAAGCCGGCGCCCCGCCCCAAAGCCAAGCCAAAGTCAAAGCGCAAGCGCGCCTCAAGTAGCGGCAGCGGAGGCGGCGGCCGAAGCTGGGGGGCCCTGATCGGACGGGCCGCCTATTGGGGCGCGGTCGGTGGCCTCTGGATGGTGATTGCCGCCATTGGCGTGACCATCTGGATCGGAGCCCACCTGCCGCCGATCCAATCGCTGGAAATCCCCAAGCGCCCGCCGACCATCAAGATCGTCGACGCCACCGGGCAGGTGCTTGCCACCCGCGGCAACATGGGCGGCGGCGTGGTGCCGCTGAAGGACCTTCCACGGTACGTGCCGCAGGCCTTCATCGCCATCGAAGATCGCCGGTTCTATTCGCACTACGGCGTCGACCCGATCGGCATCATCCGCGCTCTCGCCGCTAACGTGCTGCGCCGTGGCGTGTCGCAAGGCGGCTCGACCATCACGCAGCAACTCGCCAAGAACCTGTTCCTGACCCAGGACCGCACCCTCACCCGCAAGGTGCAGGAGGTCGGCCTCGCGCTCTGGCTCGAACACAAGTTCAGCAAGGCGCAGATCCTCGACATGTACTTGAACCGCGTCTATTTCGGCGCCGGCGCTTATGGCGTCGAGGCCGCCGCGGCGCGCTATTTCAACAAGCCGGCGCAGAAGCTCACCGTCGCCGAGGCTGCGATGCTCGCAGGCCTCGTGCGCTCGCCGTCGCGCCTTGCGCCGAGCCGCAACCCGAATGGCGCCGAGAAGCGCGCCCAGCTCGTGCTCGCCGCCATGGTGGACATGAAGTTCATCAACGACGATGCCGCGAAGGTTGCGCTGATCGAGCCGGCCCATGCGGAGCGGCCGCCGGGCGCGGGCTCGCTCGGCTATGCGGCCGACTGGATCATGGATGTGCTCGACGACGTGGTCGGCCGCGTCGATCAGGACATCGTGGTCGAGGCCACGATTGATCCGGCGATGCAGACCGCAGCCGAGACCGCGCTGGTCGACGAGCTCAACAAGAATGGCGTCAAGGCCGGCGTCGGCCAGGGCGCGATCGTGGCGATGACGCCCGATGGCGCCGTGCGGGCGCTGGTCGGCGGCCGAAACTACGCCGAGAGCCAGTTCAACCGCGCTGTGGCGGCCAAGCGCCAGCCGGGTTCGTCATTCAAGCCGTTCGTCTATCTCACCGCGCTCGAACGCGGGCTGACGCCGGACACGGTGCGCGAGGACAAGCCGATCGCGATCAAGGGCTGGCACCCGGAGAACTACACGCACCAATACTTCGGCCCGGTCACGCTGACCAAGGCGCTGTCGATGTCGCTCAACACCGTGTCGGTGCGGCTGACGATGGAATTCGGTCCGACCGCAGTGGTGCGCACTGCGCACCGGCTCGGCATCGCCTCCAAACTCGAGCCCAACGCCTCGATCGCGCTCGGCACGTCGGAAGTCTCAGTGCTCGAAATGGTCGGCGCCTATGCGCCCCTCGCCAACGGCGGCATGGCGGTCTCGCCCCACGTGATCAGGCGGGTGCGCACGGCAGGCGGCAAGCTGCTCTATGACCGCAAGCCCGACCGCCTCGGCCGGATCATCGAGCCGCGCATCGTTTCGATGATGAACTCAATGCTGCAGGAGACATTGCTCACCGGCACCGCGCACAAAGCGGAATTGCCTGGCTGGCCGGCTGCCGGCAAGACCGGCACGTCGCAGGAATTCCGCGACGCCTGGTTCATCGGCTACACCGGCCACCTCGTCGCGGGCGTCTGGCTCGGCAACGACGATTCATCGCCGACCAAGAAGACCACCGGCGGCGGGCTGCCGGTCGAGATCTGGAGCCGCTTCATGCGGAGCGCGCATCAGGGCGTGCCGGTCGCGGCTCTGCCAGGAGTCTCCTCGGGCGGCTTCATGACCGCAGGCTTCACGCCGCCGTGGAATGCGCAGCCGCCAGCGCCGCTGTCCGACGCCGAAGCGCAAGTTCGGCCGCAAACGCAGGCGCAAGCCCAAGTCCGCCCGGAAGCCGACAGCGGACTCGACGGCTGGCTGATCGACCGGCTGATGGGCCGGCGCTGATCGGCGCGATCAATGCGCGGGCGTGCCGTGGCGCCGGACGTCACGGCTGAGCCACCACAACACGAACGAAAGCACGCCGACGATCAACAACGCGATCGCGGGCGGCCAGGCGGATACGCCTAGCGCACGCCCGATCACGGCGCCGACCGCCGCAGACGAGGTCAGCGTGACGAAGCCGAGCAGCGACGAGGCCGCGCCGGCACGATCCGGAAATGGCAACAGCGCACCGGCCTGCGACTGCGGTAGACTGAAGCCCATGCCGAACAGATAGATGCAGACCGCGGCCACAAGCCATTCCGAACGCGACGGCGCAACGACAAGCACCAGAGCAAGGATCAAACCACCCGAAGCCATGGCGGCACAGCCCACACCCATCAGCCGCCCGCTTCCCCAGCGCGCGACCAGACGGGCCGCGCAGGTCGTGCCAACGAGATAGCCCCCCGAAGCCAGCGCGAAGCTGATGCCGAACGCGAACGCCGAGTAGCCGTATAGATCCTGCAGCACAAAAGCCGCGCTGGAGATCCACGCGAACAGTCCGCACAGGCAGCACGCCGCGATCCCCATATGGATGACGAAGATCGGCTCGCCGAGGAAGCGCCGGTAGGACCGCAGGATCGAGACGACCGACACCGGCTCCGGTGCGCGGCGACGCACCGTCTCCGGCAGCAGAAGCCAGACCATGGCCCAGGCGACAGTTCCGAAGCAGATCAGGGCGATGAAGTTCGAACGCCAGCCGAATACGGTCTGCAGCACTCCGCCGATCATCGGCGCAAGCAAAGGCGCCAGCGCCATGATCGCGGCCATGCGCGACAGCTCGCGTCCGATGCGCGTGCCCTCGAACATGTCGCGGACCACGGCGCGGGCCAGCACTGAAGCACCCGAGCCGCCGACCGCCTGAACGAAACGCGCAGCGATCAACGTCTCGATGGAGAACGACAGCGCGCAGGCAAGCGTGGCGACAAGATAAATGCCAAGTGTCGCCAGCAGGACCGGCCGCCTGCCGTGGCGATCCGACAACGGACCATGAAACACCTGCGCGCAGGCGAACCCGATCAGATAGACCGAAATGGTGAGCTGCACCTGCGCCGGCGGCGCGTCGAGCGCGTGCCCGATCGCCGGCAACGAGGCAAGATACATGTCCATGGACAGCGGCCCGAGGCCGGTCAGCATGGCAAGCAGCAGGGTGAGAGCGAAGGAACCGGGTTGAAGCATTTGAGGATTTCAGTAGCACGGTGGCGCGCCATGGCCATCACCGAGGCGGACCGGCTGTCATGCTTGCAAGTTCAGCAAGCCTCGACCGGCAAGCCGTAGCGATGCAAGTCGCTGCCATGAACGTCGAGCCAGGTTTTGGCGCGGTCGGAATCGGCGCAGACGCGCTTCACAAGCCGCCAGAACCGGGCCGAGTGGTTCATCTCCAGAAGATGCGCCACCTCATGCACCGCCAGGTAATTCAGCACGAACGGCGGCGCCAGAATGAGCCGCCAGGAATAAGACAGCACGCCCGTCGTGGAGCATGAGCCCCACCGGCTCGACTGATCGCGCACCGAAATCCGCCTGATCGCCACGCCGAGTTCATCGGCGGCGCGCCGGCTCGCCGCGTCGAGATCGCGGGCGGCCTCGCGCCGCAGATAATCGCCGACACGACGTTCGATATGCGGCGCATCGCCCGCGACGCAAAGCAACGGCATGCCGTGGCTCGGCGTTTCGGTCCACACCGTGCCGCGCACGCCGGACCGATGCGCGATGCGGTGCTCGACGCCGCGCAGCGGCACGATGGTGCCGTCGGCGAACGGCACGGCCTGTGGCAGGCGATGCATGCGCGCCGCGATCCAACCGCCGTGCTTCTGGGCAAATTCCTTGGCCTCACGCAGGCTGCCGCGCGGCGGCATGGTCAGAATCACCTCTCGCGTGGCGGCCTGGATGCGCAGCGTGTAGCGCCGTGCCTGGCGGTGGCGGCGCACGCGCACCGCAAAGCTCGCCTGGTCGAACTCGACCTCGAAGGTCTGCGGTTCGCTCGGGCGGCGGTAGAACAGGGCACGCAGCGGCATCGGCGGAACCACCCCGAATCCAAGGGGGCAGAATAGCAGATTACCCCGCGGGAACGCGATATCTCGCTGAAAAACCTAGCTAAAGCCTTAGCTTACGAGCTTCACCGCGACCGGCCGTCGGGCCGCCTGGGGCCGCTCCAGGCTCATGATGAAGTCGGCGATGCGGGGCGCCACCTCGGCGCGGAAGCGCGAGCCGTTGAACACGCCATAATGGCCGACACCGGGCTGCATGTAGTGCCGTTTCTTGTCGGCCGGCAGGTTGGTGCAGAGTTCGTGCGCCGCCTCGGTCTGGCCGAGGCCGGAGATGTCGTCGTGCTCGCCTTCGACGGTGAGCAGGCCGACATTGCGGATCGCCCCGGGATCGACCAGCCGTCCGCGATGGGTCATCTCGCCTTTCGGCAGGCAGTGCCTGATGAAGCCGTTGTCCACGGTTTGCAGATAGAACTCCGCAGTGAGGTCCATGACGGCGAGATACTCGTCATAGAACTCGCGATGCTTCTGCGCCGAGTCGCCGTCGCCCTTCACGAGATGCATGAACAGATTGCGATGCGCATCGAGATGGCGATCGAGGTTCATGCTGACGAAGCCGTTGAGCTGCAGGAAGCCCGGATAGACGTCACGCATCACACCGGGATGCGGGAACGGCACCTTGGTGATGACGTTCCTGCGGAACCAGTCGATGCCCCGTTCCATGGCGAGCTTGTTCACGGCCGTGGAATTGACGCGCGTGTCGATCGGACCGCCCATCAGCGTGATCGAGCGCGGCGCATAGGGATCGTTGTCGGCCTCCATCAGCGCCGTCGCCGCGAACACCGGGACGGACGGCTGACACACCGCAACCACGTGCGTGTCGCCACCGAGGAAATGCAGCATGCTGATGACGTAATCGATGTAATCGTCGAGGTCGAAGCGGCCTTCCGAGACCGGTACCATGCGGGCGTCGACCCAATCGGTGATGTAGACATCGTGATTGGTGAGGAACGTTTCGACCGTGCCGCGCAGCAATGTCGCGTAGTGTCCCGACATCGGCGCAACGATCAGAAGCTTGGGTTGCGGCCGCCGTGGCATGTGGCAGAACATGCGCTCGAAATGCAGGAGCCGGCAGAACGGCCGCTCCCACGGCGTCGAGATATGAATCGGGGCACGCTCGCCGCCGACCATCACCGAATCGATGCGCCATTCCGGCTTGCCATAGCGCCGCGTCGAACGCTCGAACAACTCGGCGCCGGCCGCAAGGCTTTTGCCGAAGGTCGTATGCGATAATGGATTGAGCGGGTTCTTGAAGTAGAGCCGGGTTACATCGGCAAACGCGCGTGCCGGCTGGAGCGCCGCATGGCCCGATTCGTACAGCCAGTACAGGCCGCTCGACAGCATCGGACCGCCATATTCTGGCGCCCCGCCAAATTCACCGATAGCCATGCCTTCAAGTCCCCGGCCTTCACGCTGCGACGCAGCATAGTGACGAATGGATGACATGGTCAACATATATGACGTGTCTTGGCGAAGGATTAGAGCGCGCAAAAAGCTTGTTTTTCCTGAGTTTTTTCGCTGCCAACCTGGGAACAGGCTTAACGGCGGTCAAAAAAAGAATGTCCTCGGCGGGAACTAGTCGCCGCCTTGCAGCAGCGTGCCCTCTCGGCGCGCGCTCCGCAGCAGCACCATGAACACCGCCACCCCAATGGCAAAGATCACGGCATTCAACGCGAAGGATTGCAGCATCAGATCGGCGCGGAACACGTGGTCGATCAAGAGCGCCCGCATGCCCTCGAACACGTAAGTCGGCGGCAGCACCCAGGCCACGGTCTGAAGCCACGACGGCAGCACGGACACCGGGTAGTACACGCAGGTGAACGGCAGCATCAGGAACATGAAGCCCCAGGCCATGTTCTCGGCGCCAAGCCCGTGACGGAGTAAAATGCCCGACACGATGATGCCGATCGCCCAGCTGGTCAGCAGCAGGTTCATGAAGAACACCGCGAGCGCGAGCCCCATCGCCCACAGATTGAAATCGAACCACCAGATGGCGAGCAGCGACACCGGCACCATGCCGATCGACAGCCGAATGACGCTTTGAACCATCAGCGCCAGCACGAACTCGATCGGCCGCAGCGGGCTCATCATCAGGTTGCCCATGTTGCGGGCGTACATCTCTTCGAGAAACGAAATCGAGAAGCCGAGCTGGCCGCGAAACAAAACGTCCCACAGCATCACGGCGCCGACGAAGGTGGTTGCAGCCCGCATGAAGGGCGAACCGGCATTCTGCGAGATGTAGAGCTGCAGAAAGCCCCACATCAGCATCTGCACCGCGGGCCAGTACATCAGATCGAGAAGCCGCGGCCACGACGAGCTGAGCAGATACCAATGCCGCAGCACCATTGCGAACACACGGCGCGGCGAAACCGCGACATATTTCGGTGTTCGCGTTGGAGATTGAAGCGACATCACGCGGCCTCTCTTCACCCTCCCCTGGAGGGGGAGGGTCGACCGCCGTAGCCATAAGCGCGTTTGCGCGCGTCTTCGACGCGCTGTGGCGAAGGCGGTCGGGGTGGGGTGAACTTTTTTGCGAAGAAAATCACCCCACCCCGACGCCTCGCTGACGCGAGGCGCCGCCCCTCCCCCTCCAGGGGAGGGTGAGCGGAGCAAACAGCACCGGCGGTACTCATAAGCCGTAGCTTCATTGCGCGGCCTCCCGCGCTTCGCCGGTGCCGCGCGCGATATCGAGAAACACCTCTTCGAGATTGCTGCGGCCGTAGCGCGCGATCAATCCCGACGGCGTGTCGTCGTCCTCGATCCTGCCGCGCTTGAGCATGATGACGCGATCACACAGACGCTCGACCTCGCTCATGTTATGCGAGGCAAGCAGGATCGTTGTGCCGCGCTCGCGGCGATAATGCTCCAGCCGGCCGCGAATCCAGTCCGCCGTATCGGGATCAAGCGAGGCGGTCGGCTCGTCGAGCAGAAGAATCTCGGGCTGATTGATCAACGATTTTGCCAGCGCCACGCGGGTCTTCTGTCCTGACGACAGCTTGCCTGTCGGCCGGTCGAGAAAATCACCCATGTCGAATTCTTCCGACAAGGTGCGGATGCGGCCCGCGATATCCTCGCAGCCATAAAGCATGCCGAACACATTGAGGTTCTGCCGCACCGTGAGCCGCATCGGCATGTTGACGTAGGGGCTCTCGAAATTCATGCGATGCAGCACGCGGTGCCGCTCCCGCGGCATGTCGGCGCCGAGCACAGTGACGCGTCCCGAGGTCGGTTCCACGAGACCCATGATGGTCGAGATGGTGGTGGTCTTGCCGGCGCCGTTGCCGCCGAGCAGCGCGGCGCAGGTGCCCGCCTCGATCGCGAACGAAATGCCGTCAACCGCACTTACGGTCTTGTAGCGCTTGACCAGGCGATCGATGGTGATGGGCAATTGTCCTGACACTTGTCCCGGCACTCGTCTTGGTACTCGGCTTGGTACTCGGCTTGGCACTTGTCTCGGCACTTGTCTTGGCACAAGTGACCCGCCAGATGTGACGCGGCGTGCGGTCCCGCGCAAGTCCCGAAGCTGCAATGCCTTCACCATGCGGCGGATGGCAACATTGAGAACCGCCCATGCTGCACTACAATACAGTCATGCTTTACGACGCCGCCGAACAGATCCATCTCCCGCAGCGACGTAACGTGCGTCTCGACACATTGCTTCGTCTGCGATGGCTCGCGGTGATCGGCCAGACCACCGCGGTGCTGGTGGTCGTCTACGTCGCCGAATTCCCGCTGCCGGTCTGGGCCTGCATGGCGGTAATCGCGCTATCGGCTTGGCTCAACGTGGCGCTGCGCGTGCGCTTCAGCCTCACGCAGCGGCTTGAGCCAACGCGGGCCGCATGGCTTCTGGCTTTCGACATCGCCGAGCTTGCGGTGCTGTTGTTCCTGACCGGCGGACTGCAGAATCCGTTCGCGTTCCTGTTTCTGGCGCCGGTGCTTTTGTCGGCGACCGCGCTCCCACCACGGATCACCGTGATACTCGGCATTTTTGCCGTGATCTGCGCCACCATCCTGGTGTTCGCGCACTATCCGCTGCCGTGGGATCCGGACGATCCGCTGGAGCTTCCCTGGATCTATCTGCTCGGCGTGTGGTTCTCGATTCTGCTCTGCATCGGCTTCATCGGCGTCTATGCCTGGCAGATCACCGAGGAAGGCCGGCAGATCGCGGAGGCGCTGGCGGCGACCGAGCTGGTGCTTGCGCGCGAGCAGCATCTGTCGCAGCTCGACGGGCTGGCCGCCGCCGCCGCGCACGAGCTCGGCACGCCGCTCGCGACCATCTCGGTGGTCACCCGCGAGCTCGAACGCGCGCTTGAGTCGGGTTCACCTCACACCGACGACGTGAAGCTTCTGCGCGAGCAGGCGCAGCGCTGCCGCGACATTCTCGGCAAGCTCACCGAATTGCCCACCGGCGCACCGTTCGACCGCACGCCGCTGTCGGCGCTGATCGAAGAGGTCGTGGCGCCGCATCGCAATTTCGGCATCGACATCAACGTGTCGCTGGCAGAGCGATCCGGGGCGCCGATGGGCGCCCGCAACCCGGCCGTGCTCTACGGCCTCGGCAACATCCTGGAAAACGCCGTCGACTACGCTCAGGCCCGCGTCGAGGTGGCGGCCGATTGGAGTGACGACGACGTCGCCGTCACCATCAGCGACGATGGCCCGGGCTTTGCGCCGGAGATCCTGGACCGGATCGGCGAGCCTTACGTCAAATCGAGCAAACGGCGCCGGATGAATGCCGGCGGCGAACCGACCGGGCTGGGTTTGGGCTTTTTTATCGCGAAGACCCTGCTGGAACGCTCTGGCGCCACAGTCGAATTCGAAAACCGTCCCTACCCCGACCGCGGTGCGGTCGTCCGGGTCCGCTGGCTCCGGGACGAGTTTGAGCGGCCTTTGGACGCTCCCTCCGCATCGTCCCTGGGGCTTGCCGCCACTTGAGGTCCATCCCCATGTTACCTAAGCTGAGCGAGACATGAGCATGACCATGACCGAAATGTCGTCGCCGCCCGTGGTTATCGCCACCGAGCGGACCCTGCTGATCGTGGAGGACGACAAGTCCTTCCTGCAACGATTGGCGCGGGCCATGGAGGCCCGCGGCTTTGAGGTACGGACCGCTGAATCGGTCGGCGAAGGCCTGCAGCAGGTCGAGGCATCCGCCCCGGCGTTTGCCGTGGTCGATATGCGACTCGGCGACGGCAACGGGCTCGACGTCGTTTCGGCGCTCAAGCAACGGCGGCCGGAGGCTCGCGCCATTGTGCTCACCGGCTACGGCAACATCGCCACCGCGGTGAACGCCGTGAAGATGGGCGCAGTCGATTATCTCTCGAAGCCGGCCGACGCCGACGACGTGGTCAACGCACTGCTCGCGATCGAAGGCCGCAAGGCCGAGCCGCCGGAGCATCCGATGTCGGCCGACCGCGTGCGCTGGGAGCACATCCAGCGCATCTACGAGCTGTGCGGCCGCAATGTTTCGGAAACCGCACGGCGGCTCAACATGCATCGCCGCACCTTACAGCGCATCCTGGCCAAACGCGCGCCGCGCTAACGAATGCCTTCATGCGTCTCCGTCATTCCGGGGCGCGAGCGTAGCTCGCGAACCCGGAATCCAGATAAGCAAAGACTGCCGATGTAATTGGATTTCCGGATCGCGCCTTCAGCGCGTCCGGAATGACTGCGGCATCGTCACTTGATGAGATTGCTGACGCGTTCGACGATCGGTTTTGGCGTCGCGTAGATTTTGGCAATCAGCTCGGCCAGGCCTGCGCCATCGACCGGCTCGAGATCGAGCTTGCTGCGCCGGACATCCTCAGCGAACTCCGGGTCCTTCATCGTCGCCGCAAAGGCGTCGCGCAGCATTTTCAAGCGCTCCGGCGGCAGGCCTGGAGGCGCCACGAACGGCCGGCCGATATCCTGTCCGGCGTAGAGAAATTCCAGGAGCTGCTTCTCTTCGCCGGTGCGCGCCAGGTTCAGAACATTCGGCACGCCTTTCAACTCCGGGCGGGAGTCGGCGCCGGCCTGCAGCAGCACGTTGACGACCTTGTTCGCAATCCAGTCGGGCTTCCTCTGATTGATGCTGTCGAGGCTCTCGCAGATTCCTTCAACCTCGCCGCGCTCCATGGCCAGGAACACGTCGGCCGACGAACGGAATCCGGACACGAGCTTGAACTTGTAGCCAAGCAGGTCGTTCAGCACTTTGGGATAGGACCGCGTGCCGGTGCCCGGCCCAGTGTCGCCCAGGATCAGCTCTTTGTCGCGCAGATCGTTGGCGTTTTTCACCTTCGCCGAGCTGTTGGCGATGCAGGCATTGTGCTCACGCGTGGGACTGCCGAGCCACGACATCTTCGTCGGATCGAAGCGCGCGCCGGGCGCGTTGCTGAGCGGCCCCAACGCGGCATCGCGGGCGATGATGCCGAACATTGTGCCATCCTTGGGCGCCGCACCGTAAAGGTGGCTTGCCGCCACATAGGAGCCTGCGCCCGGCATGTTCTGCGGCACCACCGTGGGCTTGCCCGGCAGATGCTTGGCGATGTGGCGTGCGACGGTGCGGCCCCACAGGTCGTAGCCGCCGCCAGTGCCGAAGCCGATGATCAGCGTCACGGTCTTGCCGGCGAGCAGGTCGGCCGGTTGAGCCCAGGCCGATTGTAACGGGGCCGGTGCCGCGGCAAATGCCGCGGCCAGCGCCCCCGCCAGCAAGCTGACGCTTCGGGTGTTCCGCATCACCGGTTCGCCGTCCTTTCGGGGTGCAGGATCAGCTTCTGCACCCGCCAGTTCAGGATTTCGGCGACGAACAGCGTGTTCTCCGACGGGCACGCGATTTCGTGGATCCAGCCGAACTGCTTGAGCTGCTTGCCCGATGAACCGAGCACGCCCAGCACCTTGCCGTCGAGCGACAGCTTGTAGATGCGGCCCGGATAGGAGTCCGCGCTGTACAGCACCTGATTCGGCGGCGGCGTGATGCAGATCGCCCACGGCGCGCCCGGCGCAAAGCTGCCGCCGGTCTGCAGATAATTGGTCAGGTTCGGCTTGTCGCCGATCGCGGGCCGGGCGTTCTCGTCGAACGGCACGTTGATCTTGATCTCGCGCTGGTAGTTGCCGTCGCCGTCGAACACCTGGATGCGGCGGTTGTTGCGGTCAGCGACATAGACGTTGCCTTTGACGTCGGTCGCGATGCTGTGCACCAGATTGAACTCACCGGGGCCCTTGCCCTTCTGGCCCCAGGATTTGATCCAATCGCCCTCCTTGCTGATCTTGGCGACGCGGGAGTTCACATAGCCGTCCGAGATGTAAATCGTGCCATCCGGTCCCCAGGCCACGTCGGTCGGCTGGCGGAAACGGCCGTCCTGATGCGGCAAGGGCTTTTCGAGATTGCGCTCGTGAGGCTTGGCCTCGGTGTCGGAGGCCTCCGACTTCCTGCCGAACACCATCATCACGCGCCCTTGCGGGTTGAACTTAATGATCATGTCCGAGCCCTTGTCGGTGGCCCAGATGTTATCGTCCTTGTCGATCCGCACCGTGTGGGCGAAGGCCCAGGCATAGAGGTTCTTGCCGATCTCTCGCACGAACTTGCCGTTGGGATTGAACTCGAGCAGCTGCGATGCGGTGTTGCCGTAAGCCGGCCCCGCGCTTGAGCCGCCGCGCGCATAGACGAAGATGTGTCCCTTGGAATTGACCGCGACGCCTGCCGCCTCACCGAGGTGCATGTCGTCCGGCAGCTTCAGAAGATTGGGCACCGAGTCATACGCAATCGTCGGCACAGAATCCTGCGCCAGCGCCACGTTGGCGGCGAGCGAAATGAGCGCAGCAAGCACCAGCCTCATCGACGACCTCCCAGCATTTTTATGGTTCGACAGAACGTAACGCCGCGGGAGTATAGGCAAGCGCGGAAGGGCTGTCGCTGCCTTTACCTCGCTGTCATTCCGGACGCCGCGTAGCGGCGATCCGGAATCCAGATAAGCAAAGAATCCCGATGTTCTGGATTCCGGGTTCGCGCCTTTCGGCGCGCCCCGGAATGACGCCGCGCTACGCCGCGCGGACGGTGCCGAGGAACTTGTCGACCTCGAGCTTCAGCTTGCCGCCTTCCTGGGCCAGGAGATGCGCGGATGCAAACACCCGTTCGGCCGCAGTGCCGCTCTCGCTCGCGGCGCGGTTGACGTTGCCGAGATTGGTGACGACGTGCTCGGTGCTGCGCGCCGCGCTCTCCACACCGTCCGCAATCTGCGACGTCGTGGCGCCCTGCTGCTCGATCGCCGCCGCTATCGAAGTCGCGATGTCCGAGATGCGGCCGATGGTCGAACCGATCTCCTTGATGGCGGCAAACGAATCCGCGGTCGCGGTTTGCATCTCGGCGATCTGGACCGTGACCTCCTCGGTTGCCTTGGCGGTCTGCGTCGCCAAGGTCTTGACCTCGGCTGCAACCACCGCGAAGCCGCGGCCGGCCTCGCCGGCGCGCGCCGCCTCGATGGTGGCGTTCAGCGCCAACAGGTTGGTCTGTTCGGCAATGTCAGTGATCAGCTTGACGACGTTGCCGACGCGGGTCGCGGCATCCGATAGCGCCGTGATGCGGGCATCGGTCTTCTCGGCCTGACGCACCGCGTCGCCGGCGATCTGGCTCGACTCACGCACCTTGCGGCTGATGTCCGACACCGAATTGGCCAGATCGCCTGCCGCGTTGGCGGCCGAGTTGACGTTGCTGGAGGCGTCGCCCGAGGCACGCGCGACGACATCGGCGAACTCCTTGGTCGAATCGGCGATGCCCTTCATGGTGCTGGCCGCAGCCTCGAGGCCCTTCGATTCCAGCGACACGAAGTTCACGATATTGCCGATGGCGGCCTCGAAGCTGTCGGCGAGACGTCGCATCGAACTGCGCCGCTCTTCAGCCGCGGCCCGACGTTGCCCGGCCTCTTGCTCCGCCTGCTGCTTGGCGCGCTCGATGGCGCGGACCTTGAATTGCTCGACGGCATTCGCCATCGCACCGACCTCGTCCTTGCGGTTCAGGCCCGGCAGCGTCACGTCGAAGCTGCCGCTGGCGAGGCCCTCCATCGCGATGACGAGCTTGCGCAACGGCCGCGTCACACCGCGAACCGCCCAGTAGGTCAGCGCCGAAAGTAGAATGCCGGCAATGATGGCGCAGAGCACGATCAAGTTGCTGACTCGTTCGCCATGGGCGATCTGCGGATCGATCACAGTCGCGATTTCGAGGACACCGCGGACATCGCCGAGTTTCCAGTCCCGCTTCGGGGAGTTGGGATCAGAGTTGTGACAGTTGACGCAGGACTGCGCCGACATGGTGTCGGCCACGCCGGTGCGCACCACGTGCCGGCCGTTGAGAACGACTTCGCGGGAGAAAACCTCCTTCGGATTCGCCACGAGGAAATCCCAGGCCTCGTTCTGGAAATCGTCGAGCTTGCGATCCTTGCGGCCGGGAAATGGATATCTGCTGTAGAGCGACATCGATGTGTCTCTCGACGCCAGCAAGGCGCTGAGATCGTGCATCAGCGTCGCGGGGATCGGTATGACGCCCTCGTGGCCGCGATGATCGTGCGATGCCTTCACGGCGCCGGTCTGCAGCACCTTGTTGACGACGTTCTCGGAATAGTAGCCGCGGATGATCTTGAACTGCGCCGCGACCTGCTCGTTGGACAGGAAGGCGTCGTGCACCGCCGCGCTTTCCATCAGCCGCGGCATGGTCGCCCAGATCGCACCGACCACGATGATGAGCGTGATCGGGACCGGCAAGATGATTCGCCAGGCGAGACTGTTCCAGCCTTTGAACAGGCCACTGTTGTGAAGCGGCGGTTGGGATTCGGATTGAGCTGTCGGCATGGGCGCTCGCGTCCGTTCCCTGACATAGGCTGGACGGCCGGAAATCTTTCAGATTTTAGTAAGAGAACCGTTAATCCGGAACTAGAGTTCGCCCTGATAGACCCCCGCCGGATCGGCCAGCGCTTGCAGGCGGAGCGCCGCAGCCCGCGCAATGCTCAACGTCATGCTTTTTCTCGTCGCGGCATGCAGCCGATGCTCGGGAGCCTCGCATACGATCTGGGCGCCGAAAACATCGGCCACGATCAACCCGGTGTCTTGCGGAAAGATTTCGCACGGCACCTCGACCGTGGTGGCGAAAAACAGCCGGTCGCAATGCAGCCGGTAGTCCATCCACTTCTGGTCGGCGCGAAAATCGGCAACCGACGATTTGATCTCGACGATCCAGATTTCGCCGTCGCGGCCGAGTGCAACGAGATCGGCGCGCCGGCCCGAGGCGAGCGGCAGTTCGCTCACCACGTAATAGCCGTGAGCATGCAGAAGCCGCGCGGTGCCGCGCGCGATCTTCAGCGCCGTCTCGGACTGACGGCCGTCGACGGGAACTTCGGCAAATTTTCCGAGCGGCACGTTCATGGCTTGCGGCCGAGCTCCATCACCATCCGGGTCAACAGATAGAGCCGCGGCACCATGCTGTCGACCACGGCATACTCCCGGTCGGTATGGGGGTTGGCGCCGATCATGCTGAGCCCATCGAGCGTCGGCTTGAACACGCCGGCCGCGAGACTTGAATCCGCGGCGCCACCCGAGCCGCCAAGGGCCAAGGTCTTGCCGAGCTCGCCATAAATGCGCTGCGCCATCGTGGCGAGCGCGTCGATCTGGGCGTTCTGCGGCATCACCGGAAAGGTCCGCGTCAACGTTGCCTTCACTTCGGTGTCGGCGATCAGCTTGTTCTTGATCGTCGCGGCAAGATCGTGCTCGACCCTGTCGAATTCTTCGGAGACCACGGCCCGCACGTCGGCGTCGGCCTCGGCATAGTCCGGGATCACATTCTTGCGGTCGCCACCCTTCACCACCGTGAAGTTGACGGTGGTGCCTTTGGTTTCATCCGCAAGCTTGCTGAGCTGCAGCACTTGATGCGCAAGTTCCATCACCGCGTTGCGTCCGAGCTCCGGCGACGCACCCGCGTGCGAAGCACGGCCCTTGACCTCGACCTTGATGGTGCCCGAGCCCTTGCGCCAGATCGTGATGCCGTCTCCGGCGCGGCCGCCCTCGAGGTTGAGGGTGACGTCGTGCTCTTTCGCGAGCCTCTCGATCAACGTTCGCGAACCGCGCGAGCCGGTTTCCTCGTTGGTGTTGAGCAGCAGCGTGACGCGCGCATAGTCCTTGAAGTTCAGCTCCTTGAGAATCTTCAGTGTCGTAAGACCGATCACGACGCCGGCCTTGTCGTCCGACACGCCCGGCCCATAGGCGCGGCCGCCCTCGATGCGAAATGGACGCTTGGCCACCGAGCCCTTGGCGAACACCGTGTCCATGTGCGCCATCAGCAGGATCTTGCCCTGACCAGTGCCGGTGAACGTCGCGACGATGTTGTCCCCCGCCAGGGCGTGCTCGTTCGGCACCAGATCGACCGAAGCGCCAAGTTTCTTCAGCTCTTCAGCCGCAATCGCGCCGACCGCGTTGATGCCTTGGGCGTCGCCGGTGCCAGAATCGATGCTGACAAGCTGCTCCCAGAACTTGATCGCATCGGGCTTGAGTTTCTCGGCGCTGTCGAGGATCGGCTTGACCTGTTCGTCAGCGAACGCCGGAGTCGAGAGGAGCCACGCCGCAAACCCCAGCGCCGCCAGCTTGCCGAACCGCATCAGTTCTCTCCTGCCCGCTCCGGAAATGCCGCCCGCAAGCCTTCGCGCGAGGCCTTCAACACACCGCGCTCGGTGATCAGTCCTGTGACGAGCCGCGCCGGTGTCACGTCGAATGCATAGTTCGCGACCGGCGAGCCATCCGGCACCACTTGCACGGTCTCGATCCGGCCGTCGGCGGTGCGGCCGGTCATGGTCGACTGCTCCTCGCCGCCGCGCTGCTCGATGGGAATCTCGGCGATGCCGTCGGTCACCGTGAAGTCGATGGTCGGCGACGGCAGCGCCACATAGAACGGCACGCCGTTGTCTTTGGCGGCCAGCGCTTTCAGATAAGTGCCGATCTTGTTGCAGACGTCGCCCTGCGCAGTGACGCGGTCGGTGCCGACGATCGCGAGATCGACCATGCCATGCTGCATCAAGTGACCGCCGGTGTTGTCGGCGATCACGGTGTGCTTCACGCCATGATGGCCAAGCTCCCAGGCGGTGAGCGAGGCACCTTGATTGCGCGGCCGGGTCTCGTCGACCCAAACGTGGATCGGAATGCCGCTGTCGTGGGCCGCGTAGATCGGCGCGGTCGCGGTGCCGTAGTCCACAGTGGCAAGCCAGCCGGCGTTGCAATGGGTCAGCACATTGACCGGTTGGCCGCTCTTGCGCGCCGCGATCGCGTCGATCAGCTTCAGTCCGTGCCGGCCCATGGCCTGGCAGATCGCCACGTCCTCGTCGGCAATCTCTGCCGCGCGGCGATAGGCGGTCGCGACGCGTGCCCCGCGCGGCTGGTTGCGCACCGCCGCCGCCATCTCGTCGAGCGCCCATTTCAGGTTGATCGCGGTCGGCCGCGTCGCATGCAGCACCGCGTAGGCCTTCTCGATGTGCTCGTCGGAGGCATCCGCGCGCAACGCAAGGCACATGCCGTAAGCCGCGGCGGCACCGATCAACGGAGCGCCGCGCACCTGCATCGACTTGATGGCATGCGCGGCCTCGGCGAGCGTGGTCAGCCGCAGCGTCGCGTAGCGATGTGGCAGCATCGTCTGGTCGATGATACCGACCGACCAGCCATCGGATTCGAGCCAGATCGTGCGGGTGTGCGTGCCATTGACCTTCATGTCGCAGTGATAGCCCTGCGCCGCAATTGGAACAACATCGGCCCAGCAATTCTGCAGCGCCTGTCCGGGCATTCATCTCCAAGGCGCAATCCGCCCCCATCCAGCCGGTGACCGGCCGCAATCCGGACCACGGCGCGTCGCGAACGGCAGGAATCCTTTCCGCCGTCGGAAGGCCACCCCGGAGGGAAACGTCCATGCTGTCTCATATCGCGCGGGCGCTCGCGCCCGCATCCTTTGCTGCCGCACTGACATTCACAGCCGCCTTCGCCGATCCGGCCGAGCCGGACATCAAGCGTCTCGGCAAGCCCGTGGTCGAAGTCGCCTTCGTGCTCGACACCACCGGCTCGATGGGCCCGCTGATCGAAGGCGCCAAGCGCAAGATCTGGTCGATCGCGACCGCCATCGTCGACGAAAATCCCGCCGCCGAAATCCGCATGGGCCTCGTCGCCTATCGCGACATCGGCGACGAATACGTCACCAAGACGTTCAACCTCACCACCGACATCCAGGACCTCTACGCCAATCTCCTGGAGCTCAAGGCCCATGGCGGCGGTGACTGGCCGGAAAGCGTCAACGAGGCGCTGGAGATCGGCGTCACCAAGCTGAATTGGACGCAGGGCTCGGAAATCTGCCGGATCATGTTCCTGGTGGGCGATGCACCGCCGCACATGGACTACAAGCAGGACTCCAAATACCCCGAGGTGGTCCGCATGGCGCGCGAGCGCGGCATTGTCGTCAACGCCGTGCAGGCCGGCGGCGCCCGCGATACCGAACGCGTTTGGCGCGAGATCGCGCAGCGCGGCGACGGCCGCTTCATCCCGATCCCACAGGACGGCGGCCAGATTCTCGTGATCGAGACGCCGTGGGACACCGAGATCATCGAACTGCAGGGCCGGATCAACGGCACGGTGATCCCATATGGACCGCGCGCGCAGCGCTCGAGCATCGAACAGAAAACCAGCCAGCTTGCCGCAGCGCCGCGTTCGGTCGCCTCCGAGATGGCCGGCTATCTCAACAAGAGCGGCGGGCGCATGAACGAAGCCGTGACCGGCCGCGGCGATCTCGTCGCCGACGTGGCTTCGGGCCGCCAGAAGCTCGACAGCGTCAAGGACGACGATTTGCCGGACAACCTCCGCGCCTTGAAGCCCGAGCAACGCCGGGCCGCGATCGACAAGAACGCCACCGAACGCAAGACGCTCAACGACCGCATGGCCGCGCTCGTCAAGAAGCGCGATGCCTATGTGATGGAGCAGCGCAAGAACGCGCCGGCCAAGCCCGCGGATTCGTTCGACCGCGCGGTGGCCGAAACGCTGAAGGCGCAGCTCAAGCGGTAAACTTGCCTCGCACGCAGCGATGCCTCAATCTCCCGCCGACAGTGCTGTCGGCGGGAGCGTTTCATGACAAACAACTACGAGGCTGAGTACAACAACCGCGCGCTGGTGCCCGAACATCCGCAAATTTTCGAGCGCTGGGTGCGCGAAGGCGCCGCCTATCGGGACGAAGCCGCGAAGGAAGGCCGCGCCGAGATCGGCCTGAAATACGGCCCCTCGCCGCGCCAGACCATCGATATCTTCAAGCCGAGCGGCGGCGGCAAAGCCCCACTCGTGCTCTTCATCCACGGCGGCTATTGGCGGTCGCTGGAGCCGTCAAGCTTCAGCCAGGTGGCGCGCGGCATGAACGCCCACGGCGTCGCCGTCGCGGTGTCGGGCTACGATCTGGTGCCGCAGGTCAACATCGGCCAGATCATCGAGCAGACCCAGGCCGCGTGCCTACATCTATGGAAGAAGCTCGGCCAGCGCATCATGGTGAGCGGCCATTCGGCCGGCGGGCACCTGGCGGCCTGCATGATGGCGACGGACTGGAAGAAGCTCGACGCAAGTGCGCCGGCCGATTTGACGACCGTCGGCTATGCGATCTCAGGCCTCTACGATCTCGAAGTGCTGACGCATCTGTCGGGCAACGCCGAGTTCAAGCTGGATGCGGCGAGTGCCAAACGCATCTCGCCGCTGTTCTGGCCCGTCGGCGCCGGCCGCGTGCTCGACGCCGTGGTCGGCGGCGATGAGTCGTCGGAATTCCTGCGTCACAGCAAGGCCATCGCCGATGCCTGGCGCGCCAAAGGCGTCGAGACCCGCTACGAGGCGATCCCGGGCAAGAATCATTTCTCCGTCTGCGATCCGATGAACGATGCGAACAGCGCCATGACTAAGCGGATGGTGGAGTTGGCGAAGCGCCTCTGACGCCGCGGTCATTCCGGGGCGCTCGCGAAAGCGAGCGAACCCGGAATCCAGAACATCGGGACTGCCTACTTAACTGGATTCCGGGTTCGCGGGCTTCGCCCGCGCCCCGGAATGACGGCTGGCCGTTCAGAACCAATATTTCCAGGCAAAAATCGCGGTCAGCAGCGCGCCGACGAAGATCACCAGCACGCGCATGAACTGCTGCGGGACGCGGCGCGACAGATGCGCGCCGCAGAAGCCGCCGGCGAGACAACCCAGCATCATCGACAGGGTTTGCGGCCAACTCACCGCACCGTGGATGATGAACCAGACTGACGCCGCGACCGTGTTAAGGCTCGACACCAGGTTCTTCGCGACATTGGCGCGCCGGTAATCGCCTTCGGTCGCTATCGTCAGCACACCCAGCAGCAAGGTGCCGGCGCCCGCGCCGAAATAGCCGCCATAGATCGAGATCGGCAGAACCAGCGGCACGCTGGTGACGCTGATTTTCCACTCCGCCTCACCTCGCGCTTTGGCGCGGGCGCGCATCCATTGCGTGATCTGGCGTGCAAAGCCGAACAGGATGGTGGCGAGCCCGAGCAGCACCGGAATGAGCTGTTCGAACATCCGCGTCGGCGTCGCGAGCAGCAGCACCGCACCGATGACCGCACCGCTCAGCGACGCGGCGATGAGCCCGACAAAGGCACGATTGAACGGCGGAAGATTGCCGCGGTCGGTCATCGCCGCGAGAAAATTTCCGCCGCTGACCGCAACGAGATTCGACGCGGTGGCGATGACCGGCGGCAGCCCCACCGCGAGCATCACCGGAAACGTGATGACCGACGCGCCGCCGACGAGAGCGGCCATCATGCCGCCCCCGACACCCGTGGCGAGCAGAACAAGAAACGTATGAAGGTCCACGCGCTAGCTGATCACATGAACGCCTGGATTCCGGTCTGAGCGCGGCCGAGAATCAGCGCATGGATGTCGTGGGTGCCCTCGTAGGTGTTCACGGTCTCGAGGTTGCACATCACGCGCATCACGTGGAACTCATCCGAGATGCCGTTGCCGCCGTGCATGTCGCGGGCGACGCGGGCGATGTCCAACGCCTTGCCGGTGTTGTTGCGCTTCATCAGCGAGATCGACGGCGGCGCGGCCTTGCCGGCTTCGAGCATGCGCCCGAGCGCAAGTGCGCCACGAAGCCCCAGCGCGATCTCGGTCTGCATGTCGGCAAGCTTCTTCTGCACCAGCTGATTGGACGCAAGCGGCTTGCCGAACTGTTTGCGGTCGAGCGTGTATTGCCGCGCCGCATGCCAGCAGAACTCGGCCGCGCCCATCGCACCCCAGGCGATGCCGTAGCGCGCCATGTTGAGGCAGCCGAACGGGCCGGCAAGGCCCGATACGTTCGGCAGCAGGTTCTCTTCCGGCACCACGGCGTCTTCGAGCACGATCTCGCCGGTGACCGAGGTGCGAAGGCTGAGCTTGCCCTCCACCTTCGGTGTCGAGAAGCCCTTGGTGCCGCGCTCGACGATGAAGCCGCGGATCTTCCCTTCGAGCTTCGCCCAGACGATGGCGATGTCGGCGATCGGCGCGTTCGAGATCCACATCTTGGCGCCGTTCAGCTTGAAGCCGCCCGCGACCTTTTCGGCGCGCGTCACCATCGAGCCCGGGTCAGAGCCGTAATCCGGCTCGGTGAGGCCGAAGCAGCCGATCAGCTCAGCCTTGGCAAGCTTGGGCAGATACTTCTTCTTCTGCGCTTCGGTGCCGTAGGCATAGATCGGGTGCATGACCAACGAAGACTGCACCGACAGGGTTGAGCGGTAGCCGGAATCGACCCGCTCGACCTCGCGCGCGATCAAGCCATAGGCCACATAGCCGAGGCCCGCGCCACCGTACTCCTCCGGGATGGTCGGGCCGAGCAGGCCCAGAGCGCCCATTTCCGGCAACAGGTCCTTGTCGACCTTCTCCTCACGCCAAGACAACCGCACCCGCGGCATCAGCTTGTCCTGGGAGAAAGCGCGGGCGCTGTCGCGCACCATGCGCTCGTCCTCGGTGAGATCGCCGTCCAGGCCAAGCGGGTCTTCCCAGTTGAAATCGGCGTCCTTGAGCACCTGGGCGGGCTTGGGATGAGACTTGGCGGAAACGGCGGTCGACATGGCGGACTCCGGCTCTAAGGGGGATTGTTACGGCCATTTTAGCGGCTTCCCGCGGCGCTGTCGTCATGTTCTGCAACGCCGAACGTCATGCCTGCTGCGCCGTTGTCGCCCTCTACTATGGATTGAATATCTACTTCATGACGAATGGTCGCAGCTGTGCCGTCATGAAGTCCTCGGCCTTCTTCGGCTGCATGCCGCCGTATTTCACCATCATGTCGATCACCGCCTGCCAGCGGTCGAGCTTGACCTGATAGTTCCAGCCGATCAGCGGCATGTTTTCGAGCATGCCGCGGTCGAGCTTGGTGTAGGCCGCGATCTCGTCGCGCGCCCGCTTGTCGTCGGCATGCAGATAATTGATCGACTCCTTCATCGCGGCGATAAAGCCGTCGATCGCCTGGGGATTGGACTTCAAGAACGAGCCCTTGGCGAACCAGACACCAAGCGGCTGCTCTGGGATCGCCTCGACATAATTCCAGGAGATCACCCGGCCGCCGGAATGACGGAGCTGGGTGGTGAACGGATCGACCGGCACCACCGCGTCGACGTGGCCCGCTTTCAGCGCATTCATCATCGCCGGGAACGGCACTTCGGACATTTGCACCGAGGCTGGATCGACCCCGGCCTTGTCGAGCAGCATCTTCACCGCGATGGTGTTCTGCGTCGAAAGCCCGCCGACCCCGATCTTCTTGCCGCGCAGGTCCGCAATCGTCTTGATCGGCGAGTTCTCCATCACCTGCACGCTCGCCGAATCCGGCGGCGTCGCATGCGCGCTCTCGTCCTGGAATACCGGCACGATATCGAGGCCGCGCTCCATCGCGATCATGCCGATGCCCGGGATCGACAGCAGCACGTCGATGGCGCCGCCCTGCATCGCCGGGATCGATTCGGCGCCGGTGTTGAATGGCGTCAGCGTCGCCTCGATGCCGTGCTTGGCGAAGAAGCCGCGCTGCTGCGCCACCCAGGCGTCGGTTTGCGCCGCGATGCGCAAGGTGCCGACGCGGAGCTGGATCTTGGGCTTGTCCTGTGCCGGCGCAACGGCAGGCGCGAGGGCGACCAAAGCCAAGATGAACGCCGAAGTCACGAGCCACGCTGTTTTCGTGAGATTCATGGTGTCTCCTGTCCGATGCGCTTGGACCGCGCGGCGGGCTTTGCGGATGAGGAAGAACTGTCGCCGCGCCACGAATGTTTTGGGCTCCAGCCGAGCAACCGCCGTGCCAGCTCGTTGGACACCGGCGCCAGCGCGCCGGTGAGCGCCGCAGCGCGATCGCCGATATCGGGCGCAAGCTTCGGATAGAGTTCGGCAAGCGGCACCGATACGGTGGTCTCGCCTGAGCCCACATACACGGCCTGCGCACCGCTCAACTCCACCTCGACCGCAAGACGGCAGGCCTCGGCGAGGTCGCGCGCATCGATGTAATGGTAGAGACCGAAATCTTTGATCATTCGGCCGTTGTTCTTTCGCAACGTTTCAAGCTCGTCGGGCGACATGACCCACGGCGCGCGGATGAACACCGTCACCATGCCACAACGCGCCGAAAAGGCGCGGCCTACGCTTTCCAGCACCTGCTTCGACAGGCCGTAGCAATCCTGCGGCTGGCATGGATGGTTTTCATCGATCGGCAGATAGTCGGGCAGATGTTCGCGTTCAAACGAACCTGGCGCCCAGCCGAGCACCGCCTCGCTGCTGAGACTGACCACGCGGGGCACACCGTTGCGCCGCGCCGCCTCATGGATGTTGAAGGCGCCCATGGCGTTGATGCGGAAGGTGTCATTGTCGGGCACGACGCTGTGGGTCGGGATGCCGGCGAGGTGGATGATGGCCTCGGCACCTGCGGCCGCAGCCGTGACCGCATCGAGGTCTTCGATGTCGCCGATGATCTCACGGTTGGCCGGCTCGCCGGACGGCTGCCGGTCGAACACCGTCACGTCATGCTGTTGAGCTTTCAGCGCGCGGACCACCCATTGTCCGAGCTTGCCTGCACCGCCGGTGACAAGGATCTTCATCGCGCGTTCGAAAGCATCGACGAGTGCCGCGAGCTCACGTCAGCTCCGCCTTGGATGCCTGCTGGCTCGACGCTGCATCGCCGGAAGCGACGGATGCGCCGCCATCCTCGGCCTCGGCTTCCGCCTTTGCGGCGCGCTCGCCGTCGAGCCCGCGCGCATGCAGATCGCACCAGCGCCGCCATGCCACGATCGCGACGTCCGGCCGGAACAGCCGCTCCGGCGGGCAGTCCATCGCTTCGACGATAAAGCCGTCCTCCCAGCGATTGAGCATGATGCGATGAAACAGCTGGATGTAGCTCCACACGCGGAGCTTCCACCACAGCGCACCGAGGCCCTTGGTCCGGCGGACCGCGATCTGGCACATCAGATGGTGCTGCTCATCGACCGGCGTGAAGAACTGAAAATCCTGCCAGTTCTTGTGGCCGACATAGAACACCCCCGGCAGCCGCGCCTTGCCGACGATCACCTGGCCGCCGGCTTTGCGCCAGAAGCCATCGCGCGGCCACGTGCCGACACCCGGGTAGTTCTGCGGACCAAACACCGGCTTGCTCAGCCGGCGCAACCATTTGCCATCCTCGCTCGGCACCATCTGCACGTCGGTCTGGTAGGCCGGGAACAGCCGGAAGAACGCGAACGGCGTCTTGCGATGCAGATAGCGCGCATGAGCCTCGTCGACCGCGTTCTCCATGGCATAGCGCCAGTCGCCCTTGCGCAGTTCGATCATCGGAATGACGACGGCGTCCTCGGCGAGGAACTCTTCCGGCACGTCTTCTTCGATCGGCGGCGCAGGCTGATCGCCGACATAGACCCAGATGATGTTGGCGCGCTCTTCGACCGGATAGGTCTTCACGCGCACGACCGCCTTGCCGCAGATCGGCGAGTCGGGCCCGTCGGTCAGCGCCGCGCAAAGCTCGCCATCCGCCAGACGATACGTCCAGCCGTGATAGATGCACGAGATGGTGCCAGGAAATTCGTTGCGGCCCGCCGACAACGGCACGCCGCGATGCGGGCAGCGGTCGTGTAGCGCACGCACCTTGTCGCCGTCGCGCATCAGCAGGATCGGCTCGCCGACCACCTTCACGGCCATAGGCTTCTTGCCGAGCTTCCGCGACTCGATCGCCGGGTACCAGTAGTTCCGGAAACCCTTGTCAGCCGCCTCATAGCGCGGCCAGCTTCGGTAGAGCGAAGCACGACTTGCCGGTTGACGTTCGTCCATCGCGATTTCGCCTCCGACTTTCGCGCCGCCGCATAGTCGTTTTGACGCGGCGACGGGGCAAGCTCATTCCCCATGCATGGCAGGCTCAAAAACGCGGCGGCACACTTCGGATCGTATTGACGTGCCGCAGCGGCGGTCGCACCATCACAGCATAGCAAGATCGGAATGCCGTTACACTTGAAATGCCGAGTGGAATCCATGCCGCGGCTGGGCGCCGCGGGCGTTGCGGTCCATGGCTGACGATCGAAAGCGTCAGCACTGCTGGCACGTCGCTTGCACACAAAATGGCCGGAACGCCTGTCCCCTCAGCTTGAACCGCTCCTGATGCTGGCGGCTTGGGAATGTGGGCTACAGCGAGTGGGAGTGCGCAGATGTCCGATGCCGGCGGCCAGACTTTACTGCTCAAGAACGCGCATGTGATCGATCCCGGCCGGGGCATCGACCGGGTCGCCGACGTGCTGATCGCGGACGGCAAGATCGGCGCGGTCGGCGAGGTTCCGCCCGATCCGCAAACGCCGGTCCTCGACCTGACAGGCTCATACCTCACGCCGGGCTGGATCGACCTGCACGTTCACGCATACGGAACGCTGGGCTTCTCCGATCCCGACAGCATCGGCGTCTATCACGGCGTGACCTCGTTCGTGGAGGCCGGCGGACCCGGCATCGACACGCTCGACGAATTCGTTGCCGTGATGGACCGGCTCGAAACCGATCTTTACGTAGGCCCGTTCATCCGCCCGATGGGACTTCTGGGCCTGAACTTCATCGAAGGCGACGTGCGCACGCTCGGCAACGTGCCGATCGCGCGCTGGCTCGATTTCGCCAAGGAGCACCGCGACCGCCTGCGCTATCTCAAGTGCAACGCCATCGGCGATTATGGCACCGGCACGCTGAAGATCACCAAGGGCCTGTCCGAAATCCTCGACCTGCCGCTCTACATGCACATCGGCGAGTTCCAGCTGCAGCGGCCCGATCATCTGCTCGCGCCCGAGGCGTTCAAGATCGCCGAGCAGGGCGACATGATCACCCACATCTACCACGGCAATCTCGGCCAGGTGATCGACCGCGACGGCAAGGTGCTGCCGGAAGTGCTCGACGCGCAGAAGCGCGGCGTGCTGTTCGATCTCGGTTTCGGCGGCTACAACTTCTCCTGGGACGTCGCCGAGAAGGCCTACGCGCAGGGCATTGTCCCGCACACCATCAGTTCCGACCTGCAACAGTTCAACGTCGTGCGGCCGGCGAAGAGCCTCGCCAACGTCATGAGTATCGCGACGCGGCTCGGGCTCTCGCTCAACGAGACCATCGAGCGCGTGACCGCCGGACCTGCCGCGGCGCTATCGCTGACCGACCGCGCCGGCAGCCTCAAGCCCGGCATGCCGGCCGATATTTCGGTCTTCCGTATCGAAACCGGCGAGTTCGAGCTGCTCGACTGCTTCAACAAGACCCGCAAGGCCGATCGCCAGATCGTGCCGCTGATGGCGTTCAAGCGCGGCAAGCGGTTCGACTGCAATTTCGAACGCGGCCTCGACGAGAAGAACTGGTTCCTGCAGATCGCCGAGGATCATGTGCCGGTGCGGGCCGAGCATCTCGTTCCGGCGCAGCTTGCGTTTCTTTCGACGCTGGCCAACGCGCTCAAGGAGCAGACCTGGGAGCTCGCCAGCGCCGAGCGACTCGACCTTCCGAAGGCCATCGAACTGCAAGCCATCTTCCGCGGCGTGCTGGACAAATCAAACCTGCCGCTTCGCGCCGCGATGGACGCGCTCTATTCCTGCTTCCTCGATCAGCCATTCACCATGCAGATCGGGCTTCTGATCATGCGGGTGGAGCGCTCCTTCATGCTGTCACGGTTGAAAGAGGTCACGTCGCGCCGGCCGCTCGCGGCGTGACCGGAACTCGTAGAGCAACTCCTTCAGACCAACTCCTTTAGAGCAACTTCTGGAGCATTGCGTGGAAACTCCCGCTGAAGCCGCAGGCGCGCAGGCCACCGAAACACCGGCCGAATCCGCGTGGCAGAAGCTCGATGGGCTCGATCCGGCCGCAGGCAGGTTTCCGGCGCCGGCCCGCGTCGATGGCGAGGGTATTCTCATCTTTCGCACCAAAACCGGCTTCCGCGGCGTCCAGCGGCTTTGTCCGCATCTGAAGTTCTCGCTGCACGACGCCGACATCGTCAGCAACGACACCATGATCCGCTGCAAGCAGCATGTCTTCACCTTCCGCCTCGCCGACGGGCGCGGCGTCAACTGCCCGGGCTTCTCGGTCAGCGTCTACGAGGTGAAGGACGAGAACGGCGCGCTCTACGCCAGGCGAGCCAGCTAGAAGGATCACCGCCATGCCGGCCCGCCCATCGCCCACGACCGGTTTGGCAAGCGCGGGGCTACGGCGGGCAGGCCTGATTGCGGCGCAGCTTGGCATCGTGGTGGCGCTGCTGGTGCTATGGCAGCTCGGTGTCTCCGACAGGAACGTCGCCTTCTTCAGCCGGCCGCTAATCGTCTGGGACAAGATCGTCGAGTTGGCAGGCGATCCGTCGTTTCACCGCGACATCGTGGTCACGCTGACCGAGATCGCGATCGGTTACGGCATCGGCGCGGGCGTCGGGCTTGCGCTAGGCTTCATTCTCGGCCGCTCGAAGCTGATGTCCGATCTGCTGCAGCCCTTCATCATCGGGCTCTACAGCATCCCGAAGATTGCGCTGGCGCCGATGTTCATCATCTGGCTCGGGCTGGGCATGTCGTCCAAGGTCGCGGTCGTGGTGCTGGCTTCGTTCTTCCTAGTGTTCTTCAACACCTATTCGGGGCTGCTCAACGTCAACGAGGAGTTGGTGCGGCTGGCGCGCTTGATGGGCGCGTCGTGGCGGCAATGCGCGACGCGCGTGATCCTGCCGTCGGCGGCGCATCAGATCTTCATCGGGCTCAAGACCGCGGTGCCCTACGCTGTAATCGGCGCCGTGATCGGCGAATACATCGGCTCCAACGAAGGGCTCGGCCATTTCATCCTTTACGCCTCGCAGACCTACGATGCGCCGGCGCTGTTCGCCGGCATCCTGGCGCTGATCGTGATCGTGTTCCTGAGCAATTACGCACTGAACACTCTGGAGCGCATGGTGATCCGCTGGCGTCACGTCGAAGGCGCGGCGGTGCAGCTATGAGAACTTGCAAGCGTTGAGGCAAACAGTGGGGCACATCATGCTCAAGCGTCGGGATTTCATCGCCACCATGGGTGCAGCGCTTGCAGCGGGCACGCCTGTGCTTGCGCCGCTGCCGGCGCAAGCACAGGGCAAGCCCGGCCTCACGCCCGGCCGTGGCGTCGTCTCAGCGCCAGGTCTGTCATTCTCGGCGCTTTATATTGCCAAACGCCAGGACTACTGGTCCGCCAACGGCGTCGACTACAGCCTCAAGACCGTCCAGGGCGGGCCGCTCGCCATGGCCGCGCTGACCGCGGGCGAAGCCGATTTCGCCTGCATCGCCTCAAGCGATCCGTTGATTGCCTGGGACAAGGGCATCAAGACGCTTGCGATCGCGGCCTTCACCTCCGGTGTGGCCATGCAGATGGCGGCGCGCAACGACTGGATGGCCAAGCTCGGCGTCACGCCGGCCTCGACCACGGCCGACAAGGTCAAGGCGCTGAAGGAGGCGCGCATTGGGGTGTCGACCATCGGCGGCGGCCCGGCGCAGTTCATGAAATATGTCGCCACGCTCTACGGCATAGAGGAGCGCGACTTCAAGCTTCTGGCCGTGGGCTTTGGCGCAGCGCGGGTGGCGGCACTGCGCGAGAATCAAGTCGATGTGATCGTGGGCTCCGCTCCCGACGCCGACGAGGTGGCGCTGCTGGGCTTCGGCGACTTCTACCTGAGCTTTGCAGTCGACATCCCGGCCTTCAAGGATTTCCCCTACACCATCCTCGCGGTGACGCCGGATTTCGCCAACGCTCAGCCGAAGGCGGTGCACGCCATCGCGAAATCCATCGGCCAGGCCAACGATTTCATTCAGAGCAAATTCGGCGACACGCTCGACATCCTCAAGGCTGAATTCCCCAAGATCGACGGCCGCGCCATCGTGCGCTCAATGGAGCGCGACCGCGCCACCTTCCCGCGCGGCGGGCTGATGAGCCAGTCGATGTGGGAGAACGGCATCAAGGTCGCGAAGAACATGAAGACCGTGAAGAACACGCCGCCGGCGGCCGAGGGCGAGTTCTGGACCAACAAGTTCCTGACGTGATGCAAGCGTTTCGGGGTCTCCGATGCTGAAAACCGCGCTGCGTTCCGTCCGCACCGAAGCGCCGGCGCCGGTGGACGATGCGCTTGCGATCGAGTTCGACGACGTGAGCCTCGCTTTCGGTTCGGAAGCCGGCAGCATGATGGCGCTCGATCATGTGAGCCTCACGGTGCCGCGCGGCCAGATCACCACTGTGGTCGGTCCTTCCGGCTGCGGAAAGACCACGCTGCTGCGCCTCGTCGCCGGCCTGCTCCAGCCGTCGAGCGGACGCACCCTTTGCAATGGGAGCGAGGTGCGCGGCCTCAACACCGGCATCGGCTTCGTGACTCAGGACAGCAACCTGTTTCCCTGGGCCACGACGCTTTCCAACATCGAGTTTCCGCTCACGGTGCGCGGGGTGCCGGCGCGCGAGCGCCGTGAACGGGCGATGGAGTGGATCGCCAGTGTCGGGCTTTCCGGCTTCGAGAACAGCTATCCGTCGCAACTCTCCGGCGGCATGCAGAAGCGCGTATCGATCGCGCGCGCCTTCATCTACGAGCCTGAGGTGATCCTGCTCGACGAGCCGTTCGGCGCGCTTGACGCGCAAACCCGGATGATGCTGCACCACCAGCTGCTGCAGCTCTGGCAGAAGCGCCGGATGACCATGCTTTTCATCACCCACGACTTGGTCGAGGCCATCACACTGTCGGACCAAGTGGTGGTGATGACCAAGCGGCCCGGCTGCGTCAAGGAGCGCTATCGCATACCGCTTGCCCGCCCGCGTAACGTGTTCGAGATTTATCTCGAGCCAGGCTTCGACGATGCTTACGGCGCGCTATGGAAGCACTTCAAGGCCGAGATGAGCACGGATACGCCATGATATCTTCCCAGCGTTCAGCCGAGTGCATGAGTTAGTGATGGCAGTGAGTGCGCTTTCCAAGCCGACCGATGCAACCACGGCACAAGGCCCCCGCGCGGTTCCGGCGCAGCCGATCATCGAGGTCCGCAATCTCAGCAAGACCTTCAAGTCGAAGCATGGCGCGCTGACCGTATTCAACGGACTCAACTGCAGCATCGAGCGGCGAAGCTTCCTGTCGGTCATCGGACCGTCGGGCTGCGGCAAGTCCACGCTACTCAAGCTGATCAGCGGGCTCGAGACGCCGAGCGGCGGCGATATCCGTTTCAACGATCGCGTGGTGAAAGGCCCGCCCAAGGGCATGATCTACGTGTTCCAGCAGTACACCAAGTCGATCCTGCCCTGGCGCACCGTGATCGAGAACATCGAGTTCGGGCTGCTGGCCCAGCGCTCCCTGCCCCGCAAGGAAGCCCGCGAGCGCTGCCGCGAATACATCGAGCTCGTGGGGCTCAAGGGCTATGAGGACTATTACCCCTATCAGCTCTCCGGCGGCATGCAGCAGCGCGTCTGCATCGCGCGCGCGCTCATTTGCGAGCCCGAGGTGCTGCTGATGGATGAGCCGTTTTCTGCGGTCGACGCGATGACCCGCGCGATCCTGCAGGAACTGGTGATGCGTATCTGGCAGACGTTGCCGATCACCATCCTGTTCGTCACCCACGACGTCGACGAGGCCGTGTTCTTGTCGACCCGGATCATCTCACTGGCACGCGCCGGCGGGGGCATCGCCGAAGACGTACCGATCGCGCTGCCGTCGCCGCGCGACCAGATCGCAACGCGCGCCGATCCGAAGTTCACGGAGCTGCGGCAGAAGCTGTTCGCCAGCATCTTCGTTCAGGAAAAGAGCGCCAATCCGGCCTGACGCGATATTCGAGAGAGTGGCATGACCAAGCGCTGGCCCGGATTTCTTCTGATCGTCCTGCTGCTCATCTTGTGGGAGGTGGCATCGGCGGAGAAATGGATCGATCCGGTGTCGATGCCGCGGATCAGCGTGATCGCGGCCTCGTGGATCGAGAACATCGGCGGCGGCCCGCTGCTGAAGAGTCTCGGGCCGACGCTGTGGCGCATCTTCGTGGGTTTTGGCCTGGCGACGCTGGTTGCGGTGCCGGTTGGACTCCTGATGGGGAGCGTGCCGTTCGTCTACCGGCTGCTTGAGCCGATCACCGAGTTCGTCCGGCCGATCCCGAGCTCGGCCTATATCCCGGTGGCGATCCTGTTTCTCGGCATCGACAACGAGATGAAGATCTTCGTGGTGTTCCTCGCCTGCATCTTCCCGATCCTGCTCAACACCTATAGCGGCGTGCGCAGTGTCGATCAGGTGCTGATCGACACCGGCCGCACCTTCGGCGTTTCGTGGCTGCGCGCGCTGTGGTCGATCGTGCTGCCGGCCTCGCTGCCGAACATCCTCACCGGCATGCGCATCAGCCTCGGCATTTCGCTGATCGTCGCCGTGGTCGCCGAGATGATCGCGGGCTCCAGCGGCATCGGCTACTTCATCCTCGACATGCAGCGCGTGTTCCGCGTGCCGGAGATGTTCGCCGGCATTTTCACCCTGGGTTTCCTCGGCTTCCTGATCAACTTCCTGTTTCTCAAGGCCGAGGGCTATCTGCTGCGCTGGCGCGGCACCAGCGTCGAAGCCTGATCCGACGGACGGAGGCGCCATGCGCTTTGGCATCTGGACACCGCTGCCACACACCATCCGCCCCGAGCCGCGGATGCAGGACGCGATCGCCGAGCTCTCCACGCCGGGGTCGGGTGACGGCCCAGACGAATCCTACCAGTTCGCCATCGACATCGTGCGCGAGGCCGAGAGCGTGGGCTTCGACTCGACGCTCATTGCGCAACGCTATCTCGGCCCGGACCTCGATGCCTGGATGCTGGGCTCCGCGCTCGCCGCGCAGACGAAGACCATCGAGATCATGCCGGCGGTGCATCCGGGCATCGTGCTGCCGCAACTCGCCGCGAAGTTCGGCGCAAGCCTCGACCGCATCAGCGCCGGCCGCTGCGCGATCAACATCGTCAACGGCTGGTGGGCCGACGAGTTCAACATGTACGGCAACGGCTCGTGGACCGACGACGCCGACGCGCGCGGCCGCCGCCTGGACGAATTTGTGTCCGTCCTGAAGGGACTTTGGACGCAGAGCCCATTCAGCTTCGACGGCGAGTTCTTCAAGCTCAAGGACGGCCGGCTCCCGACCACGCCGCGCACCCGGCCGCATCCGTCGATCTACGCGGCAAGCCGATCAAACCCCGGCAAGGACTCCATCGCACGGCACTGCGATGTCTGGTTTGTCAGCTACAAGCCGGGCTTCCGCAATTTTGAGACCAACATGGCTGGCGTCGTCCGCGACATCGCCGATATGAACGCACGAGCCAAATCCCACGGCCGCACGCTGCGCTACGGTATCAGCACGCACGTGATCTGCTGCGAAACGCTGGCGGAAGCGCATGCCCAGGCCGACGCGCTGGAGGCTTATGGCGCGACCAACCGCCTCGCGCTGGTGCCGGCACTCGCGCTCGGCGCAGGCCTCGTCGGTACGCCAGAGGTCATCGTTGAGCGCATCGAACAATACAGGGCTGCAGGCATCGAATTGCTGATGTTGCATTTCCATCCAATGATGCAGGGCTTGCGCACCTTCATCGACCGAATCATGCCGAAGGTGCCGCACACCGCCGCCCGTACCGCCGCCTGAGGAGGATTGCATCTTGAGTGCCCCGGACCCGTTCAAGCATTTCCCGTATCGCGCCATCGTCGACCATCCGCCGTTCACCTGGCCGAACGGCGCGCGCATCGCAGTGTGGGTGATCCCCAACATCGAGCACTTCCACGTCGAGCTTGGCGCGAGTGCGCCCGACGTCCGCAATCACTCCAGACGTGATTATGGCAACCGGGTCGGCATCTGGCGGCTGATGGACGTGATGCAGAAGCACGGCGTGCGCGGCACCGTGGCGCTGAACGGCGAGGTCGGCAAATTCTATCCGCGGATCATGAAGGCCTGCGCCGATCTGCACTGGGAGCTGATGGGACACGGGCTGACCAACTCGGTCATGCTCACCGGCATGTCGGAGCAGCAGGAGAACGCCGTCATTGCCGAAACCAAGACCATCATCGAAAGCTACGGCCAGCAGATGCGCGGCTGGCTCGGGCCCGGCCTGACCGAAACCTTCAACAGCGTCGATCTTCTGCGCAAAAATGGCGTCGAATACACTAGCGACTGGGTCAACGACGACCTGCCCTATCGCATGAACAACGGGCTCTACAGCATTCCGTACACCATCGAGCTGAACGACATGCCGCTGTTCAACGCGCCCTCGATCAGCATCGCGGATTTCCTGCAGCGCGTGCACGATGCCTTCGATGTGCTGTACGAAGAATCCGCCAAGACGCCGCGGGTGATGAGCATCGCGCTGCATCCGTTCCTGATCGGCTCGCCGCACCGCATCCGCTATCTCGACCGCGCTTTGCAGTACATCAAGAGCCACGACAAGGTGTGGTTCGCGACCGGCTCGGAGATCATCGACGCCTACAAAAAGGCTGTCGGAGAGAAATAAGAGACAGGGAGACATCAATGGGTATCGCCAAGATCATCGGATTTGCCGCCGCGCTGTTCGCGGCAGCGCCAGCCGCGGCGCAGGACCAGAAGCTCGCGCCGCTCAAGGTCGGCGTGTTGAAGATGGCGGCGCTGACCAATCCCTGGGTCGCCAAGGAACGCGGCATCTTTCAGAAGAACGGGATCGACGTGACGCTGATCGAATTCCGCACCGGCAACGAGGCGATCGCGGCGCATCGCGGCGGTTCGGTCGATATCGTCCTCTCCATCCCCGGCACCGCTATGACCGCGGTAGAGCGAGGCTTCGATCTCGTGGCGATCGCGCAGAATGAAATCGCGCAGTCCAAGGGACCGGACACCGGCTCGGTGCAGGTTCTGAAAGACTCGCCCTATCAGAAACTCGCCGATCTCGCCGGCAAGAAGATCGCGGTGTCCGGCCTGCACAGCCAGAAGACGGTCGCCATGCAGACGCTGTTCAAGCGCGCCGGCGTCGATGTCGACAAGCTGCAGCTCATCGAGATCCCGTTCCCGAGCCAGTTCGACGCGCTGAAATCGAAACAGGTCGACGCCGTCAACACGGTCGATCCGTACACCACGCAGCTCATCGCCTCCGGGCTTGGCCGCGTCATCGCCTGGGACTATGCGGACTCGATCCCCGAGCAGCCGCTCGGCGCCTGGTTCGCCAAGTCGACGTATGTCAAAGCCAATCCCAAGGCGATCGAGGGTTTCACCAAGTCGATCAAGGAGTCGATCGAATACATGATGGCCGATCCGCAGCGCGCCCGCGCCGCGGTGGTGTCCTACACCGGCCTGCCCGCCGATCTCGTCAAGGACATGCCGATGATCGGCTGGGACTACAAGGTGAAAGCCAGCAAATGGCAGGCTGTGGTCGACATGATGGTCGAGAACGGCGAACTCAAATCCAAACACAACGCAGACGAATATTTCGCCGAGCAGATCAAGCCTTACGTGACGAAGTGATGGAGACCGTCCATTGACTGGCGCGGCCTTATCGTGACGATAGGCTCATGGTCCGATCGAAGCCAAAGCCCAGTACTGATCGGGCGGCGCTGATCTATCGGGCGCTGCGCCACGCCATCATCGAGCAGGCGCTGGAGCCCGGCGCAAAACTGCCCGAGGACACCATTGGCGAGCGCTTCGGCGCGAGCCGCACCATCGTGCGGAGCGCGCTGGGCCAGCTTGCCGCCGAAGGCCTTGTCGAGCTGCGCCGCAATCGCGGCGCCTCGGTCGCGACGCCGAGCTGGGAGGAGGCGCGCGACATCTTTGACGTTCGGCTGGGGCTTGAGCACCTGGTGGTGTCGCGGCTCGCCGGCAATCTCACGCGCGACCAGATCGCGACCCTGAAGAACCATGTCGACCAGGAGGAAAAGGCGCGCGGCAACAACGAACCGTTGTCGATCAGGCTCGCGACCGAATTCCATATCCTCCTGGCGGAGATGACTGGCAGCCCGGTGCTGACCCGTTATGTCAGCGAGGTCTCGTCGCGTTGCGGATTGATCCTCGCGCTCTACAGCCGGCCGCATTCGTCCGAATGCGCCGTAAACGAGCACCGCGCCGTGATCGCAGCGCTCGCGGCTGGCGACGCCGAGCGCGCCGCCTCCTTGATGGATGAGCATCTCGAATCGGTTGCGGGCCGCGCGCTGATCGTGGCAAAGCCGCCGAAGAGCCGCGAGTTGAAAGATATCCTCGCAACTTATGTGGACGAGAAGAAACCCGCAGGATCGGCCAACGGCGCGAAGCGCCGCGGGCGCTGAATAACATTCAAAACATTCTTCGGTCGCGTCGGCGGGCGGGGTGGGATGGACTTTTTTTGCGAAGAGGTCACCCCACCCCGCGAGCTTCGCTCGCGACCCTGCCCCTCCAGGGGAGGGTGACGGTGCGCGTTGCGCGACCTGCGCTGAACTACGCGTCGATCCCATTGCGCGTGAGCAGCCGCTCGGCGCTGTCGTTCCACACGTCCATCTGCACGATCTTGCCGCCGCGCACGACGAAGCGGTCGACATAACGGTTGCCTTCGAATGCCGTGCCGTCCGGCCATTCGCCGTAGAGCGTGCCGATGTTGTACACAATGGTCTCGCCGCGGCCCGGCACCACGTCGGAGCGCTCCATCGCCTTCTTCACCCACTTGTACCGCTTGGCATTGAACGCCGTGCTTTCGCGTGGGTGGCTGAACTTGCAGCCGCCGGTGAAGGTGAGTTTCAGCGGTTCGGCGATGTAGCGCGCGGCCGTCTCCGGATCCGGCACCATCGAGGCCACCAGGAATTTTTCGACGATTTCCGCAGCCTCCGCGGTTTCATCGGAGGGCGCGATCACGGCAGCCTTTGCGGCGGACGAAGCAGGTGACATGGCGGGTCTCCCTTTGGCTGGTGGCAGGCCGGAGCACGCCCGGCGGTCCGGCCGGACCATGCATTTTCCCGGCCAGGCGAATGTACTGGAATCCGGCCAAAAATTGTATACACTACTGCATACGATTTTGCCCAAGGCATTTGCAGTTGCCTAGATTCCAGGCGGCCGGCAGTGCCGAAACGGCAGGATTCATGGGGCTTTTCAATGTGCGGCCCTTGGCATGCCGCTTGCGACGGCAGGGCACGGGTCAACCCTCCGAGAGGTAACGCCATGCCCGTTCCGTCCCGCATTTCCAGAACTACGTCCAAGATCACATCGAAGATCACGCGCCGCCTGCTGCTGGCGGCCGCAGCCGCTGCGGCTCTGTCGGCTCCGGCATTCGCCGAGGACACCATCAAGCTCGGCCTCGTTGCCGCGATGTCCGGTCAGTCGGCAAAATCCGGCGAGGCCATCGTGCGCGGTCTCTCGCTCGCTCTCGACGAGATCAACGCCAAGGGCGGCCTGCTCGGGAAGAAGGTCGAGCTCGTGGTGCGCGACGACGAAAGCAATCCGGCCAAGGGCGTGGTCGCGGCGCGCGAACTGGTGCAGCGCGAGAAGGTCGCGGCGCTGTTCGGCGGCCTCGACACACCCGTGTCGGTCGCCATCGTACCGTTCGCCAACCAGAGCAAGGTGCCGTTCATGGGTGTGTGGGCGGCGGGCACGCCGATCACGCGCAACGGCGCGGCCGAGAACTACGTGTTCCGCGTCTCCGCCGTCGACGTGCTGGTCGACAAGGCGCTGGTCGATTACGCGATCAAGAAGTACAGCGCCAAGAAGCCCGGGATGATCCTGATCAACAATCCCTGGGGCGAATCGAACGAGGCGGGGCTGAAGGCCGCGCTCGCCGACAAGAGCCTTGCTTACGCGGGCATCGAGAAATTCCAGGACGCCGACGTCGATGTGGTGCCTCAGCTCACCCGCTTGAAAGAAGCCGGCGCCGACGTGCTGTTCATGGTCGCGAACGTCGCGCCGTCTTCGCAGGTGGTGAAGTCGCTCGACCGCATGGGCTGGAATGTGCCGATCGTCTCGCACTGGGGCCCGGCCGGCGGTCGCTTCAGCGAGCTCGCGGGCCCGAGCAGCGAGCGCGTGCACTTCATCCAGACCTTCAGCTTCTCGGGCAAGCTTTCGCCCAAGGCCGAGCAGGTTCTGGCGGCGCTGAAGGCGAAATATCCGGCGATCAAGACGCTGGCGGACGTCACACCCGCGGTCGGCATCGCCAACGCCTACGACGCGATGCATCTCACCGCGCTCGCCATCGCCAAGGCAGGCTCGACCGAAGGCCCGAAGATCCGCGAGGCGTTCTACGCCATCGATAAGTATGACGGCCTGATCAAGAGCTACAGCAAGCCGTTCTCGCCCACGAATCAGGACGCGCTGACCTCGGAGGACTATCTCTTCACCTACTTCAAGGAAGGCGAAATCCTTCCGCTGACGAACTAGCTTCAAATCAAGCGTGTGAACTTCAAGAATTGGCGGGACGCAGGCCACCGCCTGCGTCCCGCTGCTGCATCTGAGGAGCAGGCAGTCATGCTGCTGATCTCGGCGATCGTCTCCGGCCTCGCAGTCGGCAGCATGTACGGGCTGATCGCACTCGGCTTCCACGTCACCTACGTGGTCTCCAACACCGTCAATTTCTCGCAGGGCTCAGCGATGATGCTCGGCGCCGTGCTGGGCTACACCTTCGGCATCCGCTTCGGGTGGCCGCTGCCGCTCGCGATCGCGATGGCGCTGTTTCTCTGCGCGCTGTTCGGCCTGGTGGTCGAGCGCACGCTGGTGCGCCCCTTCGCCGAACGCGGCTCGAACGGCTGGCTGATGGCGACGGTCGCCGGCGGCATCGTGATCGACAACATCGTGCTCTTCACCTTCGGCAAGGAGCCGCGCGGATTCCCGTCGATCCTGGCGCAGAAGCCGATCGAGCTGTTCGGCACCGGCGTGTTTCCGCTGCAGCTCGTCATTCCGGCGGTCGGGATCGCCATCACGGTCGCGCTGCAGCTTGCGTTCAACCACACGCGGCTCGGCAAGGCCCTGCTCGCCGTGGTGCAGAACAAGGACGCGGCGCGGCTGATGGGCATCAATGTGCGGGCTGCGATCGCGTTCTCGTTCGCACTGTCGACGGCGCTCGCGGGCCTCGCGGGCCTGCTGATCGCGCCGCTGTTCAGCGTGCATTCCGACATGGGGACGCTGTTCGGCATCAAGGCCTTTGCAGTCGCTATCCTGGGCGGCATTACGTCGGCTTCGGGCGTGATGCTCGCCGGATTCCTCTACGGACTGATCGAGGCCACGGTCACGGCCTTTGCCGGATCGACCTACACCCAGATCGCGGCCTTCGGCGTCGTGATCCTCGCGCTCGCCGTGATGCCCAACGGGCTGCTCGGCCGCGCCGCGACGAAGAAGGTCTGACCATGAACGGCCGCGCGCTGACACCCTCGGCGATGACCATCACGATCCTGGCGCTGACCGCGGCTGCGGTCGCGCTGGTGCTCGGCAGCGAAGGCTACACGCATTTCATCATCGCACTGGTCGCGCTGACCGCTGTGGTCGGCGTCGGATTGAACGTACTGCTGGGTCTCGCCGGCCAGGTGTCGCTCGGTCACGTCGGATTCTATGCGATCGGCGCCTATACGGCCGCGATCCTGACGCTGAAAGGCATGAGCTTCTGGCTGGCTTTCCCTGCGGCCGGCATGGTTGCTGGCATCCTTGGCGCCCTGCTCGCGCTGCCGGCGCTGCGCGTCACCGGACCCTATCTCGCGATGATCACCATCGCGTTTGCCTTCATCGTCCAGCACGGCACCATCGAATGGAAAGGCCTGACCGGCGGCCAGAACGGACTGATGGGTCTCGTGCCGCCGGAGCTTTTCGGCCGCGCCTTCGCCGAGCGCGAGATGGCGTTGCTGGCCGTTCTGCTCGCGGGCCTCTCGCTCTATGTGTTCCAGCGCCTCGCCGCGAGCGCCTGGGGCAAGGCGATGGTCGCGGTGCGCGACAGCGAAACCGCGGCGCGCTCGATCGGGCTCAACCCGGTGACGGTCAAGACCGCGGCCTTTGCAGTCTCGGCGGTGTTCGCGGGCCTTGCGGGCGCGATCTTCGCGCCGCTGATGATGTTCGTTGCGCCAGACTCGTTTCCGTTCTCGCAATCGATTCTGTTCCTGCTCGCCGTGATCGTCGGTGGCGCGGGTTGGGTGCTGGGGCCGGTTGTTGGCGCCATCGTCACCGTGATGCTGCCGGAGCTTCTTTCCGGGCTTGCCGAATACCGGCTGCTGTTCGTCGGCGCACTGCTGCTGGTGGTTTTATGGATCGCACCGGAGGGCGTCATCGGCACCATCGCGCGCCGCTTCCGCCGTACCGATCAGGCGTGGGCCAAGACGGACGGCTTCGATCTTGGTGTCGTCCCTTCCGGCGAGGCCACGGGGGCGCCGCTACAGGTCGAGGGCATCGGCATTTCGTTCGGCGGCATCAAGGCCGCATCCGGTGTGAGCTTCACGGCCGAGCCCTCCCGCATCACCAGCGTGATCGGGCCGAACGGCGCGGGCAAAACCACCGTGCTCAACATGATCGGCGGCTTCTACCGGCCGGACGCCGGCCGCATCCGGCTCGGCGGCGCAGAGCTTGCCGGCGCGCCCGCGTGGCGCATTTCGCGCGCCGGAATCGCGCGCACCTACCAGACCACGCAGCTGTTCGGCGAGATGAGCGTGCTCGACAACGTGCTGGTCGCGCTGCGCCGCGGCCGGCTCGGCAATCCGGTGATGGGCACCGCAACCGGCGAGGAACAGCGCATCGCCGAAGCGCTGCTCGCATTCGTCGGCTATCACGGCGCGTTGGCTGCGCCCGCGAATGGTCTGCCTCACGTCGACCGCCGTCTCGTCGAGATCGCTCGCGCGCTGGCCACCCGGCCAGGCGTGCTCCTGCTCGACGAACCGGCCGCGGGGCTGATGCGTGCCGACAAGGCCGCGCTGAGCAAGCTCATCCGCCGCATCGCCGATCTCGGCGTCGCCGTCATTCTCGTGGAACACGATATGGCGATGGTGATGGGCATCTCGGACCACGTCGTGGTGCTCGACGCGGGCCAGGTCATCGCGGCCGGCAAGCCTGCCGAAGTGCGGCGCGATCCGCGCGTGCTGAAAGCCTATCTCGGCGACGGCGAGATGCGCGGACGCCCGCGCGCCACGGCCTGGAACGGCTCGCAGGACGCGATCTTGACCTGTCTCAAGCTCAGCGCCGGCTACGGCGCTGCGCCGGTCCTCGACGAGGTCTCGTTCGAAGTGAAGCCCGGCGAGCTGGTGGCGCTGCTCGGCTCGAACGGCGCCGGCAAGTCCACCGCCATGCGCGCCGTCACCGGGCTCCTGCGTCCCGTCACCGGATCGATCATCGTCGACGACAAGCCCGTCGACCATGTGGCCGCGCATCGGATCGCGGCGAGCGGCGTGGCGCTGGTGCCAGAGGGCCGCCAGGTGTTTCCGGAGCTGACGGTGCGGGACAACATCCTGCTCGGCGCCCATTCGCGAAAGCAAGTCGATCGCGAAGCCGAGCTCGAAGTGATGCTGAAACGCTTCCCGCGGCTGCGCGAACGGCTGACGAGCCGCGCCGGGCTCCTCTCTGGCGGCGAGCAGCAGATGCTCGCTATCGCCCGCGGGTTGATGGCGCAGCCGCGCATCCTGTTGCTCGATGAGCCGTCACTGGGCCTGGCGCCAGCGATGATTAACGAGCTGTTCGACGTGCTGGCGGAGCTGCGCGACGACGGCGTCACCATCCTGCTGGTCGATCAGATGGCCGCCATGGCGCTGACGGTCGCCGATCGCGGCTATGTGCTGGAATCCGGCCGCGTGGTACGGAGCGACACCGCGGAGGCGCTGGCACACGATCCGGCGCTCGAAGCGGCCTATCTCGGACACCCGGAAGCGGCGCAGTAGCCCATGCTCGATCTCGTCCTCCGCAATGCCCGCATCGCCGGCCGTGGTGCCGCGACCTTCGACATCGCTGTCGCCGGCGGCCGCATCGCCGATATCGCACCGTCAATTGCGGCCGATGCGCCGTCCGAAAACCTCGACGGCCGCCTCGTGACACCGGGCTTCGTCGACACACACATCCATCTCGACAAGTCCTGCATCCTCGATCGTTGCCATGCCGAGCACGGCACGCTGCAGGAAGCGATCGCACAGGTTGCGGCCGCCAAGCGCGCCTTCACCGAGGACGATGTCTACGAACGCGGCCGTCGCACGCTGGAGAAGGCCATCGTGCAAGGCACCACCCACATGCGCACCCATGTGGAAGTCGATCCGCGCATCGGACTGAAAAGCTTCCAGGCGATCAAACGCCTCAAGCGCGACTATGCCTGGGCGATCGATCTCGAGATTTGCGTGTTTCCGCAGGAGGGCCTGCTCAACGATCCCGGCACCGAGGCGCTTCTGATCGAAGCGTGCAAGTCAGGCGCCGGTCTGATTGGCGGCTGCCCCTATACCGACAGCGATCCGCATGGCCAGATCGCCCGCATCTTCAGCATCGCTCGCGAATTCGATCTCGACATCGACTTCCACCTCGATTTCGATCTCGACGCCTCATGGATGGATATCGAGGAGGTCTGCCGACAGGCTGGAGCGCATGGCTATGGCGGCCGCGTCGCGGTTGGCCATGTCACCAAGCTGTCGGCGCTGCCGCCGAAACGGCTCGATGCCGTGGCGCAACGCCTCGCGGCCTCCGGCGTCGCTGTGACGGTGCTGCCGGCGACCGATCTGTTTCTGATGGGCCGCGACCACGATCACGCCGTTCCGCGCGGCGTCGCGCCGGCGCATCGGCTTGCCGAGCACGGCGTGACCTGCTCGCTCTCCACCAACAATGTGCTCAATCCGTTCACACCGTTCGGCGATTGCTCGCTGGTGCGGATGGCGAACCTGTACGCCAATGTCGCCCAGGCCGGCAGCTCGCGCGAGCTCGCGGCCTGTTTCGATCTCGTCACGCAACAGCCGGCACGGCTGATGAATCTTTCGGACTATGGCGTCGCTGTCGGCAACCCGGCCGATCTGATCGTGCTCGACGGCACCGATCCGGCCATGATCGTCGCCGAACTCGCAGCCCCTCTCATGGGCATCAAGCGCGGCCGCCGCAGCTTCAGCCGCCCCGCGGCGGTGTTCAACCGACCGCAATAGCGCTACACGCTATCATGTAGAGCGCAGGCTGACGCGGGATATTCGCCCGCGTTGCCCCTAGCAGTAACCGCACGGGGGCGGTGGAGGCGATACCGGCGGTGCCGGCGGCGAGACGCTGCCGGCTTGGTTGGTCTGCGACACGCCTTTGGCGGCGCCATTGCCGGCACCGAAGATCGAGATGTAACCGAGCGGATCGGTACCGGGTGGACTGGTCGGGTCCTGGATCACGGTGAACTTGTATCCGTCCGGCACATTGCCTTGCGTCGGGATATTGGCGACGCCCCCGGTCTGGCCCGGCTTGCTGTTGATCAGTTGCATGACCAGTTGCAACACCGCATCCGGGAGACGGAACGGCGTCGGGATCGGATCGTTGGGTCCACCGAGCACCGTGGCGAAGCCCGGCTGCAGCGTCACCGAGCCGACATTGTTGGTGACCGTGATCTGACCGAAATTCGACAGCACCAGCTCACCACCGGTCACGCCCGTGGCCTGCTGGATCATTTGCATGATGCTCTGCGGCACTTGCACCATCACGGTGACCATGCCGCCCCGAATGCCGAGCGAGGCCGACGGCGTCCGGATCTCGGCGCCGGAGTTGTGGCTGACCTGCCCCCCAATGAAGCGCAACGCGCCCTTGGTGACGGTCGCCACCATGGCCCCCGACTTGGCTTGCGGGTCGTAGACGAACTGGTCGATCACCAGGTCGCAATTGGCGCCGAGATTGATCGCCGACTGGTCCGGGAACTGGATTTGCGTCGAGCCCAGAGCAGAGGTGCGGACCCGCTCCTTCACGGCAATGTTCGTGCCGATCGTGAGCTTGCGCATGGCGCCGCCCGGCGGCGTGCCGGTCGCCTCCTGATTGACGGCGCCGACCCTGCCGTAGCTTTGCGCCTCTGCGGTGCTCACGGTGGCTACCGTGGACAGCAGAACCCCGAGCAGGCTCGTGACTTGAGATGGTTTGGTCCAATCCATGATCGCGCCCTCAGAATCGCGCCGTTGGTCCGGTCATGACCTGATAGTTGTCCAACCGGAAGTTCGGCAGCGTGGAGGTGGTCTTGTCGTACTGGAAGGTGGTTTTGAGGCCGAACACTTTGGTGATCGGCGTGTCGAAGATCACGCCAGCTGTCCATGTCTTATCGGACCGCTTCGTGTTCGGATCGAGGAACGGATTGGCCGCGTCGAAATCGGTTTCCGTGTAGCGGGCAAACGGCGACAGGATCCAGTAGCGCGGCATCCAGGTGAACGGCGGCGGCACCATGAACGAGAGCGCGGCTTCGCCGACCCACTGATCGAAATTCTGGAAATCCGCCTGGCCTTCGCCGCGCCGGTAGTAACCACGGGCATCGAGCCTCACGGTCTCGACGATCGAATACTTCATCGACATGCCGCCAGTGAACCAGTTGCCGCTGCTGAACTCGTTCAGCTGGGAAGCAGCGACGCCTTGAGTCGCGACCGGCGCATCGACGGTGATACCCACATGCCGCCATTCGAAGCCCGGCTCGAAGGAGAGCTTCGGGTTGACCGGTAGCGTGAAGACAACGCCGGCTCCGCCGGAGGCGAGATACTGGCTGCCCCCGACCCAGATGTTGCCGCCCGTGACGTAAGGCTTCACGCTCGCGCCCGGGAACACGTCGTTCCTGATCGGAATACGCCAGCCAAAGCTGCCGTCGATCAAGCCGACGTTGAGGTCGGTCAGCACGAACTGCTGCGTCAGATAGCCGGTGAAGCGCGTCTCGAAGGTCGATCCCGCGGTATCGTTGAGATCGTAGTCGTGGCTCAGGCCGACCATGCCGAACCAGTTGCTGTCGGAGCGCTTGGTGTTCGTCGTCGGCAGACCGAGCTCCTGGCCGCCGACATTCACGAGGCCATTCGACGGCGCAAAATTGGCATTGCTCTGATACCGCACGCCAGTCTGGGCAAAGCCCGAGAACCGGCTCTGCTGCGTCTGCCGCTCGGTATCGGGCAGATAATCTTCGATGCGCGATTTGGTGACCGGATCGAGCCCCCGCGTCGCCAGCGCTTCCTTGAAATAGCGCTTGGCCATGTCGAAGGAGCGCAGCTTCATGTACAGCGTGCCGAGCTCGTACTTCACATGCGCCAGATTCGGATTGTAGTAGAGCAGACGCTCAAGGGCCGCGATCGCGGCTTCATAATCGCCACGATTGGTCGCCACTTTCACGTAGGCGAAGGTGACTTCGTAATTCGTCGGCTCGCGCAGCATTTGCGCATGAAGGCGCTCTTGTTCGTCGCTGGCGTCTTGCGCCGACGCCGGTTGAATCGCAACGAACAACGCAAAGACAGGCGCGCAGACGGTCATCAGGCCTCGGGCAAAATTCACCCGGGCCGCAATTTCCCTGTACGGCATTCCTAACTCCAGCACCCGCCGTCCCGAAAAAAATCACACGGGAACTGTGTTCGCAAGTGCGGCGCGTTGACCGCGCGTCATAAACCGGACGTTGTGGAACGGAGTGTGGCCATTCTGCACCAGATGCAGGTGCTGGGGTACGCTTTCGCGGCAGATCGTCACGCTCTGTGGATATCCGGAGCAGGCCTGAGTCCGGCGGCCGATTCGGAACCGGAGCCGCCTCATCAGAGGACGGACGCCCGATACATGTAGGCGAACCAGCGCCGCAAATCGCCGAATTCGATGCGCGCGGCAAACGGCCAGCCGATTTCGTGCCTTTTGAAAAGACGATCGAGATAGGACCCGAGCGGTGGGCCGAGTTCCCGCGGCACGCCGGCGCGCAGCCACACGTCCTGATGCAGATCGAGAAAAAGGCTGTCCGCTAGCTTGTCTTCGACCATATCGGCGCGCGCCGGATCGAACAGCATCTCGACCTCGAACCTGGAGATCGGGCTCGCCGCCTCCGGCGACTGGCGTTGGTCCAGCAGGCCATCCGCGGCAAGGTATTCGGCGAGCAGAACGGCGCCTGCTTTGTCCCATTGCGCAGGCTTGTCGTCGAACGACACCGAATGGAAAAGAACTTCGGCGAGCGCCGCGTGGCCCTCGGGAAATTTCATCGCTGCGGTCGATAAAAGGCGTTCATCGTCCGATCGAACGATGAACATCTCGGATTCGGGAAGCTCGGCTCCGAGCAGCACCACGTCTGGATCGATCCACCAGCCACCGTGACGGTGCAGCAAAGCATGCCGGAACAGGCTTGCGTGAATCGCGGATTGCGCGGGCTCGGCAAGTTTGCGGACGACACGCTCGGCCGGGGTGATGTCGGCCGCATTCCGCCACGTGATCCACGATGGTTTGTTCAGCGTCTTGTCGAAGGTGAACACTTCGACCCGATGCCCGCGATCGGCAAAGCTGCGCAGCCCAAGCAACTGATACGGCCCCATCGCGCCGCCGGCCCAAAATGTGCGAACGATCTGCGGCTTGGACGCAAGGTGCACTGGGATGCGGGCCGCCGGTGGATCAATCGCCACCGCGAGCCGCATATCGATTGCGGTGGCGCCATGCCCATCCAGACGATCGAGCGCATCGCCCGGTACATAGCGCATCTGGAGATGCCGTCTCACCTGGCGCAGAAATTGAAACTCCTCGAACCAGGCGGCGACGGCGTCGGCCGACAGCCGCGCTTCGTCCTCGAACGAAAAACCGAAACGGGCAAACAGCCCGTCGAGGAAGCTGCCCTTGGGCGGGCCGAGATCCTTGGGAATCCGGACACGACGGCCGTATTCGTTCCACAAATGCACAAAGTCGCTCCGAGCCGCTTGCTCGTTCAGCTCGTCGCAGCGCATCGGATCGAACATCGCCGGCGTATCAAGGATCCCGATCGGATACGCGCTCGACGCCGGACGCAGAACATGATCAAGCGCGTAGTCGTGAACGAGTTTCGTCACCAAGGGCGGTCCGAGCAGGCCCCGCAAGGATGCCGGCGCCCCACGCTCGGTCTGCGGCATGAGCGCGCGTGCCTCTTCGATCGCACCCGCCATCACCGGCGAGTGGACGGGAAACTTCATGATCGCGCCGTTTGCTTCCTTGTCGGTTTCCCACGCGAGATAGACTTTGTCGGTCGGCAACCCGCGGAGACAGACCATGTCCAGATCGGCGTACCAACCGCCAAACCGGTGGAGGGCAGCATAACGGAATAAATCGGAATGAAGCGCTGGCGAAGGATCGCCGTCCGGAAAGTAAAACCGGTGCACGGGGCCTGGCAAAAGGTCGCGCACGTCGAGCAGTTCGACTCCATCCGGCACACGCAGTGCCCTGTTCGTCGAATAGACGAAAACCTGGGCACCCGCCGCCACGAAACTTGTAAGCGAGAGCAACTCGTAAGGGCTGAGCGGCGGCCCGGTCCAAAACATTCTGACCGCGGGCTGGCCGGACAGTTGCTCCCCTTCGTCAGGATTCGATTGCATGTCTCTCGGACTCGATAGAAGCTTTAGACATGTGCACGAACCAGCGGCGCAGATCGCCGTATTCCAGCCGCGCGGCAAACGGCCAGCCGACCTCATGCCGTTTGAACAACCGGTCGAGATAAGAGCCGAGCGGCGGCCCAAGCTCCCGCGGCACACCAGCCCGCAGCCAGGCGTCCTGATGCAGATCGAGAAACAGGCCGCCTTTGAGCTTCTCTTCAAGCACATCGGCCCGCGCCGGATCGAACAGCATTTCGACGTCGAACCACGAGATTGGGCTCACCAAGTCGGATGGCCGGCATTCATCGAGCAGGCCATCCGCAGCGATGCCGTCGGCGAGCAGAGCATCGCCTGCCTGGTCCCATTGCTCGGGCTTGCCGTCGAGTGACACCGAATGAAAGAGAACCTCGGCGAGCGTTGCGTGGCCCTGGGAAAACTTCATCACCGCCGGTGACACGAGCCGCGTGTCGTGCGAGCGCGCCAGGAATATCTCGGCGTCGGGAAGCTCGGCGCCGAGCAGCAGCACGTCCGGTTCAATCCACCAGCCGCCGTGACGATGCAGCAATGCGTGGCGGAACAGGCTCGCGTGAATTGCCGATGACGCGGGCTTGTCGAACTCCCGGACGATCCGGTCTGGCGGAATGATATCGGCTGCGTTTCGCCACGCGATCCACGACGGTTTTTCCAGAGCGCGGTCAAAGGTGAACACCTCGACCTGATGACCGCGATCGGCAAAGCTGCGCAGAGCGAGCAACTGGTACGGGCCGATCGGGCCGCCGGCCCAGAACGTGCGAACCGTCTGCGGCCTGGATGCCGGGGACACAGCGACCGACGATTCGCGGATCCCGGCAGAACCGACCTTGCCCGTCTGCGGGCGTGCTGCGCTTATGAGAACATCGAGCGCATCGCTTGGGACGTAGCGTGCTTGCAGGCGCGCTCGCGCCTGCACCAGAAAGATCGATTCCTCGAACCACGCTGCGACGGCATCGGCGGACAGCCGCTCCTCGTCGTCGAACGAAAATCCAAACCGTTCAAACAAGCCGTCGAGAAAGCAGCCTTTGGGCGGTCCGAGTTCCTTGGGAATACGGACGCGGCGCAGGTATTCGTTCCACAGATGGACGAAATCGCTGCCAGCAATCCGCTCATCGAGTTCATCCCGACGGCGGGGATCGAACATGGCGGGGGTTTCGAAAGGCTGAATCTCATAGGCGCTCGAGACCGGTCGCAGCACATGATCAAGCCCGTGGTCGTGAACGAGCTTCGTCACCAAAGGCGGTCCAAGCAGACCGCGCGACGATCCCGGGGCCCCGCGCTCGGTTTGCGGCAGGCGTGCGCGCGCCTCTGCCATCATGCCGGCCAACACCGGCGCGCGCGCCGGAAATTTCATGACCGCAGCATTCACAAGCGTGTCGGATTGCCACGCGAGATAGACTTTGTCAGTAGGCAGATTGCCAAGACAAACCATGTCGAGATCGGCATACCAGCCGCCAAAGCGGTGAACCGCGGCGTAACGCACCAAATTGGAATGGAGCGCCGGTGAGGGGTCGCCGTCCGGAAAGTAGAACCGGTGCACGGGGCCCGGCAAAAGCTCGCGCACGTCGAGTAGCTCGACTCCGTCAGGCACCTGCAGCGCCTTGTTCGACGAGTAAAGCAGCACCCGCGCACCCGCGGTAACGAAGCTTTGCAGCGAGAGCAGTTCGTAAGGGCTGAGCGGCGGTCCGGTCCAGAACATCCGGACCTCGGGCGGGCCGGACGGCCGCTCGTCAGCAAGGCTTTCGGAGGGTATGGATCGCATGCTGAAATGCGCACACTGCCGTCGGGACAAAGGTGGGGTAGCCTCGTTTTCACAACCGGGCAACTGGCACACAGCCAACGAACCATCCAGCCGGGAAAATAAGCGTCGTGAAGACCGTTCTGTTGGCCTGGGAACGCGGCGGTGGACTGGGGCACACAACCCACCTTCGCCGCATCGCTGCGCGGCTCCGGCCGCATGGGGTAAAGCCGATCGCAGTTGTGAGAAATCTCGCGACGACGGCGCCGCACCAGGGCGTTTTCGCCGAGGTCGCGGCGGCACCGCCTTGGCCCGTCGACGGGTCTTCGGCGACGCGAGGCATGTCCGGGCCCTCGGCCACTTTGAATGACATGCTCTCGGCGGCAGGTCTCGCCGATGGCGAAGCTGTGGGTCGGATTCTCTCGGCATGGGACAAGATCTTCAGTTTGACGCGCCCCGATCTTGTGATCGCGGATTACTCGCCGCTTGCGGCACTGGCGGCGCGCGGACGTATCCCGCTGGTCGTGGTCGGCAACGGCTTCACCGTTCCGCCCGCCGAGATGCCGCGCTTTCCCCTGCTCCATCGAATCGTGCCGCCGGCGTTTGACGAGGCGCGGACGCTCGAAACGGTCAATACAGCGGCCGCAAGAGTCGGCTTGCCGCGCCTCGATCGGTTGCCGCAGCTCTTTGCCGGCGATGCGTGTCTCGCGCAATGCTTTCGGCTGCTCGACCCCTATGACGCACAGCGCGTCTCGCCAGTGCAGGGTCCGGTGTTCGAGGAACTGCCGATGTCGCGCGCCGCTGATGCGAAACAAGTCTTTGCTTATCTGTCGAACGACACCAATGCATGGACGTTTGCGTTGGAGGCACTTCTCCGGGTCGCAGAGCGCCTTCGAATCTATGCCCCGCTATGGCCTCAGGCGCCGCTCGACCGGCTTGCGGCAGCAGGAGCGCGCGTCGAAACGAGGCCGCAACCGATCACGACAGTCCTTGCGGCCAGCCGGTTGATCGTTCACTTCGGCGGCAGTGGCCTCGCGTCGGAGGCTCTGGTCGCGGGCGTTCCGCAATTGGTATTCGGCGACCACATCGAGCACAATCTCTATGGTGAGGCCCTTGAAAGGGCCGGCATTGCACGGCTGGTCCCAACCTATCTGCCGGATACGCGACTTGAGCCCCACGCCATCCGGGCGCTGATCGACGACGACGCCATGGTCGATCGGGCCGCGGCGCTCGGCAGCCGCTTGCGCACGACAGCGGCCAGGCACGATGCACTCGCCCATTGCGAAGCGATCTGCATGGATCTGCTTCGTGCGAGCCATCCGTGAACGGACTTACATTGTGACGCCAATGCGCCGCGGCAGCGCACAGAGTTGTGCGCGAAGCCTGGCACCGGCTTGAACAAACCATGATGTGTTGCCCATATCCACACCTCGACACGGCAACAGATTCTCCACTCTCGCGAATGAGGTGTTCTTGATGGCTTCGATTGAGGTGCGCATCGCCGAGGAACTCGGCGTCAAGGAGCAACAGGTCCAGGCGACTGTCGAACTCCTCGACGGCGGCGCGACGGTCCCGTTCATCGCGCGCTATCGCAAGGAAGTCACCGGATCGCTGGACGACACGCAACTTCGAACTCTCGAAGAGCGTTTGCGATATCTGCGCGAACTCGAGGAGCGCCGCAAAGTCATCCTCGACTCGATTCGCGAGCAAGGAAAGCTCGACGCCACGCTTGAAGCCACCATTATGGCGGCAGACAGCAAGGGCCGGCTCGAAGACATTTATCTGCCCTACAAGCCCAAGCGCCGCACCAAAGCCGAGATCGCCAAGGAGGCCGGCCTTGAGCCGCTTGCAGACCTGCTGCTGAACGAGCCGAAGAACGTTCCGGCCGTCAGCGCCGAGCCGTTCGTCTCCGCGGACAAGAATGTCGCCGACGTGGCGGCAGCGCTCGAAGGCGCGCGTGCCATTCTGGTCGAGCGCTTCGCTGAAAATGCCGACTTGATCGGCTCGCTCCGTGAGGAGCTGTGGACCAACGGGCGGCTGAAGTCGGCCGTGCTGGAAGGCAAGAAGGAAGCCGGCGCGAAGTTCAGCGACTATTTCGATTTTTCCGAAAGCCTGAACAAGATGCCGTCGCATCGCGTCCTGGCGCTGCTCCGCGGCGAGCGCGAGGAGGTGCTCGGCCTGAAGATCGAGCCGGATGACGGCACCGCGCAGAGCACCGTCAGCGCCTACGAACTGCGCATCATGCGCGCCTACGCCATCTCGGACCAGGGACGGCCGGGCGACAAGTGGCTCGCCGAAACCGTGCGCTGGGCATGGCGCACGAGAATCCTCGGTAGCCTTTCGATCGACGTCCGCTTGCGGTTGTGGACCGCAGCCGAGGAGGAGGCGGTGCGCGTGTTCGCCGCCAACCTGCGCGACCTTCTGCTTGCGGCGCCGGCCGGCGCACGTGCGACGCTCGGGCTTGACCCGGGATTCCGCACCGGTGTGAAGGTCGCGGTGGTGGACGCCACCGGCAAAGTCGTCGACACCACCGCGATCTTCCCGCACGAGCCGCAACGGCGTTGGGACGAGGCGCTCGCCATTCTCGCAAATCTCGTGCGCAAGCATCGCGTGGAGCTGATTGCGATCGGCAATGGCACGGCCTCGCGCGAAACCGAGAAGCTCGCGAACGAACTGGTGAAAGGCCTCCCGGAGCTCAAACTGCACAAGGTCGTGGTGTCGGAAGCCGGCGCCTCGGTCTACTCGGCTTCGGCGTTTGCGGCCGAGGAGTTGCCCGGGCTCGACGTCACGCTGCGCGGCGCGGTGTCGATCGCCCGCCGCCTGCAGGACCCGCTGGCCGAGCTCGTGAAGATCGACCCCAAGTCGATCGGCGTCGGCCAGTACCAGCACGATCTCAGCGAGTTCAAATTGTCCCGGTCGCTCGGCGCGGTGGTCGAGGACTGCGTCAATCGCGTCGGCGTGGATTTGAACACAGCCTCGGCGCCGCTGCTGGCGCGGGTCTCGGGGATCGGCCAGGGATTGGCGCAAGGCATCGTGTCGCACCGCGACACGCATGGCCCGTTCAAGTCCCGCAAGGCGTTGAAGGACGTCCCCCGCCTTGGCCCCAAGGCGTTCGAGCAATGTGCAGGCTTCCTGCGTATCCCGGGCGGCGACGATCCGCTCGACACCTCGGCGGTGCATCCGGAATCGTATCCGGTGGTGCGGCGGATTCTCGAAGCGACCAAGAGCGACATCAAGGTTCTGATCGGCAACACGTCGGCGCTGCGCGCGCTCTCGCCCAAGTCTTTCGTCGATGAGAAGTTCGGCCTGCCGACGGTGACCGACATCCTGCGTGAGCTGGAAAAGCCGGGACGCGACCCTCGGCCGGCCTTCGAGACCGCGGAGTTCAAGGAAGGCGTCGAGACGCTGGATGATCTCAAGCCCGGCATGGTGCTCGAGGGCGCGGTGACCAACGTCGCGGCATTCGGAGCGTTCGTGGACATTGGCGTGCACCAGGACGGGCTGGTGCATGTCTCCGCGATGGCCAAGACCTTCGTGAAAGACCCGCGCGAGGTGGTGAAGCCGGGCGATATCGTGCGCGTGAAGGTGCTGGAGGTCGACAAGCCGCGCAAGCGCATCAGCCTGTCGCTGCGGCTTGACGACGAAGCCGGTGCCCAGAGGACGCGCGCACCCGCCGCGGACCGTGACTCGGGCAAACGAAGCTTCGCCGCGCCCAGGACCGGCAAAGAGGCCTCCAAGACTGCTTCCTCGGGCGGCGCCATGGCCGAGGCCCTGCGGCGGGCCGGCTTCAGCAGAAACTGATGCCGGTCTGATCGCTCATCTATTGACGTTGGAAGTAGATCGCCTGCAGCTGATCCTTGAAGCTCGCGCTCGCTTCCAGCGCCCGTCGGAAATCGTCCTTGCGCAGGACGAAAACCTCGACCTCATCGGTGCCGGCGACGCAGGTGGCGTTGCGTGGCTCGTCGGCGATCAGTGCGTGCTCGCCGAACACCTGGCCGGCGCCGAGCGTGGCCACATGACGATCGTGGCTGCCTGCGCCCCGCCGCCGGACCTCGATGCTGCCTGAGCCGGTCAGGAAGAACTCTTCGCCGGGCTCGCCTTCCCGGATGATGATCTCGTCCTTGCGATAGCGCCGCCGTTTCATCCTCTCGGCGATGTTGGTGATCTCCGTCGGCGTCAAGTTCCTGAACAGATCGACCGTGCGGAGAAACTCGCAGATCATCAGAGCGTCACGCATGATCACGTCGGATCTGATCGCGCCGTCGACCATGTTCACGATGCGGTCGGCAAGCTCGATGATCCGGACATCGTGCGTAACCATGATCACGGCGCAGCCTTCCTGGGTGGTCAGCTCTTTGAGCAGGTCGACGACAATCCGGCTGGAATCCTTATCGAGCGCGGCCGTCGGCTCGTCGGCGAGGATCAGCTTCGGCTTGTTGACCAGCGCCCGCGCAACCGCAACGCGCTGCCGCTGCCCGCCCGACAACGCCTTGGGCCTGTGGTCGATGCGATGGCCAAGGCCCAGGCGATCGAGGATCGCGGTGCCGTGGCGGCGCATCTCGGCGGGCGGACAGCTTCCGACCTGCATCGCCATCTGAACGTTTTCGAAGGCACTCAGCGAATCGAACAGATTGTGCATCTGGAAGATGAAGCCGATGTCGCGCCGCTTGGCGACGAGGTCGCTGCCGTGCAGGCCGGACAGATCGTGACCGAGAACCTCGATGCGGCCGGACTGCACGGAACGCAGCGCGCCGATCAACGTCAGCAGCGTGGTTTTTCCGGAGCCCGATGGTCCGGTCAGGATCATGAGCTGGCCTGACGGAATCTCGAGATTGTTGTCGAACAGCACCTGATTGCGGGCGTCGCCTTCGCCGAAGAAGTGATTGACGCCTTCGACCCGCACCGCGGCGGCTGGTTCGTTCGCAGCCATCAGAACAGATCCGCCGGGTTTGCGGCCATCACGCGACGGACCGCGAAGACACCTGACAGAATGCACATCGCGACCGTCAACACGAAGCAGCCGAGCGCAATCGCCAGGCTCATCCGCATCGGCACCAGCATCACCTCGGCGGCCGCATGAAAAAGAGCGATGCCGGCGAGCCAGGCCGGAATGAAGCCAACGACGGCGTAGAAGAACGCCTGCTGGAGCACGACGCGGACCAGGTACGAGTTCTCATATCCCATCGCCTTCAGCGTGGCGTATTGCGGAATCTGATCGGACAGGTCGGTGTAGAGAATCTGATAGGAGATCACCATACCGACAACGAAACCGATTGCCGTGCCGAGCATGAAGATCGGCCCAACCGGCGAAACGTCGTTCTGGAATCTCTTTTCCAATGCGAACAGCTGGTCGCGGGTCAGCACCGCCACGCCCTTCGGCAAGGCGTCGCGCAAAGACGCCTGGACCTTCTCGATGGAGAAGCCTGGACGCACCTTGACGACGCCGATTTCGACATCAGTGAGCTCATCGTTGTTCGAGCTTGCCGAGAACAGATCGAGGAAGGTGCGGTCGCTGGTGATCACGGTGCCGTCGGTGATGAAATCCGGGCCGAGCGCAAAGGTGCCGACGACGCGGATGCGCCGGCGAGCGAGTTCGCTCACCGTTCCATCGTCCGCCTGACCGACGAAGTCGCGGCTGCGGGTATCGAACAGCGCCGTGTCGGGCCGCCTGAGCGCATCAAGATGCTGCTTGACCTCAGGGAACAGGAACACCGGCTGGTCGGGATCGAAGGCCAGGACCTGGATGATGTGCGTCTTCTTCGTCTGCGGATTCTTCCAGAATGAGTTCATCCACTCGCCGTAGATCGGGCGTGCCGACTGCACACCTTCGACCCCTCGCGAGGCGTAAAGATAACGGCGCGGGAACGGGTCTTTCCGGCCGAAGCGGAATTTCGTCGAACTGACGATGAAAAGATCACCGTCGAGGTTGCGCAAAATCTCAAGCGAGCTGTCGATGAACGCGACCCGGAAGCCGAGCTGCAGCAGCATCAGCAGCACGGCAAAACCGATGCCGCTGACCGACCGGATGAGCCGCCTGCGATCCGCCAGCATGTTGCGCCAGGCGAGCGGCACGTGAGTGCGCGGCACCATCAATTGAGAATGCAGGTGCCCGATCCAGTCCGTCCGCTCACCGCTCCAGGCCATGGTCAGAACAGCTCCACTGGATCGGCGCGGCGCAGCACGCGGATGGCGATCAGCGCTGAGATCGTCGACATCACCCAGGTGACGGCCAGCACCGTGAGCAGCCGCGAGGGCGTCTGCGAAACCGGCAGCGGCGTGAAGGCGCTGACCAGCGCATAAATTCCAGTCGAGATCAGCGCCGCCGGCAGATAGCTGAGCGTGGCGATCAGGATCGCGAGCGTCACGACGATGCCGGCCAGCGCCGCGTCGGTGTAGCCGATCGCCTTCAGCGTGGCGTATTGCGGCAGATGCCGTGCGATCTGCGTGCTGAGGGTCTGATTGAGGATCACCAGGCCGACGATGAACGCGACGATGGTGCCAAAACCAAAGATCAGGCCGGTCGATGTGCGCGTCATCCAGTGATCGGTTTCGCGCGCGGCGAGCTCCTTGCGCGTCAACACGGCAGTGTCTTCCGGAAGAATCTGTCGGAGTTTCTCCGCGACCGCATCAGGATCGGCACCCGGACGCAACGTCAGCAAGCCGAGATTGATGTCACCCAGATTCCGGTTCGGAAACAGGCGGATCAAATTCAGATCGCTGGTCAGCACCACGCCGAGGCCGACGAATCCGATGCCCAGCCGGTACACGCCACCGATCGTCACGGCGCGCTTGGCAATCTCGATGCGGCGGCCGACCCGCAGGGCTCCAAGCTCGGGGCGCGAGGCACCGTCGACCAGAATGGTGTCCTGCTGTCTCAGGACCGAGGCCTTCTGCTCGATCTCGGGCACATCGAATACGCGATTGTTGGGATCGAACGCGATGACGAAGACGTCGCGCTGGACTCCGGTCTCGGCATTCAGCCAAAGCCCGCTGTCATGATAAACGGCCGCGGCCGTCGCGACCTCCGGCACCGCCAGGGCCTGATACAGCCGCCGCCGCGGAAAATCGTTCGATTGCGCCTGGATGACGTAAGCGCTCGACGTCAGCAGAAGGTCGAAGCGCATGGCGTTGTAGAACAGCAATCCGCCGCGCGGCACGGACAGGTAGAACCCGAGCTGCAGGAAGATCAGCAGGATGGCGACGAACACACCGCCAACGGCGAGCGCTGCGCGCCCCTTTTCGTGCACGAGCATCCGCCATGCAACGCGAAGCTTCACGGGCTCGCCGCGCGCGCGACAGCCGGCGACGTTTCAGTGGTGTTGATGACGACATCGACCGTGAGGTTGGTCAGCCGCACGGTCGGCCCTGCATCGTCGAGCTCGATCCAGACTTCGACCACCCGCGCATCGGCCCGCGCCGCGGGATCGACGTTGAGCACATCGTTCTTGTAGACCATGTTGCCGATACGAACGACCTTGCCCGTGAGAGGGCGCTGTAACGCACGGCTGGCGATCGTTGCGGTCTGGCCGACGCTGACGCGCCCGATATCGGTCTCATAGACCTCCGCCACCGCACGCATCCGGTCAGTGTCGCCCATCACCAGGATCGGGCCGGTGCCGACGTCCTCGCCGGGCTTGACCTTGATATTGAGGATGCGCCCGTCAACCGGCGCCACCAGCGTCATGCGCCGGGCCGTAGCATCGGCCTTGGCGACCTGAGCCTCGAGCGAGGCAATGGGAAATTCAGCCACCGAGCGCTCAAGCTGGGCGCGCGCCAGATCGATCTGAACGTCAGCATCGACCTTGTCGACCTCGAATTGCTGCTTGAGCTGCGCAAGCTGGGCGCGCGCCGAGGCCACATTGGCCTCGCCCTGCGTCACCAGCGCCTGCTGATCCTCACGCAGCCTGCGGGATTGGATGCCCTTGTCGTAGAGCTGCGTTTGCGAGTTGAGGATGTCTTTGTCGTTGGCGAGCTTGGCGTCCAGGCTCGCGATCGTCGCCTCTTGCGAAGCGATCCGAAGCGGAGACACCTCGAGAATCTGCCGTTTGTGGGTTTCGGCGGACAGAACCTTCTGCTGATTCAGCGTCAGTTCGGTCGAACGCCGAAGCGTCGCCTCCTTGAGCTGCGCTTCCAGCACGGCCTTCTGGGTGATTTGCTCGGCATAGCCTCCGAGATATCCCAGCGCCTGACCCTTCCGGACCGCGTCGCCACGCGCGACCAGCAGCGTCTCGACCCGATCGGGCGACATGCCGGCACCAAGATTGATGATTTCGCTCTCCGGCTCGATTCGGCCCAGCGCCGCCACTGCGTTCGGGCGATCGGAGCTCTTGGCGACAGCCTGTTTGTCGCGGGCGCCACTGAAAATGACCGCGCCGGACGCCAACGCGGCGAGAAGCAAACCCAAACCGAGGAAAATGCCTCTCGGATGCATGAAAAAAGCGGGCCGGCTCACCGGGCTGCGCGCCCTACCTGTGTCAAACGACCGGAGGATAGTACCAGGATAATTTAACGGTGCGTTACTGACAATGCGCCCGGAACGTACGATTGCGAGAGGCCTGAAACGCGCCGCCGGCGGCGTCGCCGCCGGTGCAACACGATCGTCCCCCCGGCCGCAACGGGCGCCATTGCCGCTTGAGCCCGCATCCGCTATCTAGGGCCGAACGCGCCCGTAGCTCAGCTGGATAGAGCGCTGCCCTCCGAAGGCAGAGGTCAGAAGTTCGAATCTTCTCGGGCGCGCCAGCCTTCCGCATGACCTTCATACTTGTGATCTTCGATCTCGACGGCACGCTGGTCGACAGCCGGTCGTGGTTTCTCTCCGTCGTGAACGGCGTCGCGCGCAAATACGGTTTCCGCGAGATCGCAGATCACGAGATCGAACCGATGCGGCGCGAGGGTCCGCGCGAGATCCTGCGCCGTCTCGAAGTGCCGCTGTGGAAGTTGCCTGCGATCGCGCGACATATGCGCGGGCTTAAGCGCGAACAGCTCGGCACCATGTCGCTCTTTCCCGGCGCGCCCGCGATGCTGCGTGGGCTGCACGAAGCCGGCCTGACGCTCGCGCTCGTGACCTCGGACAGCGAAGACAACGCGCGACGCCAGCTCGGCACGAGCGCCGTCTTGTTCTCGCACTTCGCCTGTGGCGCCTCGCTGTTCGGCAAGGCCGCGAAATTCAAATCGATCGTGCGACATGCAGGCGCCACCACCGCGCAAACGATCGCGATCGGGGACGAGGTGCGCGACGTCGAAGCCGCGCGCTCAACAGGCATCGCCTGCGCCGCCGTGACCTGGGGCTATTCAGCCGCAGAGACGCTCGCCGCGATGAAGCCCGATCTGACCTTTGAAAATATCAACGACATCGTGGCGCGGCTCGTGCCGCAGGTCACAAAATAGGCCGCCGGTTGCTTGGCACCCGTCCAACGCGGGCCGAAGCTCCGCCAACCACTGAACGCACCAGTGTCATTGCTGCTTTGGTACGGGCTGCGGCAACTGCTGCTGGGCCTCCGGCGGCGGATTCGCGTTGCTGTGCTTTTCGATGCAGTCCCGATAGAACTGAGTGCGCTCGCTACCGGTGCCCTTCATGCCTGGGCGCTGATACGGGTAAGCCTTGTAAGCCGCCGCGGAACATTCCTTGGCCACTTGCGCTGTCGGCACAGCGAAAACCGGCGTAGAGGCCAACAAGGCAGCGAAGACGAGTGCGATCCGCATCCGACGTCGTTCCATTGGTTTCGGCACATTCCGATCCCCGAGCTTGCCTGTTAGGCGCCCCGATCACAAGCGGTGCCGCCACCTGCGACGCCGTGGTAGGGTCGCCGATCCACTCAAGAAACGGCCGGAAAAGCCCCATGCTGACCACTGCCTCTGAACCTTTGATGCTGACCGCGCACGGCGCGCAAATTCCGGCGCTCGGCTTCGGCACCTCGCCGATGACCGGCAGCATGGCGGCGAGCGAGATGGTCGCGGCGCTCAAAGCCGGCTACCGCCACATCGACGCCGCGCGCAAGTACGGCACCGAGCGGGTCGTCGGCGAAGGCATGCGGGCGTCGGGTGTGCCCAGGAAAGACATTTTCCTCACCACCAAGGTGTCGCACGAGAACCTGCACGCGGCTGATTTCACCCAGTCGGTCGACGCGAGCCTCAAGGCGCTCGGCACCGACTATGTCGATCTCCTGCTGGTGCATTGGCCCAATCCGGAGATTCCGCTCGCCGAGACCATGCCGGCGCTGGCCAAGGCGAAGCAGCAGGGCAAGGCGCGACATGTCGGCGTCGCCAACTTCAACATCACGCTGCTCGATCAGGCCATCAAGCTCTGCCCCGAGCCACTGGTGTGTCTGCAGGCCGAGTATCATCCCTATCTCGACCAGTCGAAAATTCTGGCCGCATTGCGCCAGCGCGGCATGGCCTTCGTCGCCTATTGCCCGCTCGGCCGCGGCCGGCTGTTCAACGATCCGACGCTCAACGAAATCGCGCAGTCGCGCGGCAAGAGTATTGCCCAGATCGCGCTGCGCTGGCTGATGCAGCAGGGCGTCGGCGCAATCCCGCGCTCCTCCAATCCGCAGCGCATCGCCGACAATTTCAAGGTGTTCGATTTCACGCTCAGTGACGACGAGATGAAGCGGATTTCGGCGCTGAAGCGCGCCGACGGCCGCATCGCCAATCCGGTCGAGCGCGTCAGCGGCGGCTGGGACTAGGTTGTGACCCCACAAAGTGGGCAGGGCTCGCGCCGTAGGATGACGAATATGCGCCAAGCTTTGAGCGCATTATACGCCATCGATAGTCCATTGCGCGACCGGCTTACCCATCCAGGAACGCTTAACCATGCTCACCGTCTATGGCGAAGGTCGTGGCTTCCGTGTTGTTTGGCTGCTTGAGGAATTGGGCTTGGCTTATCGGCTGCGCCCGGTCGATCTGCTGGCAGCCGAGAAGGATCGCGATTTCCTCGCGATCAATCCCGCCGGCTTCATTCCCGCCCTGCAGGACGGCGAGACCATCATGGTCGAATCGATCGCGATTCTTCAGTACCTGCTTGCCCGCCACGACTCAGGTTCGCTTGCCGTCGCCCCGGACGACCCCGCCTTCGCTTCCTATCTGCAATTTCTCCACTTGGGCGAGGCCGGGCTTGCCGGGCCGATGAACGCCGTCTTGATCGGCCGCCAACTGGCGCCCGAAGCCGAGCGAAATGCCCGGGTTACCTGCTGGGCACTCGAGACTTTCGAGAGCCGGCTGGGGTTGGTTCTCCGCCGCCTCGCGGATTGCCCCTATCTCGCCGGCGACCGATTCACTGCTGCCGATATCTCGGTGAGCTACGCTCTCCTGCTCGGCCTGCGAACTGGCAACTACGTTCCCGGTTCTACCGAGCGGGACTATCTCGCCCGCACGACGGCACGCCCTGCCTACGCCCGAGCGATGGAAAGCTGCCAGGCCACCAAGGCTTGGGCGGCGAGATCATCGGGATTGTAGTGCTCGCTACATCGGAGCGGCCAAGCGCCTGACTGCGTCGTTGCGAACGCTTCCGCCGCGTCGCCACCCGCTTCGACAAGCTCGCCGCCAATTTCCCCGCCATGGTCCAGCTCGCTTCAATCCGGCCACGGCTCCACGCTCACGAGCCTACGACCTAGGCCAACGGACGACCTGCCCCGCAACGGATTGGAAACCTCGACCCGGCACACTCGCGTGACGCAGTCGCGTGAGGGCGTGCATGAGCGTTCAGGACCAGCCGGCGATTCTGTCGCACCGAGAGGCTTCGCCGCACGAGGTTGCGGGCCTCGGCCTCGCGCTGTCGCTCGCGGGGCTTTACTTCATGCTCGGCTCAATCGGCGTACTGCCGATGCCGGACGTCGACGGCCCCTCCTTCCTGATATTCGCTGCGGGCATAGCCTTCCTGTTCGCGGGCCTGCTCTGCTTCATCCGGGCGCGGACCGGAATGACTGACAATCAGACCACCCGGCCCGAAGCCTCGCCGGGCTGGATCAAGCTGTCCTACCAGACGTTCGGCATCGGCGTGTTGGGCGCGTTCGCCACCATCGGCACCTGGGTCGCGATCGGCTCCGGCCCGCACGCCTTCGCAGTGTCGTCGCCGCTCGCCATGCAGACCACCGGCGACCTCGTCGGCCGCACGGTGTTCGGACTTGGCGCGGTCATCATATGGATCGGCGTCATCGCGCTCACCGTCAGCACGGTGCGCAAGCTGCTCGATCGCGGCTGACCGCCCTCACACGCGGATCACGATCTTGCCGAAGTGCGCGCCGGCCGCCATGTGGTTGTAGGCCGCTTTCACCTCGTCGAAGCCGAACACCCTGTCGATCACCGGCTTGATCTTGTTCGCCGCGACCGCGCGGTCGAGCGCTTCGAACATCTGCGTCGAGCCGACCGAGATGCCCTGGATGTTGGCGCGGCGCCCCATGATCAGGCCGGGGTTGAGCTCGGTCGCAGCGCCACTCAGGTTGCCGATCATGCTGATCCTGCCGCCGATCTTGAGCGCACCGAACGAGCGCGACAGCGTGCCCTGGCCGCCGACCTCGACGACGTGATCGACGCCGCGGCCTTGGGTGAATTCCATCGCGGATTTCTCCCAATCCGGCGTGGTCTTGTAGTTGATCGCGTGGCTGGCGCCGAGCGCCTTGGCCTTGGCGAGCTTGGCGTCGCTCGACGAGGTGATGACCGACTGCATGCCCATGGCATGCGCGAGCTGCAGGCCGAACACGGAAACGCCGCCGGTGCCCTGCAGCAGCACGGTCTGCCCCGCGATCAGCTTGGCGTGCTCCATCATGGCGTGCCAGACCGTGACGGCGGCACACGGTAGCGTCGAAGCCTCTTCCAGCGACAGATGCGCCGGGAATTTCACGACGCCGTCCTCCTCCAGCACGACGTATTCGGCGAGCATGCCGTCGATGCCGCCGCCAAGCGCGGTGGCGTGTGCATCGGGCGGCGATTCGCCGCCGGGCCAGCGCTGGAAGAAGCAGCCCGCGACCTTGTCGCCGACCTTCACACGCCTCACATCGGAGCCGACCTCGACCACCTCGCCGGCGCCGTCCGAGAGCGGCACGATGTTGTCTGGCACCGGCACGCGATAAGTGCCACGCACGATGCCCAGGTCGCGAAAATTGAGCGAGCAGGCCGCGACCTTCACCAGCACCTGACGATGGCCTGGCTTGGGCTGCGGGCGATCGACCTTGGTCAGCGCGTCGATGCCAGCGCCACCCTTCGGCAGTTGATAGGCACGCATCGTGTCACTCCCTATTTCGTTTTCAGGAAATTTAGTTGTTCAGGAAGTCTTTGGACCACTGGGCATAGTCCGCCTGGCGCAGAAGCTTCTTCTGCAAGTCCGCCGAGGCGACATTCGGCAATTTCGATGGCTTGGTGCCCTCGCGCAGCGCCTTCAGCGTGTTGTAGACGCCCTGCACACCGGCCCAGAATTGATGGTGGCCTTGCAGGCAGACCCGCACGTTGCGCGCCGAAAGATAGTCGAGGTCCATCATGTCCTCGGGCACACTGCCGAGGAACAGCGGCTTCTTCACCGCCGAGGCCAACGCATCGAGCTGCTCGCGGTTCTTCAGACCTGCAACGAACAGCATGTCGACGCCGGCGGCTTCATAAGCCTTCAGCCGCGCGATGGTGTCCTCGACGCCGGTGATCGCGATGGCGCTGGTGCGCCCGCAGATCACGAGCCGCGGATCCTGCCGGCCGGCGAGCGCCGCGCGCATCTTGCCGACGCCTTCTTCGATGGAGATAAGTTGCGCATCGTCGCCGCCGAACGGCACCGGTAGCAACGTATCCTCGATAGTCAGCGCGGATATGCCCGCGTTCTCGAGCTCCTCGACAGTCCGCTTGACGCTCAGCGCATTGCCGTAGCCGTGATCGGCATCGACGCAGAGCGGCAACGAGCCCGCACGATTGATGCGATAGGCCTGCTGCACGAATTCGGTCAGCGTCAGCACGCAAAGATCGGGTGCCGCGATCACGCTGAACGAACCGACCGAACCCGCGAACATCATCGCCTCGAAGCCGACATCCGCCGCGATCCTTGCCGAGATGCCGTCATACACCGAGGCTGGGAAGATGCATCGCTGGCCTTCGACGATGGCGCGCAACCGTTCGCGCCGCTCGGTCCAATTCATGATCGTGCCCTTTGATGAAAAATGTCCGGCGCCGTTCTAGCACGTCTGCATTGTGTTCCAACGGCCGGGCACACTTGCGGTCAAGTGGCTTTCCGGCCGGTGGACCTGGGACTATGATTTCACTCGTACAAGTGTCCGCAGAGACGCGGCAATCACAACCACAGCGACTGGCACTGGGAGGTCACGATGTCTCGCTTCATTCGCGGCGCACGCTTGGCTGCGCTGCTTGCATCCACCGTTTTGATTTCAACCGCACTCGCCGTTTCGGCATCCGCGCAGTCTTCGCCCAAGGTGGGCGATCCACCGGAAGCGAAGGATATGCGCCTCGTCGGTTGGAACGACCTCCAGGCGCGTAGCGCCTATCAGCCGACCGTTCACAAGCAGGGCGACCGCTACATCGCCTATATCGGCCATCATGGCGGCACACCCGACGTGCCGAAGCCGATGAACCCGCTCACCGGCCAGGCCGAATTCAACGGCACCTCGATCATCGACGTCACCGATCCGTCGAAACCGAAGTATCTGTTCCATCTGCCGGGACAGGAGGGCAACTACGAAGCAGGCGGCGGCCAGATGACGAGCGTCTGCGACGGCAAGACCTTGCCCAAGGGCGATCCCAACGCGGTGTATCTTCTGCGCACCTTCGGCGGCCAGGGTCATGAGATCTGGAACGTCGCCGATCCCTCGCATCCGAAGCTCGTTTCCCGGCCGAGCTGGGACCTGAAGGACACCCATAAGAGCTTCTGGGAGTGCGACACCGGCATTGCTTATCTCGTGTCCGGCGTGCCGAGCTGGCGCACGCGGCGCATGACCGAAGTGTTCGATCTCAGCGACCCGGCGCACCCGGTGAAGATCCGCGACTTCGGCCTGGTCGGCCAGGAGCCCGGCACCAGCGGCACGGTGCCGACCGAGCTGCACGGCATGATCTCGACCGGCCCGCAGGGCAACCGCGTCTACTTCGGCTACGGCACCAACAAGGGCGGCGTGCTGCAGATCGTTGACCGCGAGAAGCTGCTCAAAGGGCCAAAGGAGCCGACGCCGGAGAACCTGCGCGCGCCGGTCGTCGGCCAGCTCGACATGATGCCGACGAACGGCGCGCACAGCACCATACCGCTGATGCAGGTCGCGGTGCCGGAGTTCGCCAAGGACTCCGAGGCCAAGCTGCGCGACTTCGTCATGATCGTCGACGAGCAGATCCGCAACGAATGCCAGGAACCTCGGCAGATGGTTTGGTTCGCCGACGTCACCATCGAATCGCGGCCAATGGTCGTATCGAACTTCCAGGTGCCGGAGGCGAGCGGCCACTTCTGCGACCGCGGCGGCCGGTTCGGCTCGCATTCAGCGAGCGAAAGCACTGCGCCGGTGTTCTACAAGAAGGTGGCGTTCGTCACCTACTTCAACGCCGGGATCCGTGCGATCGACATCCGCAATCCGTACGCGCCGAAGGAGATCGGCTACTTCATTCCGTCGATCACGGAAGCCACCGACAAGCGCTGCATCAAGGTCGACGGCAAGGACCGCTGCAAGATCGCGATCCAGAGCAACAACGTGGACACCGACGATCGCGGCTATGTCTACGTCGTGGACCGCGCCAACACAGGCATGCACATCCTTGAGCTGACCGGAGAGGCGCGCAAGATCGCGGGGCAGCCGTAACTCTCTCCACTGTCATTCCGGACGCTGCGAAGCAGCGACCCGGAATCCGGTTAAGCGGACGATCCCGGTTTGTCTGGATTCCGGGTTCGCGGCCTGCGGCCGCGCCCCGGAATGACGCCTGCGCAGGTTTCGACAGCGCCGCGACGCGCTAGAGCGGTTCACAATTTGACGGAAGCGTATCCGGCGTTTGCGAAGTAGTTGCTGCATTCGCGGGGGCCTATGGTTGTGACGAGGCTGCCGATTTGGCGCCAGACATCGTCGATGGTGCGCCTTTGAGCCATGCGCATCCAATGTTTGATCTTGGCGAAGGCCTGCTCGATCGGATTGAGGTCCGGCGAGTAGGGCGGCAGGTACCAGAGCCTGGCTCCGGCTGCTCTTATGATCTGTCGCAGCACGGCAGCCTTGTGGCTTCCGAGGTTGTCCATGACGACAATATCGCCGGCCTTCAGTGCGGGAACGAGTTGCTGCTGGACATAGGCTCGGAAGCACTCGCCGTTGATCGGGCCATCGAACACGCAAGGGGCTGTGAGGCCGTCGTGGCGGAGCGCGCCGAGGAAGGTCAGCGTCCGCCAATGACCATGCGGCGCGTAAGCTCGCAGGCGATCGCCCTTGCGTCCCCATCCGCGCAGTGGGGCCATGCTGGTCTTGATCCAGGTTTCGTCGATGAGACCAAACGCCGTGGATCGAGACCGGCCTGCCAGGATCGCCAGCGCTTTCGTCTGCGGGCGATGTCGGCCCGGGCCTGTTCAAGCGCGAACAGTGTTTTTTTTGAACCGCAGGTCTTCGCGCCGCAGGAACAGCCACACGGCATTGTGCGAGACCTTTACCCCACGCGCGGCAAGTTCGTCCTTCAGCCCATGCAGGGTCAGATGCGGGGTCTGTCTGATGCGCTCCAGGATGAAGGCCCGATGCGGATCGAGCACCGGCTTGCGATATCCACCCATCTTGCTCGGCGACACTGAGCCAGTCGTCCGATAGCGCTGAGACCACTTCACCACCGACGACACCGCCACGCCGAACCGCGAAGCCACCGTCCGGCAGCTCTCACCGTTCCGCACCGCCGCAACGACACGCTCACGCAGATCATTGGACAGAGGTCGGGTCATGAGCTGCTGGCCTCCAACCCAGCCAGCAGCTTGAATCACAATTCGAAGCCCAGCGGAATCCCCAGCGATTCAGAAAAGAAGTGAACCGCTCTAGGTCGCGGTGATGAATTCCTTCATGTCGATGCGCCGGCGCGGCATCGGAATGTAGTATTTGCCGGCGCGGACCATGGGCCGCGGATTGAGCAGAATGCCGAGCAGGCGGTGCTGCAACGCCTTGGGCGAGATCGGCTTGACCAGGAGCTCGTTGACGCCGAGCCGGATCGCCTCGGTGACGCGCGAGCGCAAGCCTCTGTCGGTCAGCATGATGATCGGCAGGCTCGGCTTCGGAAAGATGCCCGGCGAGCGGACCACGCGCATGACTTCGGGCCCATCGAGCACCGGGAGATTCCACTCCAGGATCATGACGTCAGGATTGATGTTGCGGATCGCATCGAGCGCTGCGATGCCGTCAACCGCCTCGTAAACCGCTTTGACGCCGAGATTGGTCAGCATGGTTCGCGTGAGGCGGCGTGTATAGGCATTGGCGTCCGCAACGAGGACGACGAGCGACTCCATCGCCTTATCGATCTGCAGCTCGGACATACTTCGTTTACCGTGACGAACGCTTCCCAGGGCGCTGGCACCCTAACGAAGAGGCGCTGTGGTTCCGCTAAACGAATCGAGGCAATTTTATCGAATTGTAATCAGGTTGTTGCGAGCCGCCGGCCCGACCGCCGCAGCAGCAGCCACGTGGTGATCGACACGTTCCCGAGGTTCCAGCCGATGCCGTTGAGGAATGCGGCCTGGTACGAGCCGGTCAGATCGAAGATATAGCCCGACATCCAGCCGCCCAGCGCCATTCCGGCGAGCGTCGCCATCAAAATCACGCCGAGCCGGACGCCGGCCTCGCGCGAGGCGAAATACTGCCGCACCAGAATGGCGTACATCGGCACGATGCCGCCCTGAAACAAGCCGAACAGCGCCGAGATCACGTAAAGCGAAATTAAACCATCAAAGAACACGTACAGCACCAGCGCCACGCCCTGGAGCACCGAGCTGATCAGCAGCGTGGCGACGCCGCCGATGCGGTCCGCAATGAAGCCGGACGAGATCCGGCTGACGAGACCGAAGCCCAGCATCGCCGACAGCATCTCGGCGCCGCGCGCCGGGCCATAGCCGAGATCGCCGCAGTAGGCCACGATATGCACTTGCGGCATCGCCATGGCGACACAGCACGCGACGCCGGCGATGCAGAGCAGAATCATCAGTGCGTTGGACGAGACACCGAGCGCCGCGCGCGCTTCTGCGGGATCGTGCCCGTTCTGTGCAACCGCGTGCACCGGCGACTTGCGCCGCATGCCGAGCGCGAGCGGCAGCATCAGGCACAGACAGGCGATACCAACGCCGATCTGGGTGGCGCGCCAGCCGTCGCTCGAAATGAAATGCTGCACCAGCGGAGGCCAGATCACGCCGGAGAGATAGTTGCCGGACGACGATATGCCGACCGCAAGCCCGCGACGGCGCACGAACCAGTGCGAGATGTCGGCCATCAATGGCCCGAACGATCCGGAGCTGCCGAGCCCGATCAACGCTTGCGCCAGCGAGAACTGCCAGAGATTGGCCGCCGAGCCGGACAGCAGGTAACCCGCGGCCAACAGCACCGCGCCGGAGACGACCGGCACCAGCACACCGAAGCGGTCAGCAAGCCGCCCCATCAGGATGCCGCCGAGGCCGAAGCCCGCCATGGTCAGCGTGAAGGCCAGCGAGACTTCGCCACGCGTCACACCGAAGTCGGCCTGCACTGCGGGCAGCGCCACGACGAAAGACCACATGCCGACGCCGCCGACGGTGCCGAGCGCGAGCGACAGGGCAAGTCGGGTCCAGGCGTAGCCGGAATCGATGTCGGTCGCCGATGGTGATACGGCGTGAGCAGTTGTGGTCACTGGATTTGTTCCCGGCAAAATCCAGGGTTTGTTTAGCACCCTGAGCGCGGCGCCGTCTTGGCCGGCCGCTGCAGGCCAGCAATGCCGGCCCATGAAATGTTTGCGCAGCGGGCATCAATGGCGTGAATTGTTGGAGGTCTTTCACTCGGTCATTCCAGAGCGCGCTGAAAGCGCGAACCCGGAATCCAGACGCATCGGCAGTCTTGCTTGTCTGGATTCCGGGTCCCGCGCTCCGCGCGGTCCCGGAATGACCATGGGAGAGATTGTGCGCCTAATGCAGCTTCGGCGCCTTCAGGAAGCGATTGCGGTCGCCCGACTTGAGCCGCGTATCGATGGTCTTGCCGTCGCGGTAAACTGACATCGGAATCTCGATGCCGGCCGGCCCGAGCGACCAGACCCTGCGATAGAAGCCCGCGAGATCGTGCACCTCGGAGCCTGCGATCGACAGCAGCACGTCGCCGGTGCGCAGATCGGCGCGTTGTGCCGGACCATCCTTGGCAAGCCCGACCACCACGATGCGGTTCTCGATCGCGGTGGCATAGAGCCCGAGCCATGGCCGCTGCGGCTTGTTCGGCCGGCCGAGGGTGAGCAGGTCGTCGAAGATCGGCGGCAACAGGTCGATCGGCACGATCATATTGATGTCGCCCGGCGGACCCTGCTCGCGGCCCTCCTGCAATTGCAGCGAACCGATGCCGAGCAGATCGCCCTTCGGGCCGATCAGCGCCGTGCCGCCCCAGTTGGGATGCGATGGCGAGGTGAAAATCGCCTCGTCGACCACATACTCCCAATACCCGGCAAACTCCTGCTTGGCGACGACACGCGCCGCAACCGACTTCTGCCGGCCGCCGGCGCCGCCCACCACCACGCGTTCGCCGACCGATATGCTTTTCGACGTGCCGAGCGGCAGCGCCGGCAGATCGAGGCGGGCCAGGGCCTGAATGAGCCCGAAGCCGGTGGACTGGTCGTAAGCCAGCACCGTACCCGGCACGGCGCGGCCATCGACCAGCGTCAACCAGATCGTATCGGCCTCGGTGACCAGATAGCCGATGGTCAGCACCAGCCCGTCGGCGCGGATCAGCACGCCGTTACCGGCGCGCTCGGTGCCGAGCGTATCGGCTGTGAAAGCATCCGACGGCACCACGGCGCGCACACCGACGACCGCGCTCAGCGCGGCGTCGAGATCGTAGGCGTAATCCTCGGGCTTAGGCTGCGCCGAGGTTGGCACCTTCCAATCACTGACCGATGCCATGCGGCAACTCCTTAGTTACGGCCCGGAGTACCAGTACGGCGATCCGGTGGCAGCCTTAAGGCTCGTGCCCTTGACGATAATCCGAAACTCAATCGGTTCCGTCCAGCCGCTCCTACGGCCGGTGAGTCTTTCGCGCAACAGCGCGCAACCGAAAGCCCCGCCTTGGAAATTCCGTTTTTATCCACAGGACGACTCAGATAGTCAGCAAGGTCATTGAAGCCTCCGTGTGTGAAACCGGATTTAGGCCAGACCTATGCTCCCGAGCTTTCGGCTGTTCGCGGCAACGTTCTGCTGTGGCTTTCTCGTCGTGTTCGCAGGGCTGCGCCTTGCAGCCACCTTCAACAGCGTGAACCAGGCCTTGCCCGTGATGGCGGCTCATGCCGCGCCGATCCGGATCGCCGCGCTCACCGAGCAAGACCGGCAGCGCCTTGGCGCAGCCATCGTGCCGGTGACCTACGACCTGCGCTTCGCGGTGAGCGCTGCGCAGCCGGCGCCGATTGCGCCTGCTCCGGCCATCGACCGCACGCCGCCGCTGCTGATGCCGCTCGTGATCCTGCCGCCGATTGCGCAGGACACGACCGAACCCGCGGAGGAGCCCACCACGGTCGCAGCGCTGCCCTCACAACCCGCGACCGAAACTGCTCCCGCCACGATCGACATTCCACTGCCTGAACCGGCGACCATCGATCTGACCTTCTCGCCGTCGCCCGCGAATACCAGGGACAAGCCCTCGGTCGCCGTGGCGGCTGTGGCAGCGCCGGTGCAGGCCACGACTTCGATCGACATCCCGCTGCCCGAGCCCGCCAACGTCGACCTGACATTCTCCCCGACCCCCGCTCCCGCGGAGCCCGAGGTCGAGATTGGACCCAAGAGCGAAGCCGCGCCGAGTGCAAAGCCGGAAACCGATGCCCGTGCCGCGTCGGCGCACGAGCATGATGCCGAGCCCATCACGGTCGCGGCGCTGGTCGGGGAAATTCCACTCGGGACCGTCAAGCTGCCGGTCCGCCACATCCCGTTGCCCAAGCCGAAAGCCGTCTCCAAGCCTGTCCAGCGGACCGCGGCCCTGCAGCCGACCGCCGCGCGACGGGCGACACGCCATGTCGCCGCCAAGGCCAAGCCGCGCCGGCACGCCGTGGCGAAGGGTGACGACTTCGAGAGCCTGTTCAACTTTCAGACCGGCCAGAACTAGGCTCGACGAAGTCGCAACCCCGGCCCTGCGCGGTACGCGCATGGCTTGAGTGCATGGCAAAAGAGCCTGCGGCGCGCTACCTGTTGACGATGTCTTCCTTGCCGCTTTCCGTCCTCGACCTGTCGCCCGTGACCACCGGCATTTCCGGACCGCAGGCGCTGCGCAACAGCATCGACCTTGCAAAGCTTGCCGACCGGCTCGGCTTTTCCCGTTACTGGATCGCCGAACACCACAACATGCCGAACATCGCGAGCTCGGCGCCCGACATCATGATCGGCCAGATCGCGGCGGCGACCGAGCGGCTACGCGTCGGCTCCGGCGGTGTGATGCTGCCGAACCATGCGCCGCTGCAGGTCGCCGAGCGCTACAAGGTTCTGGAAGGATTGTTTCCGGAACGCATCGATCTCGGCATTGGCCGCGCGCCCGGCACCGATCCGGTGACATCCTACGCGCTGCGGCGGCGGCAGGACGATCCCGCCGGCGACGATTTCCTCGACCGCTTCCAGGAACTCTTGCTGTTCGATCAGCGCGGCTTTCCGGAAAGTCATCCGTTCCGCAAGGTCAATGCGATGCCGGCCGATGTGCCGCTGCCGCCGATCTTCCTGCTTGGCTCGAGCGGCTACAGCGCGCAGCTCGCCGCGCATGTCGGCGCGGGCTTCTCGTTCGCGCATCACTTCTCGGACTTCGATCCGGTCGGTCCGATGACGGTCTATCGCGAACAGTACAAGCCGTCGGAGCAGCGGCCGCAGCCGCATGCCATCCTCGCGCTGCATGTGGTTTGCGCCGACACGCAAGCCGAGGCCGAGCGGCTCGCAAGCTCCGTCGATCTCAACTTCGCCCGCCGCCGCCAGGGCCATTATGCGCCGATCCCGAGTCCCGAAGAGGCCGCGGCTTATGAATATTCGGCTTCCGACCGCGCGCTGATCGCGCAGAACCGTGCGCGGCTGGTGGTCGGCGACAAGGCCAAGGTGATGGCGCACATCGAACCGCTGATCAAAGCAACCAAGGCCGACGAGGTAATGATCACGACGATGATCTACGACCACGAGGCGCGGAAGCATTCCTACGCGCTGATGGCCGAGGCGTTCGGACTGACCAAGTCGCCATAGCAAGAACCCCGGCGCGAGCCGGGGTTCTCTTTTTCGTTCACCAGCGATGAGGCTTACTTGGCCTGCGGCTGGGGCTGCACATACTGCTGCTGATATTGCGCAGTCTGCTGCTGCACTTCGGCCTCGCCGGTCTGCTGCGGCGCCGGCGGAGGATTCATCGCCATCTCGTTGGTGCAGCGATCCTTGAACAGCACCGCGCCTTCCGGCGTGTACTCCTTGCTCAGGCAGGTGCAAGGACCTGCGACCGGACGCGACACCGCGTAGGTCGGAGCAGCGACCACAGCCGGGCCGCCAACCACCACCGGCGGATACCAGAAGCGCGGGCGATGATGCACCCAGATCGGATGCGGATGCGGCTTATGCCAGTTCGGCACGAAAATCGGCTTGACCGGGATGAACGGCTTGTTCACGGGCTTGAAGATCGGCTTGTTGATGCCGGGGTTGAAGCCAGGGCCCTTGGGGCCGAAACCGGGGCCGCCGGGCTTGGCGCTGGCGTTCGTCATGGCGAGGCCGAGAGCCGCGAGCGCGGTCAGGGCCAACATGGTGGACTTGCGAAGCATGTGACTTCTCCTGTGTTGATCCTTGGACCGCGTCCTCGAGGACCGTTGTTTGCCTATCCGACGATTGGTCGGAGGCCTTCAGGCGGAGGTTCAGGCTTCGCAGAAACAACAAACCGTTCACCCGGCATTCATTTCAGCCGCAACCGTGCTAAACAGAGGCCCCCGACCGGCCAGGCAGCAATTCTGGCCAAGCCGTTCCAATTCGAAGTGTGCGAAAAGTAGGAGGTTCCCTTGGGTAAGCATTTCACGCTCACCGCGTCCGACAGCCATCAGCTCGGCGCCTATCGGGCCGATCCGGCCGGCACGCCGAAGGGCGGCATCATCGTCATTCAGGAGATTTTCGGCGTCAATCAGCACATCCGCAAAGTCTGCGACGACTTCGCCAAGGAAGGCTATGTTGCCGTGGCGCCGGCGCTGTTCGACCGCACGCAGAAGGACTACCAGTCCGGCTACACGCCGGCTGAAATCGAGAAGTCCCGCACCTTCGTCGCCAAGCCCGACTGGGACGCGATGCTGCGCGACACGGACGCCGCGCTGAAGGATCTGAAAAGCGTTGGCCCGCTCGGCATTGTCGGCTTCTGCATGGGCGGCACCATCGCGTTTCTTGCAGCGACCCGGCTGTCAGGCTTGAGCGCCGCGGTTGGCTACTACGGCGGCCGCATCGTCGCCTTCGCTGACGAAAAGCCGAAGTGCCCGGTGCAGCTGCACTTCGGCGAGAAGGACGCCAGCATCCCGATGACCGACGTCGAGATCATCAAACAGAAGCGTTCGCAGGATTGCGAAATCTACGTCTACAACGAGGCCGGCCACGGCTTTCATTGCGACGAGCGCGGCAGCTTCCACAAGGGGAGCGCCGACGTTGCGTGGAAGCGCACGACCGAATTCTTCGCCAAGCACATGAAGAAGTAAGCGGCGTTACATCCGTTCAACGATCCGGCCGCGCGGCATCACCGCGCGGCCGTTTCTTTCTGCGACACTTACTCGATCGAAATGTTGGCGGCCTTGACCACCTTGCCCCACTTCTCGGTCTCGTCGCTGACAAGCTTGCCGAACTGCTCCGGCGCCATCGGCATCGGCTCACCGCCGAGTTCCTTGACACGCTGCTGCATCTTCGGATCGGCAAGCGCCGCGTTGAACGCCTTGTTCAGCACCTCGACCACGTCGGCCGGAATGCCCTTCGGGCCGGACACCCCATAGAACACGCTTGCCTCATAGCCCGGCACCGTCTCGCCGATGGCCGGCAGATCGGGGAACACTTCGGAGCGCTTGGCGGTCGTGACGCCCAGCGCGCGCAGCTTGCCGGTCTTCACGAATTCGACCGAGCCCGGCAGGTTGTCGAACAGCACATGGACCTTGCCGGTCATCAGGTCGGGATAGATCGCCGACGAACCGCGATAGGGCACGTGCAGGATGTCGAGGTGCGTCATCATCTTGAACAGCTCGCCCGACATGTGCACCGAGGTGCCGTTGCCGGACGACGCCTGCGTGACCTTGCCGGGATTGGCTTTGGCATAGGCGATGAAATCGGCGACGGTCTTCACCGGAAGGTCCGGTGGCACCACCATGATGTTGGTGAGCTGCGCGATACCGGCGATCGGTGTGGTGTCGCGCACGAAGTTGAACGGCAGGCTCTTGTAGAGCGTCTGGCCGATGGCGTTGTTCGGCGCGACGAACATGATGGTGTAGCCGTCGGCCGGCGACTCCATCACCGCCTTCGCGGCGATCATGCCGCCTTGCCCGGCGCGGTTCTCGACCACGCAAGGCTGGCCGAGATGCTGCTGCAGCCATTCGCAGAACACGCGGGCCACGATGTCGTTCGGCCCGCCGGCGAGAAAGCCGACGACGAACTTGATCGGACGGTTTGGAAATTTCTCGACTGCCGAAGCTACGCCGAGCAGCGGGCCACAAACCAAGCCCAGCACCAATGCAATGAAGCGAACGGCCTGCATCACGCAGCCTCCCCTGGTTCGCGCATTCCCTTGGACGGCTCATCTTAGAGCAAACGAAGGGAAATCAGAACCAGCGTTCGGTCACCGTGATGGTGTCACCCGGCCGCACCGGCATAGGCGGTTGCAGTTCGTAGCGGGTCTCCGAGCCCTGGACCTGCCGCGTCACCTTGACCGTGTCCTTGTAGGCGCGTGGCGTGAAGCCGCCGGCGATCGCAATGGCGTTCTCGACCGTCATGTTGGGCACGTAAGGATACTGCCCCGGGAAGGTGACCTCGCCGAGCACGAAGAACGGCCGGTAGGTTTCGACATCGACCGCGACGCTCGGATCGCGGATGAAGCTCTGTTTCAGGCGGCTGGTGATCGCCCCCGACAGTTGCGCGGTGGTCGAGCCGCGCGCCGGCACACTGCCGATGAGCGGCATGTTGATGTGGCCCTGGGCGTCGACCGTGTAGTTGTTGCTGAGCGTGTCCTGGCCGAACACCACGATGCGGAGCCGGTCGCCGCTGTCGAGCTTGTAGGGCCCGTCTTCCATCATCGCCGTGACCGGCACCGCGCGGGTCGCCTGCCGCACCGCGTAAGATTGCGGCTGCGGCGCGCCATACATTCGCGCGTCGAGATCGGAAGCCTCGATCGGGGTGGGCTGCAGCGCCACGGTGTGCGCGCGCGGGCCCGCACAGGCCGAAACGGCGAGAGCAAGAAACGGTACGACGTGGACCAAACGCAGGCGCATGCGAATCCAGCAAAAGGATCAGGCCGCATTAACGCCCTATTATGGTTAAGGAACTCTTATCCCTGCGATTTCAGTGCTTTATCGAAAGACACAGTTCCGAACCGCAGCACCGCCCAGCCGGCCAGCGCCGAGATCACGGAGCCGGCCAAAACGCCGATCTTGGTCTGGTCTTGAAGCGGTCCCGCTTCGCCAAAGGCCAGAAGCCCGATGAACAGGCTCATCGTGAAGCCGATGCCGCAGAGGAGCGCAATGCCGTAGAGCTGCACCCAGCTCGTACCAGCGGGCTTGCGCGCGACGCCGAACTTCACAGCGAGAAACGTGAAGCCGAACACGCCGATCTGCTTGCCGACGAACAGCCCGAGCAGACAGCCCAAGGTCACCGGCTTCATGAGATCGGCCAAACCCAGGCCTGTCAGCGAGACGCCGGCATTGGCGAAGCCGAACACCGGCAGAATCAGGAACGCGACATAAGGATGCAGCGCGTGCTCCATGCGATGCAACGGCGAATGCGCATCGTCGGGATGCCCGGGCGAGCGCTCCAATGGAATCGTGATGGCGAACAGGACGCCGGCAATGGTGGCGTGGATGCCGGATTTCAGCACGAAAAACCAGAGCAGCAAACCGAGCGGGATATAGAACACAAGCCGCAGCACGCCCACGCGGTTGAGCGCTAGCAGCGCCGCGAACGTGATCGCGGCGAGCAGCAGCATCATCGGCGCAAGATCGTGGCCGTAGAACAGCGCGATGATGACGATGGCGCCAAGGTCGTCGATGATCGCGAGCGCGGTGAGAAACACCTTGATCTGCACCGGCACGCGGGAGCCGAGCAGCGCCAGCACACCGAGCGAAAAGGCGATGTCGGTCGCCGACGGAATCGCCCAGCCACGCGCGCTGGCAGCCGAGGAGTTGAATGCGAGATAGACCAGCGCCGGGGCGATCATACCGCCGACCGCTGCGATTCCCGGCAATATTCGATGCGACCAGGTTGAAAGCTGGCCGTCGAGCAGTTCGCGTTTGATCTCGAGGCCGACCATGACGAAAAACAGCGCCATCAGCGCGTCATTGATCCAGTGCAGCACGCTCAGGCCGGCGAATTTTCCGGCCAGCACCGTTTCGTAGAGGCTTGCCGCGCTGGAATTCGCCACCACGAGCGCCACGACCGCGCTCGCGATCAGGATCAACCCGCCGCTGGCCTCATGGGCGAGCAGCTGACGCAGCATCGACGGCGGAGGATGGCGCGGCGGTGTCGTCATGACACTGACGTGCCAGCAAATGCTCAGGAAGACAACCTGAGTGCTTTCCCAGGCCGCAGCAGAAGCGCCGCACACCCCGGCCTCATGCTGAGGAGCATCGCGAAGCGATGCGTCTCGAAGCACGGGGCCGCCCGGAATGTTGCAACAGCAGGGCCACCTCGTCCTTCGAGACGGCGCTTCGCGCCTCCTCAGGATGAGGTGGGGAGAAAACCCGCCGTAGCCAATGAAACGAGTCCGTTACGACGCCACCGCCGCCTTCACCCCGGTGCCGATCGGGCAAGACACGCCGGTGCCGCCGAGGCCGCAGTAGCCGAACGGATTCTTCGCCAGATACTGCTGGTGATAGTCCTCGGCAAAGTAGAACTCCGGCGCGTCGAGGATCTCGGTCGTGATCACGCCGTAGTCCTTGGTGGCGAGCGCCTTTCCGAACATCGCCTTCGAATCCTCGGCGGCCTTCTTCTGCGCCGGCGAGGTCGTATAGATGCCGGAGCGATACTGGGTGCCGACGTCGTTGCCCTGGCGCATGCCCTGGGTCGGATCGTGGTTCTCCCAGAAGGTCTTGAGCAGCGTCTCGTAGGAGATCGTCTTGGGGTCATAGGCCACGAGCACCACCTCGTTGTGCCCGGTGCGGCCCGAACACACCTCCTCATAGGTCGGGTTCGGCGTGTGGCCGCCGGCATAGCCCACCGCGGTGACAGTGACGCCCTCGGGCAGCTCCCAGAACTTGCGCTCGGCGCCCCAGAAGCAGCCCATGCCGAAGATTGCGGTCTCGGTGCCCGCCGGGTACGGCCCCTTCAGCGGATGGCCGTTGACGAAGTGGTTGGACGCGGTGCGGATCGGGGTCGACCGGCCCGGCAAAGCCTCGGCTTTGGTCGGAATGTCGAGGGACTTCTTGAACATGAACATGCTTCGTTCTCCGCAATCGTTGGCGAAAATATAGGCCCGATTGCCGCCTTCGGCATGGGCCGAAAGCATCCCGATCGCGTCACATTCCGGCCATCCCGACCGTCGACTCCTTCACAACCGAGGCACTGCGGCATCCACGGACTGTTTCCCTCGCGACCAGAGACACTTATGCTGCGCCCCGATGGATTCGGGTGGAGGACCCATGATCAGGCTGAAGATGTTCGTGTGCGCTGGTGTGTTGGCGCTGCTGGCGGTGATGCCGGCCAAGGCGCAGACCCCGCCGCCGCCGTACGGGCCGGCGATCGGCCTTGAGAATGCCCGCAAGGCGATGACGGCGGCCGAGGGTGAGGCCACCAAGAACAACTGGGCCGTGGTGATCTCGATCATCGACAGCGGCGGGCACATCGTGATGCTGCACCGGCGCGACGACGTGCAGCTCTCCTCGATCGAGTTGTCCCAAGGCAAAGCCAAGACCGCGCTGATGTTCAAGCGACCGTCCAAAGTGCTGGACGACGCCATTGCCGGCGGCGGCCCCGGCCTGCGCTTTCTCGCCCTGAAGGATATCGTGCCGCTGGAAGGCGGATTGCCGCTGATCGTCGATGGCAAGATCGTCGGCGCAATCGGCGTTTCGGGCGTGTTGTCGTCGCAGGACGCGCAGATTGCCCGCGCCGGCGCGGACGCTTTGAAGTAAGCTGAGCGGGCCGGCACTTTCGTTGAGTTCGGAGTAGATCCGTCGGGGGCCATGGATCACCGTCCGCATATCGTCGTGGTGGAGGACGAGGCGACCCAGCGTCAGCTCCTCTGCGACTATCTCGACAAGCAGAACTTCCGCGTCAGCAGCGCCGACGGGGGCGTGGCGCTGCGCAGGCTTGTCGAGCGCGAACCGCCGGCGCTGGTGCTGCTCGACGTGGGCCTGCCCGGCGAGGACGGCTTCGCGCTGGCGCGCTGGCTTCGCGAGCGCAGCGGCCGCATCGGCATCATCATGGTGACGGCGTCGTCCGATACCGTGGACCGCGTGGTCGGCCTCGAGACCGGCGCCGACGATTACATCGGCAAACCCTACGAGCCGCGCGAGTTGCTCGCCCGCGTGAAAAGCGTGCTCCGCCGAGTCACCGGCGCACCGACCGCCTCGGGCCCGCGGGTGCGCATGGGCCGCCGGGTGCTCGACCTCGAAAAGCGCGTACTGGTCGATCCCGCCGACGGCAGCGAGGAGACGCTGACGGCAAGCGAATACGACCTGCTCAAGCTGTTCGCCGAAAACCCCAACCGGCCGCTGCAGCGCGACTGGCTCCTGGAATCGGCGGCCCACCGCGAGATGGAAGCCTTCGATCGCGCCATCGACCTCCGAATCACGCGGCTGCGCAAAAAGATCGAGGCCGATCCAGCGCACCCGGATTCCATTCGCACGGTGCGAGGGGTGGGTTATATGTTCGTGCCGCCAAAGGATTAGGCGGCATTCTATTACCATTATCGCCGGCAGAGGCATGAACCCGGCCGCCTTGCCGCACGACCAATGAATGTCATGAGAGGGGCAAAAGTAGAGGCGTGACAATGAACACCAGCATTCTTTGCAGCTTGAAGCGCGGCTTGGCCGCTTTTGTTTTCATTTCAGCATTTGCGTCTGCAGCACAGGCCGAGCCGGCTGAAGCGCCGGTCGAGATGCTGAAGAATCCGACTCCGCCCGTGCAGCAGGCTTCGCTGCCCAAGCCCGAGCATCCGTTTGCCACGATGGCCGGCACCTGGACAGGCGGCGGCACCATCGAGCTGACCGGCGAGATCAAGGAAAACCTGCGCTGCCGCGCCAACTACAATTACGGCGCCGCCAACAACAGTCTCGCGCTCAGCATCCGCTGCGCCAGCGACAACTACAAATTCGAGCTGACCAGCAACGTGGTCGAGCGGCGCGGGCAACTTTCCGGCACCTGGAGCGAGGCCGCGTACAAGGTGTCCGGCCAGATCTCCGGCCGCGTGCAAGGCAACCACATCGCGGCAATCGCAAGCGGCGACAGCTTCACGTCGGACCTCGCGGTGACCACCACGGCCAACCGCATGTCGGTCACGATGACGCCAAAGGCGACTTACGTGATCGCGGTGAAGATGGCCTTCAACCGCGCGGGGAAGTGACGGCTGCGATTGGCCGGCGTTGACATCGCTGGGTAGCGTCCCGCGCTATCACAACAAACGCAGTGTCATTGCCGCTCAGCACTCGATGATCTGATTGACTGCGCCACTGCCGATCGCAAATGACCGGTCTGCCCGGCGTGCCGGAGCCGGTCGATATGAGTTGCCGGCTTGGGACATCACGACTGGGTTGGCCGCTGCGTTCCGCTCGCATCCACCAGAGACGCCGGCCACGCTCCTCGCTACCATCAGTCGACTTTGCAAAGCTGGGAGAACCGCTGCATGGCCGGCCACATCGACGGACCGTTGTATTACGAGCGCATGGGCCGCACCGGGCCGGTCATGGCCTTCGTGCATCCCAACCCGATGGACCAGTCGTGCTGGATTTTCCAGATGGCGCATATGTCCACCTGGTTTCGCTGCATCGCCATCGACATTCCGGGCTACGGCCGTTCGCCAAAGGCGCGTGACGGCCTGACCATGAGCGACATGGCGGAGGGCTGCTGGGAGGCTATAGAGACGGAATTTCCCAAGGAGCCCGCGATCCTGGTCGGCTGTTCGGTCGGCTCCGCCATTCTCCCCTACATGCACCACGCGCGGCCGAGCAAAACCAAAGCGTTGATCATGTGCGGCACCGGTTACAATCCCGGCAAGGAGTTCACGGGACATCGCATCAAACAATACACAGACCGGGGTATCGGCTATCGCTGGGATTACACCTTCGAGGACTTGAGCCCGACGTTTCGCCAAACGCCACTGGCCATGTACTTCGCCGACATGTTCGTAGAGCGCAATGCGCAGGCCGACCTCGACACGATTGTCCGCCAATTCCTGGCCCTCAAGGCGCCGGACGCCGCGGACCACTACTCGAGCGTAAAATGCCCGTCGATCATCCTGAGCGGCAGCGAGGATGGAATCCACAAGTCGGCATTCGCGCTGAAGGAGCAGATCCCCAATTGTGCGATGCGGATTCTTCATGGCGCGGGCCATGCCTGCCAGATGGAGCAACCGTGGCTGTTCGACCGCTACATGATCGAATTTTTGAAGGACCACAGCTTGTTCCCTGCGGGGCGCCAGAGTTAAGCTTGGTCCTGCCGTGGTTCGCTTGAATCATTTTCATTCTTTGAAGAATGCCGATGAGCATCTTGCGCCGAGACGTTCTACGCCTTTCCGCCGGCCTCGCTGCACTGCCTGCAGTGTCGCGGCTCGCCTTCGCCGACACTTATCCGTCGCGTCCGGTCCGCGTCCTGGTCGCGACATCGGCCGGCGGCTCGACCGACATCATCGGGCGGTTGGTGGCGCAATATCTCAGCGACAAGTTGGGCCAATCGTTCTTCGTCGAGAACCGGCCAGGCGGGGGCAACAACATCGGCACCGAGATGGCGGCGCATGCGCCGCCCGACGGTTACACGTTGTTCATGGCGAACTCGGTCAACGCCATCAACAACTCGCTCTACGAGAACTTGAACTACGTCTTCATGAGCGACTTCGTCCCGATCGTGAATACGATGACCTCGCCGTGTCTGATGATGGTTCATCCGTCGGTGCCGGCGAAGACGGCGGCAGAGTTCATCGCGCTTGCCAAGGCCAACCCGGGCAAGATCAATATGGGTTCCGGCGGCATCGGCTCGACTGGCCATCTCGGCGGCGAGCTTCTTCAGATGATGGCAGGGATCAAGCTCACGCACGTTCCTTATCGCGGCGAGGCGCCGGCGATGACAGATCTCATCGCCGGGCACTGCCAGATGGTCATCGCCACCACAGGCTCGGCAATGGAATATTGCAAGGCCGGCTCGGTACGCGCGATCGCGGTGACGCTCGACATGAAGCTCGACGCGCTGCCGGACGTGAAGCCTTTATCGGACCTCCTGCCTGGTTACATGGCCATCGGCTGGAGCGGTCTGGTTGCGCCAAAAGACGTACCGGCCGAGATCGTTGCGCTGCTCCACAAGCATGCCAGCGACGCGCTCGCCCAACCCAACATCAAGCAGCGCGTCATTGACATGGGCGGCGTGGTGCCCGGCGGCACGGCCGCCGACTTTGGGCGGTTTATGGCCGAGGACACCGAGCGCTGGGCGAAGGTGATCAAGGTCGCCAACATCAAGCTGAATTAGTCTCTCGCTAGCGCCGCGACACGCTGATCTCGGCCAATGCCCGCCGCAACTCCACCGCCAGCGGCCCGAGTCCGTCGCGCGCCCGTGCACGATCGCCGGCCTTGCCGGCCTGTTCGAGCGCGGCAGCGGCCTGCCCGACACCCTTGGCGCCGATCGCCTGCGCGGCCCCTTTCAGCTTGTGCGCGGCGGCCGCAAGCTGCGCGAGATTGTTGTTGCGCGAGGCGCTGTCGATCTCGCGCTGGGTGTCAGCGGCCGTGTCTTCGAACTTGCGCAACAGCTGATCGATCGCCGCCTGGTCATCGCCGAGCCAGGCACCGAGCACGCTCCGATCGATCGCGCTGCCCGCCTCACCGTTGCCCGCGGCCGCATGCCCCTTGCCGCCGCCGACCGAGAGCCAACGCTCCAGCGTGGCGCGCAACCGATCGATGTTCACCGGCTTGACCAGATAGGCATCCATGCCGGCCTCGATGCAGCGCTCCTCCTCGCCCTTCAACGCATTGGCTGTCACGGCGACGATCGGTGTTTGGCCGGGACGCGTGCCGTTCCTCTCTGCCTCGCGGATGCGTTGACTGAGCTCATAACCGTCCATGCGCGGCATGTGGATGTCGGCCAGCACCGCGTTGTAGCGGCCTGCCGCCCAGGCCTCCAAGGCCTCGACACCGTCATTGACGCTGTCCGCCTCGATCCCGAGCAGGTCGAGCTGGCGCACCAGCACCTCGCGGTTGACCGGATGATCGTCGACCACCAGCACGCGGAAATGCTCGCGCTTCTGTGCCATGCCGTCCTTCGCGCCACCCTCCGGGCGCAGCAGTGTGGCGAGCGGCGAGTCCGCCGGCGCGGCCTTCAAGGTCAGCGACACCGTGAAGGTCGAGCCCTTGCCCGCCGCGCTGTCGATCTCGACCGTGCCATCCATCAGCTCGGACAAGCGCCGCACAATGGAGAGGCCCAAGCCCGTGCCGCCGAATTTCCGCGTCGTCGACGAGTCGGCCTGGGCGAACGGCTGGAACAGCCTGGCCCGCTGCTCTGCGCTCAGGCCGATGCCGGTGTCTGTCACTGACAGTGTCACGCGCGTTGCGCCATGGCCGAGAGGTTTCGTGCCGCCGCGCACGCGGACGCCGCCACGTTGGGTGAACTTGAGCGCATTGCTGACGAGATTGAACAAGATCTGGCGCACGCGGGTGGGATCACCAACGAGCGCATCGTTCGAGCCGGCTTCGATGAAGGAGTCGAGCGTCAGCCCCTTGCCGGCCGCCTGCGGCCGGAAGGTGTCGATGGCGCCATCGATCAGGCCTGACAGCGAGAAGGCGGTCTCTTCCAGTTCGAGACGGCCGGCTTCGATCTTCGAGAAGTCGAGCAGGTCGTCGATGATCCGCAGAAGCGCATTCGCCGAATCGCGCATCGTTCCGACGCTCTTTCGCTGCGAATCGTCGAGGCCTTGATGCTCCAGCACCTCGAGCATGCCGAGCACGCCGTTCATCGGCGTGCGGATCTCGTGGCTCATGGTGGCGAGAAAAGTCGACTTGGCCTGGTTGGCGGCCTCGGCCTCGACGCGCGCGTTCTCGGCGGCCTCCTTGGCCGTGGCGAGCGCCGCCTCGCGCTCACGCAACTCGGTGATGTCATGATAGACGCCGAGCAGGCCGCCGTCCTCGAGCTCGCGGAAGATGTATTCGATGTAGCGGCCGCCATAGGTGCGGCGCTCATAGCGGTTGCCGCCCGGTTTACGCATGCGTCCCGCGACGTCGGCGACGATCTTGTCGATGTCGCCGTCCGGCCCGTATTCGCCGCGCGTGACCATATGACGGATGAGCTTCATGCCGGAATCGCCCGGCTGGATCAGGTCCGGCGTATAGCCGTGCAACTCGCGGTGATGGCGGTTGGAAAACACCCAGCGGAAGTCCTTGTCGAACAGCGACACGCCGTCGACCAGATTGTCGAACACCGTCTGCATGGTCTGATGGGTACGCTCGACCTCGTCGCGTGCGATCTCGGCGGCTTCCTTCGACGCCGCCAACGCCTCCTCGCGATCCTTCAACTCGGTGATATCGCGGGTCAGTGCGATGGTGTCGCCGTCGCGCAGCGGGATGAAGCGGAATTCGAGATGCTTGCCTTCGGCGGTGCGACGCTCGAAATAGGCGCCGCCGGGCTTGGTGATGAATTCGTAACGCTTCCGCACCGCATCGTCGGCCTGCTCGAACGGGCCGAAATCGCCGCGCCTGCCCTGAAAACGCAAGATGTCGAGCAACGAGACGCCAGGCTGCGCCAACTCCGGCGGAAGCTTGATGAAGTCGACAAGACTGGGGTTTGTGAACTTCACGATATAGTTCGGATCGAACAGCGTGACGCCGTCGCTCATATTGTCGAGCACCGAACCAAGAAGGCTGCGCGCCTGTTCGACGGCGTCCTCGCGATCCTTGAGCTCTGTGATGTCGCGGTGCATGCCGAGCAAGCCGCCATCGGCAAGCGGCAGATAAACGAACTCGATATGGCGGCCGCTCACCGTCTTGCGGTCGTAGCGAATGCCGCCCTCGGTCAGCATGTAAGCACGCCGCTCCTTCACGGTCCGCTCGACGTCATCGAGCGGGCCGAAGTCGCCGCGCATGGCCTGGAAGCGGATGATCTCTTCCACCGACAAGCCGGCCTGGGTCACGTCATCGGACAGGCGCAGCTTTTCGCGAAACTGGTTGTTGCCGAAGACGAAGTTGAAATCCTTGTCGATCAGAATGACGCCGTCATTCATGTTGTCGAGCACGGTCTGCATCGCGGCCTTGGTGCGCTCGACGTCCTCCTTGGCCTGGGCCAGCGCCTCCTCGCGATGGCGCAGCTCGGTGATGTCGCGGAAGCCTCCAAGGATGCTGCCGCCGGCGATCGGCTTGAAGCTGAACTCTATGGTGCGGCCGCCCTGCTCCCGCACATAGCGGGTGCCGCCCGGCGTCGTCATGCGCGCATAGGCCGAAGCAACGTAGCGCTGGACGTCTTGTTCGCTCGTGACCGGACCGTAGTCGCCGCGGCGAGCCTGGAACAGCATGATGTCGCGTACGGGGGTGCCCGGGCGCACCAGCTCCTCGGGAAGGCGTCGCGCCTCGATCTGCTGCCGGCTCATGAAGACATGGCGCATGTCGCGATCGACCAGCGCCACGCCATCATCCATGTTGTCGAACGCGGTCTGCATCACCTCGCGGGTGCGCTCGATCTCGGCGGTCTGCGCCCGCACCTCGCGGAACAGCCGCAAGGTCTCGATCGCGATCACGGCCTGATCCGCAAACGTCGACATCAGCTCGATCTGCGCCGGCGTGAACGGCATCGACTTGTGGCGCGTCAGGGCAAGAACACCAATGGGCGTGCCCTCGCGCATCAGCGGGATGCCGAGCATGGTGCTGAATTCGTTGAACTGGCGCGGACCCGACCATGAATATTCCGGATCGGCGCCGACGTCGGGAATGTGCACCACCCGGCGCTCCAGGATGGTGCGGCCGGACAGCGAGTTGCGGCCGGGCTTCACGGCCTGGCGCTTCATGTAATCGGTCAGCTCCGGCGAATAGCCGTGACTTGCGGTGACGCGGAACACGTCTCCGTCGCGCTGGAAGATGTTGGTGCCGTCGGCTTCCGAAAGCCTGGTCGCCGCTTCGACCAGACGCTGCAGCACGGTGTCGAGATCGACCCGGCCGTCATTGATCAGCTTGAGAATGTCGGCCGCGGACCGCAGCGCCTCTTCGCGATGCTTGACCTCGGTCATGTCGTGACCGACCGCAAGCACCCGGCCGCCCGGCAGCGGCTTGAACGAGAACTCGACCAGGTGGCCGTTCGCGGTGCGGCGGAAGTTCTTGCTGCCCTTCGGATCGCGAATGCGCGCGGCGCGCTCGGCGACAACCTTCTCGACGTCGACGTCGGGGCCGTAGTCGCCGCGCTCGGCCATGAAGCGCAGCCCGTCGAAGCCTGTCGCGCCCGGCCCGCCGACCTCCGGCGGATATTCGAAATAGTCGAGCAGCTGACGGTTGACGAACTCGACCTTGAAATCCTTGTCGAAGAGCTGGACACCCTCGTTCATGTTGTCGAGCACGATCTGCATCACGCGCCGCGTGCTTTCGGCGTCGGTGCGCGCCGCCTCTGCGGCTTCCTTCGCGGCAGCGAGCGACTGCTCGCGCTCTTTCAGCGCCGTGATGTCGCGGTGGATGCTGATGATGGTGCCGTTGGCGAGCGTCTTGTAGTTGACCTCGATATAGTGGCCGCTGGCGGAGCGGCGCTCGAAGTGCACCTCCGGCATGCGCATGTGCGCGACCTCGTGCCGGACCTTGGCCTCGATGTCGTCGAGCGGGCCGAAATCGCCGCGCTTCGCTTGGAAGCGCCGGATATCGCTGAGCAGGCATCCCGGATAAACCACGTCGGCCGGATAGTTCTGGAATTCCATCATCCGATCGTTGACGAAATGCACGCGCACATCGTCGCCCTCGGGCGTCATCAGCGCGATGCCGTCGTCCATGTTGTCGATCATGGTGGCGAGGATTTCGCGGGTGCGCTCGGTCTCGCGCGTGTGCTCCTGCACCTGTTCGAACAGCCGCACCGTCTCGATCGCGATCACGGCCTGGTCGGCGAAGGTCGAGATCAGCTCGAGCTGGCGCGCGCTGAACGGCCGGCCGACGTCACGGGTCAGCGTGATGACGCCGATCGGTTCGCCCTCACGCAGCAGCGGCACGCCGACGATGGCACGGAAATCGGCGACGTTATGGACCTCGGGCCAGTTGTATTCGGTGTCCTTCTCGATGTCGGGAATATGGATGACGCGGCGCTCCAGCACGGTGCGGCCCAGGACGGTTTCACGGGTTGGTGGGAGGCGCTTGTCGCGCAAGAAGTCCTTCTGCTTGCGGCTGAGCCCCTTCTCGGCGGCGAGCCGGTAGTGATCGCCGTCGCGGCGGAACACCAGCGCGGCGTCGGCCTCGCAGAGCCGCACGGCAGCAGCCACCACGGCGTCGAGCACGGTCTGCAGTTCGAAGGTCGAGCGGCTCATCACCTTGAGCACGTCGGCGGAAGCGACCAGCGCCTCGTCGAGATGCTTCGCCTCGGTGATGTCGCCCGCGGCGCCGACCATGCGATAAGCCCAGCCGTCCGGCCTGCGCAGCGCAATGCCCGCCTGGCGCGACCAGCGCCAATTGCCGGCGCCGTCGCGGTAGCGCAACTCCATGGAGAAGCGCGGGGTCTTGCCCTTCAGGTGTTCGGCCAGCGTGTATTTGAACAGCGGCCGGTCGTCGGGATGGATGCGGTTGGTCCAATCGCTGGTCTTACGCATCTGCGCGGGGTCGAGCCCGAGAATCTTGAACAGGCCCGGCGCGAAATAGATCGTGTCGTTCTCGATGTCCCAGTCGTAGAGATTCTCGTTGATCGACTCCAGCGCCAGCGCATAGCGCTCGGCATCGGCCGGAACTGGCTTGGGCGCGAGTTTACGCTTCGCTTGAACAGGCTTGGCTTGAACAGACTTGGACCGCGTCGACCCGGCGGCCGGCTTGGCGGCGCTTTTGGTCGCGGTTTTTGTCTTGTTCTTCACGACCTTGGCTTTGGTCTTTGTAGCTGTCTTACCGGCAGCGCGAGACATACCTGTCATCGGTATCCAAACATCCCCCACCTGTCATAGTGGGAGGCGTTTGTATCGTCGATGTTTCGCGGCAGCGGCGATTTGTATCGTTTGTATCGCCCGGGGCCCCAACGATACCAACGATACGTATTTTCCCTGATGCGACATTCCGGCGATACGCAGCGGGCCTATTACGCTGGCCATCGAAATCACGGGGCCTGCCATGACCAAGACCGCCAGCATCTACGCAGCGCAAATCGTGCTTGGGCTGATCGCCATGGCCGCCGGTTACGCCAAGATCACCGGCACCGGGCTTATGGTCCAGCAGTTCCAGATGCTCGGCATCGGCCAGAGCTTCCTCACGATCGCGGGCGCGGCCGAGATAGCGGCGGGGTTCTGTCTGCTGCTGCCCCGCGGCGGCATCCTCGGCGCGGTGCTGCTCGCGGGCGTCATGGTTGGCGCGCTTGGCATCACGGTCGGCCACGTTGCGAGCGCTGTCGCCCAGCCGCACCACACCACTGCGCTCACGGCGACCGGTTTCAACTCGCACCAGCCGGTCGACCAAGCCGGTTCGTTCCAGATCGTCCGGCCGCGCACCGAGTGGGATATCTAATGTTTCCCTGCCGTGTACGCCGTTAGGCGGGCGTGGCCGCCGGTTGCGGGGGAAACCCGCACCGGAGGTTTATTTGATTTCGGCCTGCCGACGATCAGTCGCGGGCGTAGCCGATCAAGGGCTTCTTCTTGCGGCCCAGGATGATCAGGATCACGCCGAGCACGCAGAAGATCGCCGCGGCGGGCTGATCGAGCACCGACGCAACGCCAATCTTCCAGGCCTCGAGACCCAACTTCTGTTCAACCAGCGTCTGCAGCATGCGCAGGCTGCTGTCGTGGATCGTATTCCAAAGCGCGCCGGTCTTGGTGATCAGCAACGTGCCGTCCGAAATCGTCCGGATGCCGTCATAGACCACGAAGATGAAAGCCAGAGCGAGCAGCAGCAGCCCAATAAAGCGCAATAAAAACCGGATCATTACCCAATTCCGAGCGCCTTCCCAGGGCACCGCTTACCGCGGCAGGCGCTTCCGTTCAATCCTTTCCCGCTGCCAATTATCGTCGCTGCGACACGGAGGCCGACCTGCCTTGCAGGCGTGCTCCCTTGAGGAGCCATACCCGGTTCCGCTAACGTCGGGTTTTCCTGCCTCCTGGAAGAGTAGAGTATTGAAATGGCGAAGAAATCAAGCAACCGGCCGACATTCACTGATCAGGAGGCGCTGCTCTTTCATAGCCAGGGGCGTCCCGGCAAGCTCGAAGTGGTCGCCACCAAGCCGATGGCGACTCAGCGCGATCTGTCGCTGGCCTATTCGCCCGGCGTCGCGGTGCCGGTGCTGGCGATCGCCGAGGATGAGAACAAAGCCTACGATTACACGACCAAAGGAAACTTCGTCGCCGTCATCACCAACGGCACCGCCATCCTGGGACTGGGCAACCGCGGCGCACTTGCCGCGAAGCCGGTAATGGAAGGCAAGGCGGTGCTGTTCAAGCGCTTTGCCGACATCGACTCGATCGACCTCGAGGTGTCGTCGGAGAACCCCGACGAGATCATCAATTGCGTGAAGCTGCTCGGCAAAGGCTGGGGCGGCATCAACCTCGAGGACATCAAGGCGCCGGAGTGCTTCGTCATCGAGCAGCGGCTCCGCGAGTTGCTCGACATCCCAGTGTTCCACGACGACCAGCACGGCACCGCGATCATCGCGACGGCCGGCCTGCTCAACGCGCTCGACCTCACCGGGCGCAAGATGGAAGACACCAAGATCGTCTGCAACGGCGCGGGCGCGGCGGGCATCGCCTGCCTGGAGCTTCTGCGCTCGATCGGCTTCCGGCCCGAAAACCTGATCCTCTGCGACACCAAGGGCGTGATCTACGAGGGCCGCACCGACGGCATGAACCAGTGGAAGTCGGCCTATGCGGTGAAGACCTCGCGGCGGACGCTCGCCGAAGCGCTGGAAGGCGCCGACGTGTTCTACGGCCTGTCGGTGAAGGGCGCGGTGACCAAGGAGATGGTCAAGGCGATGGCACCGAAGCCGATCATCTTCGCCATGGCCAATCCCGATCCGGAGATCACCTGGGAGGACGTCTACGAGGTGCGCGACGACGCCATCATGGCGACCGGGCGCTCCGACTATCCGAATCAGGTCAACAACGTTCTCGGCTTCCCCTACATCTTCCGCGGCGCGCTCGACGTGCGCGCCACCACCATCAACATGGAGATGAAGATCGCGGCGGCCCGCGCGCTCGCAGCCCTCGCCCGCGAGGACGTGCCCGACGAAGTCGCCGCGGCCTACGGCGCGCGGCCGAAGTTCGGACCGGACTACATCATCCCGGTGCCGTTCGACCCGCGGCTTATTTCCGATGTGCCGCCCGCGGTGGCGAAAGCTGCGATGGACACCGGCGTGGCGCGCAAGCCGATCGAAGACATGGAAGCCTATCGGCAGACCTTGCGCACCCGCCGCGATCCGATCGCGGGCGTGCTGCAGCAGGTGTTCCGGCGGCTGCGCGAGTCGCCCAAGCGCGTGGTGTTCGCCGAGGGCGAAGAGGAGCAGGTGATCCGCGCCGCGGCGAGCTTCGTTCATGAAGGGCTTGGCAAGGCGCTGCTGGTCGGCCGCGAGGAGCCCATTCGTGCTATCGCCAAGAACCTCGGCATCGCGCTCGGCGGCAAGATCGAGATCATCAACGCCGCGCTGTCGACCCGCAACGCCAACTACGCGGCCTACCTCTATGAGCGTCTGCAGCGGCAGGGCTATCTGTTCCGTGACTGCCAGCGCATGGTCAATCAGGACCGCAACACCTTCGCGTCCTGCATGGTGGCGCTTGGCGACGCCGACTCCATGGTCACTGGCGTCACCCGCAACTACTCGGTGGCGCTGGAAGACGTGCGGCGCGTCATCGATCCCAAGCCCGGCCATCGCGTCATGGGCCTGTCGATCATCCTGTCTCGCCACCAGCCGGTGCTGGTCGCCGACACCGCCATCACGGAGATGCCCGGCGCGCAGGATCTGGCCGAGATCGCGATCGAAGCCGCCGGCGTCGCCCGCCGCATGGGCTACGTGCCGCGCGTTGCGCTGCTGGCGTTCTCCACCTTCGGGCATCCGCCGGGCGAGCGCTCGTCGCGGGTGATCGAGGCGGTGCAGATCCTCGACAAGCGCCGCGTGGATTTCGAATACGAAGGCGAAATGGCGGCGGACGTCGCACTCAATCCTGAAGCCGCAGCGCCCTATCCGTTCAACCGACTGACCGGCCCGGCCAATGTGCTGATCATGCCGGCGTTCCACTCGGCGTCGATCTCGACCAAGATGCTGCAGGAACTGGGCGGCGCGACGGTGATCGGACCTCTGCTGGTCGGCCTCGACCGTCCGGTGCAGATCGTGCCGCTCGGCGCCAAGGATTCGACGCTGGTCAACATGGCGGCGCTGGCCGCGTTCAACGTCGGCGGTTGAGCTAGAGAGCGATTGTGTCGCGGCATCGGCGGTGAGCTCCCTCGCCCCGCTTGCGGGGAGAGGGTCGGGGTGAGGGGGAGCCACAGCGAGCGCGCTCCATCGAGAGTACCCCCACCCGGATCGCTATCGCGATCCGACCTCTCCTCGCAAGCGGGGAGAGGTAAGCAGCACGAGCCGATTCAATTTCACCACCGCTACGGCTGCTGATACCGCCGCACCGTAACAGCCTCGCCGATCTCGAAGGCCATCAGGTCTTCACCCGCCACCAGATCACCGCCATAGACCTCGCGTGTCTCGGCGAGCATCTCGTCGACGGTCGGCGGCGCGATCTTGTCGCTCCCGAGCTGGACGATATGCGTGAAGGCCGCGAGCTTCGGCTTGGTCAGTGAAAACACCTGGCCGGCCTCGCGCGGCGTGGTGTGATGGCCGATGATGCGCTGAACGTAAGCTTCCTTCATCAGCTCAGGCCGCGCGCTTGCGACCTCATGCACCAGCAGGTCCGCGCCCGCGCCGTACTTGATGACATTCTGATTGTAGCGCGTGTCGCTGGAGAACACCGCGACGCGGCCGTCATACTCGAAGCGATAGCCGTAGCAGGGCTTGATGACGTCGCCGTGGTCGACCTCGAAGGCGATCACCTTCACGCCGTTCTTCTCATAGACCAGGCCGTCGCGATCGAACTCGGTAACGTCGGTGGCGATGCCGGACAGCGGCAGCTTTTCGTCGGCGACGCGGATCTTGATGTCATCCGCGTAAGCGCGCTCCAGATTTTCCATCAGGCGCCTGGCACCCGTGGGCCCGATCACCCGGTAGGGCGTCTTTCGGGTGCCAAAAAACGATTCCAGCCAGCCGGTGAGCCAGACATCCGGCAGGCATGACGTGTGGTCGGAATGGTAGTGCGTGAGAAGCTGCACATCGATCCGGCCGATCGGCACCTTGAGCTGATAGAGCCGGATGGTCGCGCCGCGCCCGGCATCGATCAGGAATTTCTGGTCGCCAGCCTCGACCAGCGTCGAGGGGCCGAACCGGTCGGGGCTCGGGATCGGCACGCCGGTCCCGAGCAGGGTCACGCGGAAGTCACTTGCTGTCATCGGTCGATCTTATGGGCTGATCTTGATGTCCGCTTCCTTGATCACCGTGGACCAGCGCGCGATCTCGGAGTGCACCAGCGCGCCGAATGGCTCGGCCGCTCCACCGCCCGGATCGACGCCGAGCTTGGCAAGAGCTTCGCGCACCTTCTCGGTCTTGATCGCCTTGTCGACTGCGGCGTTCAACCGCTCGACCACCGGCGCCGGCGTGCCCCGCTTGATCAAGATGCCGGCCCAGTCCTCGCTCGCAAGCTTCGGATAGCCGGCCTCGGCAATGGTCGGCACATCGGGCAGCGCCGCGATGCGCTTCTTTCCCATGATCGCCAGCGCCTTGAGCTTGCCGGTCTTGATGAGCTGCACCACCGGCAGCACCGTGATGAACTGGTAGGTGTTGATGCCGCTGACGAGATCGCCGATCGCCTGGGGAAACTGCACATAGGGCACGTGAACCGCCTGCACGCCGGCTTCGAGCTTGAACATCTCACCGAGCAGATGCGCCGGCGTGCCGAAGCCGCCCGACGAGAAGGTGTGCTTGCCGGAATCCTTCTTCAGATAGGCAATCAGCTCGCCGACCGAATTCACCGGGACCGATGGATTGACCACCAACACGTTGTAACCGGTGCCCGTCTGGATCAGCGGCGCGAAATCCTTTTCCAGATTGAACTGCGCGTTGGGCACGAGGCCAGGAAGGGCTGCGATCGGCGACGTGATCGAGAACAACGTGTGCCCATCCGGTGGCTGGCTGAGCACGTCCATCGCGCCGATGGTCATCACCGCGCCGGCCTTGTTCTCGACCACGACCTTCCAGCCCTGGCTGTCCGACAACGCGGTCGCGATGATGCGGGCAAGAATGTCTGGCGGCGTGGAGGCCGAGGTCGGCACCACGATGCGAATGACGTTGCTCGGGAAGGATTGCGCGGACGCGCGCCGCAACGCCACGCCGCCAAAGCCCAGCGCTGTAGCGCCGGTCAAAAATACTCTCCGGTCCATGTTCGTCCCCCCGTCGGCCTGTGGCCGTAATGACAATATTCAGGTCACTGAATTGAGAAAAACCTCTTGTGCCGAGGCTTGCCTAAAACGCTACGCGGAAGTTCCGTACCGTAACAGTATCATTTTTTGCATGATCTCACGACGATCTGGCATTGCATCATGCGCCTTGGGCCGACCGCAGGGGACGCCGCAGCCCTCGCTGATGTCGCCGGTCAGGGATTCAGCTTGACGCCGGCGTCCTTGATCACCTTGCCCCAGCGCATGATCTCGGCATGCACCAGCGTGCCGAACGCCTCGGGCGAGCCGCCACCGGAATCGAAGCCGATCTTGGCAAACGATGCGCGCGCCTTCTCGGAGTTCACCGCCTTGTCGAGGGCGGCGTTGAGCCGTGCGATCACGGGGGCCGGCGTGCCCGACTTCACCATGATACCGGCCCAATCCTCGCTCGCGAGCTTCGGATAACCGGCTTCGACGATGCTCGGCACGTTGGGCAGCGCCGCGATGCGCTTCTTGCCCATCACCGCCAGCGCCTTGAGCTTGCCGGCCTTGATCAGCTCGATCACCGGCAGTGTGGTGATGAACTGATAGGTGTTGAAGCCGTTGACCAGATCGGCGATCGCCTGCGGAAACTGCACATAGGGCACGTGAGTGGCTTGCACGCCGGTTTCGAGCCTGAACATCTCGCCAATGAGATGCGCCGGCGTTGCGGTGCCGCCTGACGAGAAGGTGTGCTTGCCGGTATCCTTCTTCAGATATGTCACCAACTCCCCGACCGAATTCACGGGCAGTGATGGGCTGACCACCAGCACGTTGTAACCGGTCCCCGTCTGGATCACCGGCACGAAGTCCCGCTCCAGATTGAAGTGTGCTTTCGGCATCAGCGTCGGCAGCGCCGCGATCGGCGCATTCACCGGAAACAGCGAATGGCCGTCTGCGGGATGGCTGACCACGTCCATCGCCGCGATGGTCATCACGTTGCCGGCCTTGTTCTCGACATCGACCGTCCAGCCCTCGCCGTCCGACAGCGCCGTGGCGATGATGCGGGAGAGAATGTCGGGCGGCGTCGAGGCCGAAGTCGGCACCACGATCCGGACCGCGCCTGACGGAAAAGATTGCGCGCGGGCGGGTCGAAACGCCTCGCCGGCAATGCCAATCGCAGTCGCACCAGTCAGGAATGCGCGCCGATTCACGGCACCTCCCTTTGCCGACGGCCAGCCATTCGCGATCTGGCGAGTTGAGTCTCTATCTTATCGCGGTTTACGACAGGCAGCGCCACAGCCGCTCTGCAACTCACATTAGAATTCGGCGTGGAACCGCCCGGTAAAGACGTGCGCCGGACCGCGATCGGCGTTGTAGGCCGGATTGTCGATGAACTGATAGTCGGCGGTCAGCGTCGATGTCTTGTCGATCTTGTAGGCGTAATAGGTCTCGATAATTTTCTCTTCGCGATAGTTCAACGCACCGTCGCCGATCAGGAGGCCGAGACCGCCAGCGGCGAGAAAGTTGCGATGGGCCTCCGACAACCCGTTGATGGCACCGCCGAAGCCAATCGTGTCGTCCGGCCGCTTCCAGGCCGTGCCTTTGAGCGACACACCACCCGAAATGCTGCGATCGACATCGGTGAATGACAAAATCTCGTTCTGTCCGTCATTCCAGCTGAAGCGGCCGAACACGCCGAGATCCTTGGTGATCGCCTGCTCGCCGTTGACATAGAAGCCGTACTTGTTGCGCTGTCCGCGCGTGCCGAGGATGGCGCCGTTGATGTCGAGCGCCGGATCGATCGTCACCGCGGTCACGGCCTGCCGGTAGCTGCCGGTGTTGCCGCGGTTCCAGAAGGCGCCGACGCGCAGGCGCCCGGGCTGGCTCAACAGCTCCCAGCGCTGTTCGTATTCGAGAAGGCCGCCGCCGGTCTTGAAGGTGAGCGCGTCGCTGTTGGGCGCCTCGGGCACCTGGAACCAGCCGCCGCGCAGCGCCCACATCTTGCGATTGAGCTCGACCACGACGCCGCGGGTGAAGCCCGGCAGATCGGCCGGGAAATCATAGGCCACCGACGACCACATCGCCCAGTTCTGGAAATCGGCGCGCGGATCGTGCGCGTAGGTGTTGGCATCGAAGATGTCGCCGATGGCGAAGCGGCCGACCGTCAGCGTGACGCGGTCGATGTCGCGCTTGCCGGCGAGCTGGTTGGGACCGTCCTCGACATTCTCCTGCTCGCCGCCGAGCCCGAAGGTCTGGCGGAAGAAGTAGCGCTGCGCGCGCAGCCGCGGATAAGGCGCTCCGCCCTTCTGCGCCTCGCCGTTGCTGAAACCGGCCAAGCCCAGCGTCGAGTTCAGGCCAAAGCCCTGCGCCAGCTCGGGATTGAAATAGAACTCGCCGCCGTCCCAGAGCCGCCAGCCGAGGAACGCGGTGTTGGTCCAGGTCTCCCGGGTCATGCCACCGCCAGGCAGGCTGTTAGCGCCCTGATAGGGTGAGCGGAAACCGGGATAGCCCTGCAGAATGAAAGTGGTCTGGCCGTGGATGTTCCAGTTCTTGGACTCCGGCGCATCTGGCACCGTCATCGCGGGAAACGTCTCTTCGCTGCGTGAGGCGGTGTTGTCGAGCTTGTAGTTCACCCCGAGCTTGACGACGTGGAGCTTGGGATCCACCGCGATCGTGCTCAGCAGCCCCTGATCGAGACTGAACGTCTGCGCGCCGAGATCGACGTAGTTGTACTCGAGCTTGGCGCTCCAGTGACGGTCCAGCGCCACTTCGACGCCGGCGCCGGCCGTCCAGCCCACATGGGTGTGCTGCTTCGGCGACAGGACCGCGCCATTGCCATCGAGTGCCTCGATCTTGCTCTGGCCCACGGCCAGGCCGCCGGTGACATAAGGAACGAAATTGTCGAACGCATAGCCGGCCCGACCGCGCACGGTCGCAACATAGTTAAGCGTCGTGTTGAACGGCGCGTCCGCCGTGGCGTTGACGTTGATCGGGCTGAGGAAGGTCATGTCCCCTTCAATGCCGAGCACGACATTGTTGGGAAGCTGCTGATTGTAGCCGACCTGATAGCCGCCGATGAGACCCGTGACCGACGACGGAAAGATCACCGACTCGTTGTGAGCCGGGTTGGCGCCCGATCCGAAACTGCCGCCGCCGTAACCGAAATGACCGCCAAAATAGAGCCCGGTCCATCGATACTTCGGCTGTAAGGCTTTGCCTCTCACCGGCAGCGGCGCCGCGGAATCGGCGGCGTGTGCAGCGACGGACCCGAAGGCAACCAACGCGAATATGACAACCGTGTGAACTCTCGTCATACGCGTTTGGACTTAAGGCCCCCTCCAAGCCGACGCCGGACTATAGACATCGGAGCCATCCTGGGAAGGGCCGACAGCAGCACGAGCCTCCGCTGGCGCGAGAGTGTCGCCCAAAATCCCCAACAACGGCCATCTGCGATTGAAGCTCGTTGAGATTGCCTCGCATCACGAGCGCAAACGCGGACCTGCCAAGCCTCAATCCGCGATGTCCGCCGAGCTTCGCCTGCGTTAGGTTTCATTATTCTGTCATAAATACTCACATGGAGGCGACGATGCTCGATCGCAGAAGGTTTGGCAGCCTGCTCGGCGCAACGGCACTGAGCACACTCGCGGCGCCATCGCTGATCACGAACAGCTTCGCGCAAGGCGCAGCGCCTGCCGTGCCGCGCGGCAACTATCTGATCAAGAACGGGGCGGTGATCACGGCCGATCCCACGCTCGGCACGCTGCCTCGTGCCGACATCCACGTCAGCAACGGCCGCATCGAAGCGATCGGCCCCGATCTCGCAGTCGCCGGCGCCGAGACCATCGACGCCACCGACATGATCGTGATGCCCGGCTTTGTCGAAACACATCATCACATGTGGAGCTCGCTCGGCCGCAACTTCGCGGGCGATGCAGGCTTCGGCTATTTCCCGGCGAAGGCCGCCACGTCAAAGCTCTACGAGCCGACCGACTTCTACCGCAGCGTCATGCTCGGCCTTGCCGAATGTGCCAATGCCGGCATCACCACGGTGCACAACTGGTCGCACAACACGCGCACGCCGGCGCATGCCGACGCCGAATTGCAGGCGCATCGCGACGGCATGCTGCGGGCCCGCTATTCCTACGGTCACGTCGACCAGATGCCCCGCAACGAGCCGCTGAGTTTCACCGACATCGACCGTGTGCGGGCCAATTACTTCGCCACCGGCTCGGCATTCGAAGGTCTCGTCACGTTTGGCGTGAATTTGCGCGGCCTCTCGCAGAGCGACGAGCCGACTTACTTCGAGGACATGAAGCAGGCGCGGGAGCGCAAGCTCAAGGTCGCGCTCCATGCCGGACAGTCCGGTCCCAACACGCTCGACGCCGAGGACTACGACAAGAAGGGCTGGCTCGGGCCGGACCTTCTGATCTGCCACTACATCCCGGCGAGCGACGCCGACGCCGCCGCGATGGCGCGCACCAAAACGCCGTTGAGCTTCTCGACCCTGTCGGAGATGCGGCTGAGCCGCACCGGCGATGCGCGCGACTGCCTGTTGCGCATGCGCAAGGCGGGCGTGCTGATCTCGCTGTCGTTCGACGCTACGTCGATCGCGCCGCTCAACATGTTCGAGACCATGCGGGTGACCTGGAACTTCGGCATGCCGTGGAAGGGCACGCCGAGCGAGAAGGAGCCGGAGATGACGTTTCACGAAGCCATCGAGATGGCGACCATCAACGGCGCCAAGGCGCTGGGCCTGGGCGACGTCACCGGCTCGCTCACCGTCGGCAAGCGCGCCGACATCATCCTGATCAGCGGCCGCGACGTGAACATCGCGCCGATCGCCAATGTCGAGACCACCGTGGTGCAGGCGGCGGCGCCGGCCAACGTCGACACCGTGCTGGTCGACGGTCGCATCGTCAAACGCGGCGGCAAGCTCGTGGGCTACGACGTCGAAAAGATCGTGCGCGAAGCGAAGCAGTCGGCACTGCGCATCCGCACCGCGGCCGGCGGGCGGCTCGCGCCGCCGGCGGTGCGGTGGTGAGCGCTATTTGAACGGCAGGATCTTGTCCCACATCGCGCAGTCGTTGGCGGCGCCGTAATTGTAAGCCAGCTTCGGCGCCGGCTGGTTCAGCACCAGGACGTTGTCCTTCTCGACCGAATAGGACAGCCAGTTCGGCGCGCCGTCTCGGTTGGGATTGCCGGTGCGCGCGAACGTAGTCCAGTAGTCGACCATGGTGTCGGAGAGCTTCTGCTGGCCGTCGTTCAGCGGGTGCGAGGTGCCCTGCCCGCCGCGGAACAACGGAAACAGATATTGCAGCTCCGCGGTGTGATAGGCGCGCATCGGATAGCTCAGTTCGGGGAAGTAGGACGGCGCGGTGCGGTCCTCGAACTGATAGGCATAGAGCGGCGCATATTTCGACCATTGTAGATTGAGAATCCGCGCCGTGCAGGCCTTGCCGCCCTGCGCCATGGCGATCTCGGTCAGGCTCGGGCTCGGATAGCTCGCCAGCGGGTACTTCGCCATCAGTGTGTCGACGTGCTCGGCGCCGAAGGTCGACGCATAGCGTTTCACGTCGTCGGCCGCCAAAGGCTTCTTGGTGTTGGCCTCCGGCAGGAAGAACGCCTGCTCGTCCTGCACCAGGCCAGTCATGATCGGCACGCGGTTGTAGTTGCCGTCACGATACGCCGTATAGGCCCACTCGGTGATGACGGTGCCGTCGACCGCAGGAAAATCCGAAACGCGGCTCACGACCGGCGCCTGGTTCTTCAGCACCTGATCGACGCTGAGCGCGCGCAGACATGCCGCGCTCTGGTCGGCACAACCGGCAGCCGTCGCAAAATCCTGACCGAGCTTCAGCGACATCTCGGGCGTCGTCAGCGCGATGCGCGTGCCGCTCTGGTTGATGGCCTTGTGAAACAGCCCCTTGGACAGCGGCGACTGCAGATTGGCCATCACCGCTGTGCCGCCTCCCGACTGGCCGAAGATCGTCACGTTCTGCGCATCGCCGCCGAAGGCCGCGATGTTTTGCTGCACCCAGCGCAGCGCAAACTGCTGATCCATGATGCCGTAGTTGGCGAACGGATGACCTTCGGCGTTGATCGCCGGATGCGAGAGAAAGCCCAGCGCGCCGACCCGATAGTTCAGGGTCACCACGATGACGCCGCCGCGGCTTGCAAGCTTGCTGCCGTCGTAGTCGTTGCTCTCGCCGCTGAACAGTCCGCCGCCATAGAACCACACCATCACCGGACGCTTGGCATTGGCCTGTGGCTTCGTCTCCGGCGTGTAGACGTTCAGATAGAGACAGTCTTCGGTGTTGCTCGGCGCGGCGAACACGCCGCGCTGCTGCTGCGGGCAGGTGCCGCCGAACTTGGTGGCCTCGCGCATCTCCTTCCACGGCGCCGGCTCTTGCGGCGGCCGCCAGCGCAGTTCGCCCGTCGGCGGCGCAGCATAAGGAATGCCGAGGAATTGCCCGACGCCGTTGACGGCAAGCCCCTGAATGTCGCCGCCCGACACATGAACCACGCTGGTCTTGTCGGACGATTGAGCAAGCGCCGGACAATGCAGTGTCGCGACCAGTGCCAAAGCTCCGACCGTTGCGCGCCAATTCATCGTGATCCTCCCGAGCCGCGAGTTTCGCCTGCAAGAACGCGGGGAATTTGCTCGCGGACGATGGTCCGGCACAATCGGTGCCGACGCAAGGCCGGCTCACGCCGTCAGCGCATGGACTGTCAGGAAGGCAGCACCGTCACAGCGGCGCTCTCGACCACATAGCGCGCGTAACGGAAATCGCGGATGTTGACGATCTTGCCGTTCGACCATTCCAGCACGATCAAATAACTCGGCTTTGCTGCCGGATCGGCGCTTTCGCGCACCAGCACGGCAGGGCGCCCGTCGACCTGTCCGGGTGTCAGGTGCCAATTCGAGATCTTGGCGTAATTGCCGAAGTAGTTCGCCACCTCCTTGCCCTTCATCCTGTGGTGGTTCACGAGCTCGAGCCGGACATCGTCGGCCAGCATGTCGCGGATGGCGTCAAAATCCCGCGCGTTGAACAGCGCCACATATTTGGAAAGCCGCGCACTCTCGGCAGCCGAGAGCGCCGGCCAGGGCCGCTCATCGGGTGTGCTCGCCAGTTCGCGCAGACGCCCGCGCCCGCGATGCAGCGCCGCTTTGATCGACGGGATGCTTGAGCCGGTGATAAAGCCGATCTCGTCGAGATGGTAACCGAGCACATCCATCAGGATGACGGCGCTGCGCTCGATCGCGGTCAGCTCCATGAAGGCCCGCAAGCTCGCAGCAGCGGCGACCAAGCGATCAGCATCGGCACTGGGGTCGGCGATCATCTCCGTGGCCTCGTCGGAATGCGTGAGCCCCTGCCGGTTGCGGCGGCGCAGGAAATCCAGAGCGGCGTTGTGCGCGATCCGGAACAGCCAGCCCTCGACATTGTCGATGGGGCCGCTCGACGCCGCGGCCTCGATGGCCTTGACGCAGACCTCCTGCACGATGTCTTCGCCGTCGATGGCCGAGCCGGTCATGCGCGCGCAAAACCGATGCAGCTTCGGCCGCAGCTCGCCGAGCGCGGCGTCGAGACTTCGACCTGGATCAACAACCGATGGAACGCCCATGCGTCACCGATATCCGCCCTATTCAGGCAGCACTTTGTAGTTCCCGACCACCGTCGCCTCGTGCGGCTGCGGTGGTTCCAGGCATCGCTCTTTGATGCCGCCACCGAACGCTTTGAACGCGTCGAGCGCCGGGATGATATCGGTTTTCCCCTGCACGAAGTGCACGAACATGCCATCGGCGAGCCGCAGCACCAGGTACTGAACGCCATCCGGCGCCTTGGCGTGCAGTTCCTGGAACACGGCTTCGATCAGCCGCTGATTGAGGTCGGCCGCCTCGGGCTTGGCCTTGTAGCGCACGAGCATCCGTTTCATGGGCGACTCTCCTGGGGCTGTTTGCCTTGGGTTCTGGTCCTGGACCCAAGACGTTCGAGCCAAGCCGAAGGATTCGCCTGACAGCAGAAATTTTTCTCGAATCCTTCCGCCTCTGCGTTTCGTCAAAGCATCGCGGGCCGAACCAGTCAGCCGGCCGCCGATAGCCTCCGGGCGAAATGGAGGATGGTCATGCTTCTCGTAACCGGCGCCACGGGCTTGAACGGGCGGATGGTGATCCGCGAATTTGCGCGACACAACGAACCGGTCAGAGCCCTGGTCCGGTTCCGCGCAAAAGCACAATTCATCGAGACGCTCCCTGGCATCGAGGTGATCGAGGGCGACATGGCGCGGCCCGACACTCTCGGTGCGGCGCTCGACGACGTCACGCGAACGCTGATGATCTCCTCGTCTGCGCCGGAGATGGCGGATACGCAATGCACCTTCATCGAGGCGTGCAAGAGCGCCGGCGTGCGGCATATCGTGAAATTTTCCGGCGCCGAATCCGGCATTGGGTTCGACGCGACGCAATTTCGCTTCACGCGGATGCACGAAGAAATCGAACGCGCCCTCGAACGCTCGGGCCTGACCTGGACCCATCTGCGGCCGAGCCAGTTCATGCAGGTCTACCTGCGCGAGGCGCCGACAATCAAAGCACACAACGCGATGCTTCTGGCGTTGGGAGACGTCCGGCTATCGCCCATCGACGTCGAAGACATCGCCAAGGTGTCGTTTCGCCTGCTGCGCGACGGCGGTCACGGCGGGGAACGGCTCGACATGACCGGCCCCAAAGCCTTGAGCATGGCCGAGATCGCAGGACACATCTCCGCGGCTGTCGGCCGCACCATTCGATACGTCAACGTGGATCCTGCGGAACGGCGGCGTGCCCTGCTGGCGGCCGGGCTCCCGGAATATCTCGTCGACGCCATGGACGAGCAGGCGGCCGAGCGGCGCCGGCGACCCGAGTCACGGGTGAACCTGTCGGCTCACCAGGCCTTTGGCGTGAAGCCGACCACGTTTGCGGATTTCGCGCGCCGCCACGCAGCCGTTTTCAGCGGCGGAACGCTGGCGGCGTGACCTTCATACGGCCCTCACGGCTTGGCGTGCGCGACGCACTCCTTCACGTATTTTCGGCGCTTGAGCGGGTGCAGCGCCGAAAACTGCTTTTTCGCTTCGTTTTTGCAGCGCCGGTCCCGCTCCTTCGGGGTCTCGGGCTGAATGTCCCAGCCCTTGTTGAACTTTTCCCGGAGCAGGATGCGCTGCCGCATGACCTCTTCCTGCGAGGTGGGCTTGGATTGGCTGAAAGGCGAGTCCTGACTTGGAGGAGCCGCCTGGCTCGGCTGAGGCTTGGCAGGCCTGGCCTGCTGAGCCACAGCGGGACCCGTCACGGTGGCGGCGAGTAGGAAAGCAAGAACGAAGCGCATGGAGCATTCCATCCGGCAAATGAACGCGACAGGTAGCATAGCTTGAACGAGCCGCCAGGGCTTGTCCCAACGGCCCGCGTCTTGTTTTATGCGGCCCGAAAGTCCGGCTCAAAGTCTCAAGGAACCCAAAAATGGCCGAAACCAAGCTCCGCGGCGTCATCGCCGCCGTCGCCACCCCGATCAACGAGGACGGTTCGCCCGATACGGCACGCGCCACCAAGCTTGCGCGCCATCTGATCGACAACGGCTGCGATGGGCTGAACGTGCTCGGCACCACCGGCGAGGCGACGTCATTCTCGCTCGAGGAGCGCAAGCGGGTGATGGACGCTTATAAATCCGCAGGCCTGCCGCTCGACCGCATGATGGTCGGCACCGGCGCCGCGGCCGTCGCCGACGCGGTGGCGCTCACGCGTTACGCGGCCGATCTCGGCTTCGCCGGCGCGCTGGTGCTGCCGCCGTTCTATTACAAGGGCGTGCCGGACGACGGCCTCGTCGCCTACATCGACACCATCGTAAAGGCCACGGCGCAAAAGCCCGTGCCGCTGTACCTTTATCACTACCCGCAGCAGTCGGGCCTGCACTGGCACGTCGCGCTGGTGAAGCGGCTGCTCGACACCTTCGGCAGCCGCATCGTCGGCCTGAAGGATTCCTCGGGCGACATGAACTACGCTAAGGAAGCCGCGGCCATTTCCAAAAGCTTCGACGTGTTCCCGTCGACCGAGGCGGTGTTGCTCGAGGCGCGCACCGGCGCCTTCGCCGGATGCATTTCGGCGACCGCGAACCTCAACGCCGATCTCTGCCAGCTGGCCTGGGCCAAGGGCGACAAGGCCGCGCACGACGCCGCGGTCACGATCCGCAAACTGTTTGACGGCCGGCCGCTGGTGTCGGGCGTGAAGGCGCTGCTCTCGCACATCCATGCCGATCCGGCGCTGGCGCGGATGAAGCCGCCGCTCGCACCGTTCTCGGCCGGCGACCGCGCTGCGGTCGTCGCGGGCTACGACCAGGTGCGCGGCAAGCGCGTCGCGTAAGGACAGGCCGCTCGGCGACACCATGGCGCCTCGCGACATTTCGATCGGAGTGATCGGCGGCGGCATCGGTGGGCTCGCCGCCGCGATCCATCTGCTCAGGGCCGGTTACAATGTCAGGGTCTATGAGCAGGCGCGCTGGATCTCCGAAGTGGGCGCCGGCATCAACATCGGGCCGAACGCTTCGAAGCTGCTCATCCGGCTGGGCCTCGGCGAGGAGTGCGCCAAGGTCGCGTTTCGCTCGCCGTTCATGCACCAGCGCCGCTGGCAGGACGGCAAGACACTGACAAGAACGCCACTCGGCGATGCCATCGCGGCCGAGTTCGGCGCGCCCCATTACATCTTCCATCGCGGCGATCTGCACGCGATCCTCGCCAAGGCCGTGCCGCCGGAGCGCGTGTTCCTGGCGCATCGCTGCACCGGCATCGAACAAATCGGCGATCGGGTCCGCGTCGACTTCGCCAACGGCACAAGCGCGGAATTCGATGCGGTGATCGCGGCCGACGGCATCCATTCCAGCGTGCGCAAAGCGCTGCTCGGCCCGGAAGAGCCGCGCTTTGCCTGCCGCGCCTATCGTGGACTCATCCCCGCCGAGAAGGTCAGCGACCTGCCGCGCGAGTCCGTCGCATGGCTCGGCCCGGGCCGGCACTTCATCCATTACTTCGTGTCGGGTGGAAAATATTTGAACTTCGTCGGCCATGTCGAACAGGACGGCTGGCGCAGCGAATCCTGGACCGAGCCCGGCAGCGTCGACGATCTGCGGGAGGCTTACGCGGGCTGGCACCCGCAGGTGCAGCGTGTCATCGACGCGGTCGACGAGACCTTCATCTGGGCGGTGTTCGACCGCGAGCCGCTGAAGCAATGGACCTACGGCCGCATCACCATGCTGGGCGACTGCTGCCACCCGATGCTGCCCTTCATGGGCCAAGGCGGCGCCCAGGCCATCGAGGACGGGGCCGCCATCGCGGTTTGTTTCGACAAATGCGGTGACGACGTGGAGGCGGCGCTGAAGCTCTACGAGGCCGTGCGCCAGCCCCGTGCCTCCCGCATCCAGCAGCAGTCCTGGGACAACAAGACCCGGTTCCATATGCCTGACGGACCGGGCCAAATCGAGCGCGACGCCGCCATGGTCCGGGGCATGACCGACTGGTCCTACCGGGCGGTGGCCTGGGTCTACGCCCATGACGCCGGCGTCCTGCCGGAGCGCCCGGAAGCGCCGCCGGCCGCCGGACATTGACGATTTCGCCCCTCCTGACTATAAGGCGGCCCAACTGGCGGCGAGAGCCCTCGCCGCCTCGACTTTTTATGGACCCTGACGGCCTGACAGTTTTCGCCGTCACAACAGGCTTAAAGCGTACATGGCTAACACCAGCTCCGCCCGTAAAGCCGCGCGCAAGATCGCGCGCCGCACCGAAGTCAACAAAGCGCGCCGCTCGCGCATGCGCAGCGCGGTCCGCAAAGTCGAAGAGGCGATCGCCTCCGGCGATCGCAACAAGGCGCTTGAAGCGATGAAGGGCGCGGAGCCCGCGCTGATCCGCGCGGCGCAGCAGGGCCAGTTGCATCGCAACTCCGCGAGCCGCAAGGTGTCTCGCCTGACCAAGCAGATCACCAAGCTCGGCAAATAATCCGAGCAAGTGATGCGCGTCAGCTTTCGGTGAATTGAGCGCGACAGTTCGCGCTCCACACAAGCGACGCTCTCTATCATTTTATTCGTAACTTCGCCGCGTGGATGTGATGACATCCACGCGGCGTTTGCGTTTCAACCGCGTGAAGTTTTTGTGGCAGCCAGGTCACAGCGCCAGCGAGAAGCGCGCGTATAGGTAGTGTTACCTACATCGGCGATTCAAAAACTCAACGCGCGCAAACGCCTCTCGCGCGACCGACTACCCTGAGTCACCGGTTAAGAATTTGTTATGCGGTGAAAGCAGTTAGTGGATAAACGCATCTGAGGAGTCGGAATCCGGGGA